>DATBNK010000001.1:0-2992 GCA_036554355.1 Aquiluna sp.
TTTGCACTTCTATATGCACTCCCTCTTTTGTTGATGGCTGACATCTGGCCGCAGGCAGAGTGGTTAGTTTTACCGCTTGCTTGGGGCTTCACCTACTGGGGAGTTGGCATGTATTGGGTCTCCGGATTCATTTACGTCAAGCAGGTTGCAGATTTGGTTACATCAGCGAAATAAAATCCCCTAACATGGAAGCTTCAGGGGAGGAAAATTTTGAATCGGGAAGATCAAAGAGGCGACGAGACAGCTCGTTTCGCCGACGACTTGGTCGCCTCTCAAGCCCCTGTTCTCAGTCCTGAAGAAGCTAGTGCGGTGGCGGCGTTGCCATCTGATTCAGCCCTGCTGATTGTTCACCGGGGTCCGAATCAAGGCTCGAGGTTTCTTCTAGATCAAGACCTGTCAATTGCAGGTCGTCACCCAGAGGCAGATATCTTTTTGGACGATGTGACAGTGTCTAGAAAGCACGCGGAGTTTCACCGCGAGGCCGAGAGCTTCTCGGTTCGTGACCTGGGTTCAATGAACGGTATTTTCGTAAATGGTGAGCGTGTGGAGGCTGCAAATTTGGCAACGGGCTCCGAGGTTCTAATCGGCAAGTTCCGACTCACCTTTTACCCTTCGGGCAAAGGGTTGTAATGGAAAGCGCAGTAAGAAAACTAGATTCTCATTCCAAGCTCTACACAATCGGTCAGGTGTTGACCGTTTTGAAGCCAGAGTTTGGTGACCTGTCTCCCTCAAAACTTAGGTTTTTAGAGGACCAGGGTCTGATCACGCCGGAGCGTACCGATGCCGGCTACCGCAAGTATTCAGAGAACGAGATTGAACGCATCAAGATCGTTCTCACCCTGCAACGCGATCAGTATCTGCCCCTGAAGGTAATCCGCGAATACCTAGACGAACTTGACGCCGGCAGGACGCCGCTTTTGCCACAGGCCACCCCGGCAACTTTGCGCAAGGGGCAGAAGTTTTCGACCGCCCAGCTCAAAGCCGAGACCGGACTGGGTGATGTCGCTTTCCGCGAAGCAACCGAGCTGGGTCTATTTGGAGCTCAGCCACACTCCTCTCACGAGGTTGAGATCGCTTTTGCCCTTTCGGCCCTCGAGCAGTTTGGTATTCAGCCCAGGCACCTAAGGGGCCTAAAGTCTGCAACCGAGCGCGAGGTTGGAATCATCACCGGTGTGACAGAGCCGATCCTGCGCAAGCGAGCTCCAGAGAGCTCCGCGCGAGCAGCTCACGTTGCTCAGGAGATCGCAGAGCGCTTTGGTGCAATCCGCTCGCACTTGATTGCCCAGGTAATTGAAGACATCGAGTCCTAGCCCGACACGCCGAAGGCGTGAGCAGCAACCTTAAAGTAGAACTTGAAGGCAGACTTATCTCTCGACACTTTTGAAAGGAGCCGTCATGGACAACGATTCAGCCATGCTGTTTACCGACGGTCTTCCTGCTAACGATCTCGGCTACCGTGGCGCATCCGCCGCAGCTGCAGCCGGCATCTCCTACCGGCAGCTCGACTACTGGGATCGCACCCAGCTAGTTGTTCCTTCAATCCAGAGCGCTACTGGTTCTGGTTCCCAAAGACTTTATTCATTCCGCGACATCCTGGTGCTAAAGCTCGTGAAGCGACTTCTGGACACCGGAGTATCGCTCCAGCAGATTCGCATTGCCGTTGAGCAGCTGAAGGTTGCCGGTATTTCTGATCTAACCAACACCACCCTGATGTCCGATGGCGCCAGGGTTTATCTCTGCACCTCCCAGGACGAGGTGATTGACCTACTGGGCCAGGGTCAGGGAGTATTCGGAATTGCGGTTGGTCGGGTGCTTCGCGAGGTTGAGGCTACTCTGGTTGACTTTGCTGCCGAGGAAGCTCAGCTGCAGGATGAACTAGCTCTGAGAAGAGCTAGAAAAATCTCTTAGCGCCTCGAGAACCAGCGCTTTTTCTTTGCCGCCTTGCGGCTCTCTGGAACAGTTTCTATTACATCAATTGGTCCGGTCAGCTCTGCTAGCGGCGATGCACTGCCACGCAGTGCTCTTCCAACAGTTCCCAGGCGCTCGCGCCTGATGTCATCGCGTTCGAGATCTGATAGCGCACCGGTCAGTAGCCAGTCGAAACCTTTGGCGATCTCCGCAGCACCCTCGGCGGGCCAGGCGTGAATCGGTCTAGCCGCACCGGTTGATTGCTGGACCGCTGCTCGCTCCTCGAAGTGCGGCATCAAAAGCTGCTCGCCAAACATCTCTCTTAGTTCCTTGAGCCTGAATTCATGCTCGTGAGAGGCAGGCCTTAGTCGGTTCACGACAATACCCAGCAATCTCAGTCGCGGACTTAGCTTGGCGCTGATCTCGTTTATTGCCCTGCGGGCACGGTCGGCGGCAATGACTGAATAGAGGGCGGGTTCTGTGACAACCACTACGCGGTCTGATGCGACCCAAGCGGTTCTGGTGAGGGCGTTGATAGATGGGGGAGTGTCAATGATTACTAGGTCGTATTCACTTTCCACCATTGCTAGCACTTCTTCTAGCTTCCAGACATCGGAGACGGAAGGGGCGGGGTTATCTAGTAGCAGAGATCTTGGGCTTCCGACCATTACGTCCATCTTTGAGGACTTGTGCCAACCTGAGGAGACGATGGCCTTGCGAACGGTCTGGATTTTGGGTGCCTGCAGCACCTCTGCAACCGAGGCGGATTGGTTATTGGATGCTGCCAGGCCGCTCGTAGCATCGCACTGTGGATCAAGGTCAACCACCAAGGTGTTCAGCCCTTTATTGAGGGCTGCGGAGGCTAGACCAAGGGCAACCGTGGTTTTACCCACCCCGCCTTTGAGGGAGCTGACGCTGAGAACATGCACTGCAATAGGCTACCCTTCTGTAGGGCATGCAAGCCATGTCGCAACACGGTTTCAGTGAGGTTGAATGTTCAAGAAAATTCTCGTAGCTAACCGCGGTGAGATTGCCGTGAGGGCATTTCGCGCTGCTTTTGAAACCGGTTCTGGCACCGTTGCCG
>DATBNK010000010.1:0-10884 GCA_036554355.1 Aquiluna sp.
GCCAACAGCCCGTGAGCAAAAACCGATCCAAGAAAAAGAAGAAGAAATGACTAGCGAACAAGAATTAGAGCAAGAGGGCGAAATCGCCGCAGACTTCATCGAGGAGTTCCTCGATGTTGCGGATTTGGACGGAGACCTCGAGATCGAGTTCCGCCAGGAGCGCGTCTACATCAGCGTTTCCAGTGACGAAAAGTCAAACCTGGGCACCGTCTCCAAGCCAGAGACCGTTGAGGCACTCCAGGAGCTAGCTCGACTAGCCGTGCAGGCCAAGACCGGCGAGATGAGCCGACTGATCCTGGATGTTGGTGGTTCAAGAGCGGCTAAAACCGAGCAGCTCAAAAAGCTCGTTGAGCGAACCATCGAGAAGCTGGAAGATACCGATGAGGACCAGCACCTCAAGCCAATGTCCTCTTATGACCGCAAGCAGGTCCACGACATGGTTGGCGAAGCCGGATTTGTTTCTGAGTCAGAGGGCGTAGGCAAAGACCGCCACATCGTTATCCGCAAGCCGTAATGTTTCACGTGAAACAGGGGGTGGCATGAGCGAGGTTGAGTACGAGGCCGAACCCGCTGCTGCAGCCGATATCTTCGGTAGCCGGCTGGATCTCGCCCGCGCCTACACAGACCGCCTCGCCAAGGATTCCGAGACCTTTGGCCTCTTAGGGCCCAGGGAGCTTCCCAGAATCTGGGGCCGCCATGTAATAAACAGCGCCCTGCTTTCAGAGCTGGTGCCAGCGGGCAGCAAGGTTGCCGATATTGGCAGTGGAGCTGGACTACCGGGGTTG
Organism: Aquiluna sp.; assembly: GCA_036554355.1. Lineage (GTDB taxonomy): Bacteria > Actinomycetota > Actinomycetes > Actinomycetales > Microbacteriaceae > Aquiluna. The sequence goes on from DATBNK010000010.1 coordinate 786, forward strand.
CCCATGGCAATAGCCAAGCCGGATGCCCATTTCACCCTTATTGAGCCAATGGAGCGCCGTTCTAATTGGCTGCAGCAGGTGGTTTTAGATCTTGAAATCAAAAACGTTGATGTCATTAGGGCCAGGGCGGAGGAGGTGCAGCGCACCGACTTCGATATTGCAACCGCGAGAGCAGTAGCGGCACTGGACAAGCTTTTGAAGCTGCTAACTCCGCTAATTAGAGGATCTGAAGGAAAGACCGTGTTGGCAATGAAGGGGTCAAGGGCTCCCGAGGAGATCATGGATGCCAAAAACCGGCTGGATCTGCTCGGCTTTGACGCTCCGGAAATAATCACCCTCGGTCAAGGCAGGGCTCCTGAGACCGCGACGGTTGTGCGGATTAAGCTAAAGCAATCATGACCACAGAGCACGAAAAAGACGTATCGACAAAACCCACGGTGAAGCCAGGCATGGGTTACCCAAACGACCGGGTAGAGCAAAGCCCAACCCCAATTGGTTGGCAAGGTTTAGACACTCAGAACATCGAGCATGTTTCACGTGAAACATCCGGGGGTGCCAAGTGAGCATGCAGTCCGGATCGGCCCCAATTCTTAGAGAAGTCACCCAGAACAATGAGCGCGCTAAGCGGATTCAGGAAGTAGCTCTGGATCGCCCTGTAAAGACCCGCATCATCACCATTTCAAACCAAAAGGGCGGGGTTGGTAAAACCACCACCGCGGTGAACCTAGCAACCTCCCTTGCGCGCAAGGGGATGCGGGTATTGGTGATCGACTTGGATCCCCAGGGCAACGCTTCTACCGCCCTTGGAGTGGACCACCACAACAAGGTCCTGGGCAGCTACGAGGTTTTGGTCCAGGGATTACCAATGGCAGATGCGGTCAAACCCTCACCAGAGCACGTAAACCTCTTTTGCTTGCCGGCAACCATCAACCTGGCCGGTGCAGAAATCGAGATGGTGGATGTCTCAGGGCGTGAGTTGGTATTGCGCAACGCCCTGAATCAGTATTTGGCTTCGGTCGAGCGCATCGACTACGTATTTATCGACTCTCCTCCCTCGCTAGGACTTCTCACCGTCAATGCACTCAGCGCGGCAACGGAAGTTTTGGTCCCAATCCAGTGCGAGTACTACGCCCTCGAGGGCGTGACTCAGCTGGTTTCTAATATCGAGCGCATCAAGCGCGGTCTAAACCCAGAGTTGGTAGTGAGCTCGATTTTGCTCACGATGTTTGATAACCGAACCAATCTCTCTACGGACGTGGCGCAGGAGGTTAGGCGCTTTTTCCCGACCCAGACCCTGGAAGCCACTATCCCGCGCTCCGTGAGGCTCTCAGAGGCCCCGAGCTTTGGCCAAACCGCCATCACCTATGACCCCAAGAACACCGGCTCCCTGGCCTACCAGGAAGCCGCAATCGAGCTTGCCCAAAGAGGAGCGACGCTATGAGTGACGAAAAAAGACCGGAACGCCGAGGCGGACTAGGCCGCGGCATTGGTTCACTAATCCCCGAGGGCGATCGTGCAGCGGTAGACGTGTTCTTCGGCTCAGCCGCAACCATTCCGAACTTGGTTGAGGTGCCAGGTGCAAAGTTCGCACTGATTGACCCCAATCTGATATCCCCCAACCCCCAGCAGCCCCGAAGCGTCTTCGAGGCAGAGGCCTTTGAGGAGCTAGTTCACTCAGTAAAAGAGTTCGGCGTATTGCAGCCGATTGTCGTCAGGCCAAAACAGGGCGGCTTTGAGCTCATCATGGGTGAGCGCAGGCTAAGAGCCAGCAAGGCCGCGGGCTTGAGCGAAATCCCAGCAGTCGTGAGAGAAACCGCGGATGAGAACATGCTGCGGGATGCGCTTTTGGAAAATATTCACCGCGCAAACCTCAACCCACTGGAAGAAGCCTCCGCATACAAGCAGATGCTCGAAGACTTTGGCACTACCCAGGAAGAGCTGGCAGACAAGCTAGGTCGCTCGAGGCCACAGATCACCAACACCCTTAGGTTGTTGCGTCTCCCTCTTGAGATTCAGAGCAAGGTGGCCTCAGGCGTGCTCTCTGCCGGTCACGCCAGGGCTCTATTGGCTGCCCCGGACGCCGAGAGCATGATCGAGCTTGCAAACAGGACGATTCGAGAGGGAATCTCGGTCCGCGGACTCGAAGAGTTGGTTTCCGGCACCAAAACCAAACCCATAAAGGGCAAGATCATCCCGGGTGGAAAGACCGACATGCTTAAGGAGATGGCTCAAGAGCTCTCTGATGAGCTAGACACCGTCGTGAAGATCAACCTTGGCCGCAAGAAAGGTCAACTGGTTATTGAATTTGGCAACATTGCGGACCTGCGCCGGATCGCAGACCAGATTCGCGGCAATTAGCCGCTAAAAGCAACCCGCGCCAGCGCTGAGTAAGCACTGGCAAGAGTTTCACCTTGAGCCAAGATTGCCTGCGGCAACAATGATGTTTCGGTCATGCCAGGGGTGACGTTGGCTTCTAGGAACCAGCAGGTGCCCTGATCATCAACTATGAAGTCAATTCGGCTGAGGTGCCTAAGACCTAGGGCGTCAAAAATAGCTAGTGCATTTGCTGGCAAAAGCTCCGATGTTTCACGTGAAACCCTCGCCGGCACAAAGTAATCAGTTTCTCCGGGGGTGTAGCGCTCGCTGTAGCCAAAACTGCCACTTTCCGGCACGATTTCAACTGCTGGAAGGGCTATTGGGCCGGCTCCTAGATCGATCACACCTACCGAGACCTCGGTGCCAGCAACAAATCTTTCAACCATGACGAGATCGTCATAGGCAAAAGCATCAACCATTGCTTTGGAAAAGCCCTTTGCGCTCTCCACCTTGGTAACTCCCTGGGCTGAACCGCTTTTAGCCGGCTTCACAACCAGCGGGAAGCCAAGCTCGGTGCCGACCATTGCCAATACCGATTCAGCATTGAGTTCTTTGAAGGTCGAACGTGGCAAGCTAATTGATTGCGGTGTTTGTAGTCCTGCACGCTCAGCAATGGTTTTTGCAACCGGCTTGTTCCAGGCCAACCGGGCGGCATCTGAACTTGCCCCAACGAACCTGATCTGGGCTAAGTGCATGAGGTCTTGTAAGGAACCGTCCTCGCCAACTGCCCCGTGCAGGGTGGACCAGACCACGTCGGGCCGAGTGGCAATCAGGTGCCCGATCAGTTCGTTGTCTGGTTCCTTGATTTCAACTTCAACGCCGGCTTCTTGCAACGCGTCTGCGACCCGACGGCCAGATTTCAGCGAGACATCGCGCTCGTGAGAGATTCCCCCAGCAAGAATCAATACCCGCATGCTTAGGACCCAGACCCAAAGGTCTCATTGAGCTCTATTTGCTGGTTGATGACATTTGAGAGTCGCTTGATACCAACCGCTACGTTCTCGGCGGTTGGGTGCGAGAAGCAAACCCTGATGTTGTTTGCACCCCTGCCATCGCCATAGAACGCGGTTCCTGGGGTGTAGGCGACGAGCTCGGTCACAGCCAGCGGCAACATTTCCTTGGAGTTCAAGCCCTCGGGCAGCGTTAGCCATAGGAAGAACCCACCATCGGGCCTGGTGGTGTGGACCTTGGGTAGATATTGCTGCACCGCTGACAGCGCGGCATCGCGCTTGGTCTTGTAGAGATCACGATATGTCGCGATTTGGCCCTGCCAATCGGAGATCGCCAGATATTCGCTCACCAACATTTGGGCGAAGGTGGCCGGGGACAAAATTGCCGACTCGTTGGCAAGCACCAGCTTTTCTCTGATTGCAGGTGGCGCTAGCACGTAACCAACGCGAAGACCCGGGGAGAGGATTTTTGAGAAAGAGCCCAGATAGACAACGCCTTGGTCGTCCATTGACCTAATCGCCTTGGGAGGCTCTTGGCCAAAGTAGAGCTGGCCATAGGGATTGTCTTCGACAATCAAGATGCCTAGTTCGCGACAGATCTTTAGAACCTCGACCCTGCGCTCTGCAGTGAGGGTGACACCACTTGGGTTGGCAAAGTTTGGCACCAGGTAGAGCATCTTGACCTTGTGGCCGGTTTCGATAAGTCGCTCCGCGGCCTCTCTGAGGGCCTCTGGAGAGATGCCCTGGTCATCGGTGAAAACGTGCTCGATGTGGGCTTCTTTGTGGCGGAAAATGCCAACCGCGCCCACGTAGCTCGGGGCTTCGACCAGCACGACATCGCCCTGGTCCAAAAACAGGTCGGAAATTAGTTCTAGTGCGTGCTGGCTCCCGGTTGTGATCATGATGTCTTCAACGGAGCCGTGAACGCCCTCTAGGGCCATGATCTCTTGGATCTGTTCACGAAGTCTTGGGTCGCCCTGGCCGCCGCCATACTGCAGGGCATAGTTGCCCCTCGAGGCCATCATGGACTGGAAGGCCTTTTCGATCAGGTCGCCATCGAGGGCAGAGACATCCGGCATACCGCCGGCTAGGGAGACCACCTCGGGCCTGGAAACTACCGAAAAGAGCGCCCTGACCTCGGACACAGCCAAGTTCTCGGCCCGGGCAGCATAGGAATGCTTCCACAGGTCAAAGTTTGTGGCTTGGGTGAGGTCAATCTCAGGCAACTAATCCCCTTTGGTTTAGCGGCCAGTTTAGTTCTTTGGGCCCCTGGTTGGCTAGAGCAGCTCTGCTAGCTCCTGCATGATTGCTGCCTTTGGCCGAGCGCCAACCAGCTGCTTCACGAGTGATCCGCCCTTGAAAACTCCAAGCAGCGGGATGCCGGTGACTTTGTATTCCATGGCCAGATTTGGCTCATCGTCAACGTTCACCTTGACCACCTTGATGGTGTCTGCGTTCTCCGCTGCAATCTCATCGAGAATTGGCGAGACCATGCGGCATGGGCCGCACCACTCCGCCCAGAAATCAACAATTACTAGCTTGTCTGCTTCGAGTACTTCGGCTGCAAATGTTCCTTGCGTTGCCTCTACTGCCTTCATGATTCTCCTAGTGGGAACTTAGATAGTGCTCTGCGTCAAGGGCAGCAACGCAGCCGGATCCAGCTGCGGTGATGGCCTGTCTGTAGGTTGGGTCGATGACATCGCCACAGGCAAACACCCCTGGCAATGAGGTTCTTGAGCTTCTGCCATCAACCTCAACGAACTTCTCTTCAGTTAGCTTGACCTGATTCTCAACCAACCAAACCCGCGGGTCATTTCCGATTGCAATAAACAGACCCTCTAGCTCAAGGTCGGTTTTGGTGCCATCGACGGTGCTCTCCAGCTCAACACCGGTTAGCTGGCCATCGCCCTTGAGCTCTGAAACCGCGGAGTTCCATATGAATTCGATCTTTGGGTGGTCAAAGGCTCGCTGCTGCATGATCTTGGAGGCCTTGAGGGTGTCGCGACGGTGAATCACGTAGACCTTGGAGGCAAACTTGGTCAAGAACAGCGCCTCCTCCATGGCCGAGTCGCCACCACCAACAACGGCAATGGTCTTCTCGCGGAAGAAGAATCCGTCGCAGGTCGCACACCAGGAAACACCGTGCCCAGATAGCGCCTTCTCATTTGGAAGACCGAGCTCTCGGTAGGCGGCTCCGGTTGCCAAAATCACAGATCTTGCCTCAAAGGTCTCGCCCGCACCGGTCTTCACAATCTTGGTCTCGCCAGTTAGATCGACCTCGGTGACGTCGTCAAAAAGAATCTCGGTGCCAAAGCGTTCGGCCTGAGCCTGGAAGCTGGCCATCAAATCTGGACCCATTAGGCCCTCTGGGAAACCGGGGTAGTTCTCCACCTCGGTGGTCTTCATCAGTTCCCCACCAGGCTCAACGCTGGAGGCAATCATGAGTGGGTTGAGCTGAGCTCTCGCCGCGTAGATAGCGGCTGTGTAGCCGGCTGGGCCTGATCCAATGATGATTACTTCGCGCAATTTACCTTCTCTACTTTCCAATGCGTGAAACATAGATGGTTATCTATTTATTCCACTAACTTAGCCCTGTGGGGCTATTTCCCACCAAACCTACCTCGCAATTGGCCAATCACTTCCCGAAGCTCAGTAGCACGCATTATCCAAAGCAGGCCCAAATAAACCAGCAGCATGGCAGAACCAACCAGCACGCTGGAAATGAGTGATGTCACAACGCGATCAAGTGCAAACGAATCCGCACCGATGCCACCAAGTGACCACAGCACCAGCACTCCGATTGCCGCAGCAGGAATCACCGCCAGGATGTTTAGCCCAAGCGAGCGCCCCACCCCATAACCAGCCAGGCCTCCGATTCGCTTTCGCAAAAGCTGATAGGCAATCAATCCCTGGATTATGACGCTAAACGCGGTCAGTAGCGCGATAGACACCACCAGCCACTCCTTGGGGGCCAAGAATCCAAGGGTGATGGCACCTGTGATGTGAATGGCAATCTGGATCGAGGTAAAAATAAACGGGGTCTTGGTGTCTTCGAGAGCAAAAAACGCCTTCTGCATCATGTAGACGAAGCTAAATGGCACCAAACCAATCATGAAGGCGGCAATCACGTTGCCAAGAGCGACGGTGCCGGGGTATTCACCAACAAACACCCTCGCTACCGGGTAGCTCAGGATTATTAAGACTGCTGTCGACAGCACGCTAACCAAACCAATAACCCTTAGACCGGTGGTCAGATCCTTTTTGAACTCGTCAATTTTGTTCTCGCTTGCGCTTTTGGCCATGCGTGTGAAGTAGGCGGTTGCAATCGAAACGGTAACCACCGAGTGCGGGAGCATGAAAATCAGCCAGGCAATCGCCGCGGCTGCAACCGATGCAACCGCGTTGGTTTCAGTTCTGGCAAGCGCAGCTGTGGAAGCTACCGCAGTTTGCACCAATCCGCCGATCTGAGTCACTAGGACCATCGCTAGCGACCAGGATGCTGCCTTTAGGGCAGGACCCAGGCCAAATCCGCGCCAGCGGAAGTTGAACCTGAGTGTGATCCCTATCTTTTTCCAGCTCACCAACAAAATCAGCGCCTGGGCGGCAACTCCCAAGGTTGCACTGCCGGCCAGTAGCGTGATGCGGTCGCCGCCCCAGTCGGTGATTGCTCGATCACCGGTGGGGTCAGCGCCAAAGATTACGATGAAGGCGACCAGGCCGGCTAGCGAGACCACGTTGTTCAATACCGGCGCCCACATAAAAGGCCCGAAGTGGCTTCTTGAGTTCAAGACCTCGCCAAAGACCGAGTAAATGCCATAGAAGAACAGCTGCGGCAAACACCAGTAGGCAAAAGCGGTTGCCAGAGCGAGCTGTTCCTCAGTCCAGCCAGAGGTGTAGAGCCGAACCAAAACCGGAGCGAGGATGGTGAAGACCAGCCCGACAACAAAAAACACCGTTATCGCAAGGGTCACGAACCGATCGATATAGCCCTTGCCACCATCCGCCATGGCTCTAGCTCTAACCAGCTGCGGCACCAAAACCGCATTCAGCACACCACCAACGATGATGGCGTAGACGTTGTTTGGCAGCTGATTGGCAACACCAAAGGCGTCAGCGGCGTCCGTTGTGACGCCGATGGCAGCTGCCAACAGCACCGCTCTTGCAAAACCTAGGATCCTCGAGACGATTGTGCCCGAGGCCATGATCATCGAGGATCTGGCAACCGATGGGTTTAGATCACTCACGACGCCTGCCTAACTTGATTGCCGTTCTGATCACACCAACGATGATCAGGGCAAACATAGCGACCGCGAGCGACACCAGCAGGAAAAGCTCAACGTCATAGGCGACATTGATGTCGACAATGACATCTTCGCCAAGCCGCTCACCAGATTTCTCCTCGACCCAGACCGCGATCTGAACCGGCCCATTGGCAATCGCGGTGACCGGTAGTTCCGCCAAAGCGGAGCTTTGAGGCGGAATTAGAACCTCAGCCGAATCCAACACCTCAAGCCGGAAGGAGGTCGCAACCCCCTTCACTACAACGGTGACGGCTTCGTCGGTGTTGTTTTTCACTGTGACCGGGATCCGGGTGTCTCTGGCAACGAGGTTTATGTTGCTGCCGGGGATAATCTCAACATCTGCCGCGCTGGCAGGCATCGGCAGCATCACAAGCGCTAGCAATAGCGCCAGGAAGCGTCTCACAGAAGCAGCTCCAGCGCTTTTTGGGCCATTTTCTTCTCGTTCTCGTGGGCGAGGACCTCCACCAGCTCATCGAGCGTGAACCAGCGAACCTCTAGGACCTCTCCGGTTGGATCACCGGCAGCACTCAGGCTGCCGGAGAACTCCTTGAGCAGGTAGTGGTGAACAGTCTTGCGGATTCTGGTCTGTCCGACTCGGAAGCTGTAGTTGATTTCGCCAAGTTTGGTGATGATCTCACCTTGCAAACCGGTCTCCTCTGCCACCTCTCTCGCGGCAGTTTGCTCTAAAGATTCATCGGCCTCAACGTGACCTTTTGGCAGGCACCAATCCCTACCCCCGCCGCGATTGCGGTGGCATATGAGAGCTGCCATTGGTGGGTTTGACTTCGAAACAATCAAACCGCCAGCAGAAACCTCAATGCTGGTCACAACGGCTTGGCTTCTCATAACCCAACTCTAATCGCCTCGCTGTGGCAAGCTTGTGCGCATGCAAGCGGTAGCCCAGGCTCTAGAGAATCTCGAGCAAAACACCAAGCACCCGCTGCTAACAAAGTTGGGCGAGGCCTTCGAAGCCGCAGGGTACGAACTCGCGCTTGTTGGTGGCCCGGTGCGGGATGCAATCCTGGGACGAGTCGCACCGGATTTGGACTTCACAACAAGCGCCAACCCCGATCAGATCTTGAAGGTCGTGAAGCCCCTATCCTTTGCAACCTGGGACATTGGCCGAGAGTTTGGAACCATCGCCGCACAGATCGATGGCGAGCAGGTGGAAATCACCAGCTATCGCGCCGATAGCTATGACAAAACCAGCAGAAAACCAACCGTCGAATTTGGTGACAATCTAGAAGACGACCTGATTCGCAGAGATTTCACCGTCAACGCCATGGCCCTGAGGCTCCCCTCAAGAGTCTTTGTTGATCCCCACCAGGGCCTCAGAGACCTGCTATTAGAGACCCTGAAGACCCCAACCGACCCCGAGATCTCATTCTCCGATGACCCGCTACGCATGATGCGCGCAGCGCGCTTCACCTCGCAGTTGGGTTTTGTGATTGAGCCCGAGACCTTCTCGGCAATGATCAGGCTCAAAGACCGCATCGAGATCATTTCTCAGGAGCGCATAAGAGACGAGTTTTCCAAGCTTTTGCTATCCAATAACCCAAGGGTTGGCCTAGAGGTTTTAGTTGAATCCGGTCTTGCGGAGCTGACCATGCCTGAACTGCCAGCATTGAAGCTCGAGATAGACGAGCACCACCACCACAAGGACGTCTATCAGCACACCCTCACTGTTTTGGAACAGGCCATCGACTATGAGAAGGAATATGGCCTAGACAAAGACCTAACCCTGAGGCTGGCAGCCCTGCTGCACGACATCGGCAAACCCCCAACCAAGAAGCTGGAGCCTGGCGGCGGGGTTAGCTTCCACCACCACGATGTCGTGGGGGCAAAGCTGGCCAAAAAGCGCCTCACCGCCTTGCGATTTGACAACGACACCATCAAGGCAGTTTCCAGGCTGATCGAGCTCCACTTGCGATTCTTCGGTTACTCCGATCAGCAGTGGTCAGATAGCGCTGTCAGGCGCTATGTCCGCGATGCCGGAGACCAGCTAGAGCGCCTGCACGCTCTCACCCGTGCCGATGTCACCACCAGAAACAAGCGCAAGGCTGATCGTTTGGCCCATGCCTATGACGATTTAGAGCAGCGAATCGCCTTATTGCGTCAGCAGGAAGAGCTCGAGGCAATGCGGCCAGAGCTCGATGGCGAGCAGATTATGGAGATTTTGGACCTCAAGCCCTCCAAAGAGGTTGGCCTGGCCTATAACTTCCTGATGGAGATCAGGCTTGATGAGGGCTCGATTGGCTATGAAGAGGCCAAAAAGCGCTTGCTTGAGTGGTGGGCTAGCCGTTAGGCTTTCAAGGTTGCCCTAGGGCAACAATGCAAAGAACCCTCCTGTCACGGAAAGACCGTGACCGTTTAGACCGAAGGAGGTGGGTGAACTATGCAGAACTATGAGCTGATGGCCATTTTGGATCCAGCGCTAGATGATCGCACCGTTAGCCCCATGCTCGACAAGTT
>DATBNK010000030.1:0-5643 GCA_036554355.1 Aquiluna sp.
AGCCTGAGGACTTGAAGATCGATATCCACCAGCCGCTCCTTCTTCTATTTAGCGCTTTGCAACAAGCTCAGCTAATGCAGATTCTAGCTTTACTGGAACTCGCTCGCCGCTCCTTCGATTCCAAAGCTCGACTTCACCGTCTTGAACACCGCGTCCACAGATGATAATCCAGGGCATTCCCAACAGTTCCGCATCGGCAAACTTCACACCCGGGGAGAGCTTTGGCCTGTCATCGAGCATTACTCTCAGGCCCATCTCCTGGGCCTGAGAGGCCAGCTGCTCGGCTGCCTCAAAGGCTGCTTCGTCCTTGCCAGCAGCGATGATGTGGACGTTCGCGGGGGCGACAGTGTCAGGCCAGATCAAACCCTTTTCATCGTTGAAGGCCTCGGCGATAACCGCAACCAACCTGGTGACACCAATTCCGTAGGAGCCCATGGTCACCGTCACCAGCTTGCCGTTTTCGTCCAATACCTTGAGATCAAGCGCCTCAGCGTACTTCCGCCCCAGCTGGAACACGTGACCGATTTCGATACCCCTTGCAAGCTCTAGCTCGCCAGAACCATCAGGTGCGGGGTCTCCCGCGCGAATCTCCGCAATATCGGCAATGCCATCTGATTCAAAGTCGCGACCGTAAACCAAATTGAACACGTGCTTTTCATCTTGGTTCGCACCGGTGATCCAAGCGCTTCCAACATTGACTCTTGGATCAAGTAGGTAGCGAATCTTGCCGGCAGCTTTTTCTCCCAGGAACTGTGTTGAACCCTTGGTCGGACCGATATAGCCCTTGACCAAGTTTTTGTGCTTCTGGAAATCTTCTTCGGTTGCCTGCTCGACGTCGTTTGGTGTGAACCAGGCCTCGGCGCGCTTTTGGTCGACCTCACGGTCACCTGGTATTCCAACTACCACTAGCTCACGCTTACCCTCTGGGCTCACCAGCGCCAGCACAACGTTCTTTAGGGTGTCTGCGGCGGTAAACTGCCCGGATTTTGGTGGGTGGTTGGCATTTGCGAAATCAACGAGGGTTGCGATGGTCGGAGTCTTTGGGGAATCAAAAACCTCAGCGGCTGCTAACTGTGAATAGTCCTCGGCTGGAAGCGGTTCGAAGCGAACCGCTTCGACATTCGCTGCGAAACCACCCTTCGAACGGACAAAGGTGTCCTCACCAATTGGAGAGGGGTTCAAAAACTCCTCGGATTTTGATCCACCCATCGCTCCAGCATCGGCTTTCACGATCACGTATTCCAGACCCAACCTGGTGAAGATTCGCTCGTAGGCGGCGCGCTGAGCCTGGTAGCTGGCCTCTAGTCCCTCATCGGTGACATCAAAGCTGTAGGCATCCTTCATCACGAACTCACGTCCGCGGAGCAGGCCGGCCCTTGGCCTGGCTTCATCGCGGTACTTGTTCTGAATCTGATAAATACTCAAGGGGAGTTCTTTATATGAGCTGTAGAGGTCCTTCACCAAAAGAGTGAAGACCTCTTCGTGGGTGGGGGCCAACAGGTAGTCGGCATCCTTGCGGTCTTTGATCCTAAAGATGTTGTCGCCGTATTCCTCCCAGCGACCGGTGGCCTCGTATGGTTCTTTTGGTAAAAGCGCTGGGAAGAAGACCTCTTGCGCTCCGGCGGCAGCCATCTCCTCGCGAACGATCTGCTCGATGCGGTTTTTCACCGCCAAGCCCAGTGGTAGCCAGGAAAATACTCCCGGGGCAGCGCGGCGGATATATCCGGCGCGCACCAGCAGTCGGTGGCTATCGACCTCAGCATCGCTGGGGTCCTCGCGCAGGGTCTTCAGAAATAGGTTGCTAAGGCGGTAGAGCATGGGCTCAATGTTAGCTACTCGCTGACCGATACCTGTGCGGTTCCGATTTCAGACGAGTCCATCTCTGCAGCAATTCGGTTTGCCTCTTCAATCAAGGTGGCGACAATCTGGTCCTCGGGAACGGTCTTGATTACCTCGCCCTTGACAAAAATCTGACCCTTGCCATTTCCCGATGCAACACCCAGGTCAGCCTCACGTGCCTCACCCGGACCGTTCACCACGCAGCCCATCACCGCAACGCGAATTGGCACGGTTAGGTGCTCCAATCCCGCGGTGACATCGTTGGCAAGCTTGTAAACATCAACCTGTGCGCGGCCGCAAGATGGACAGGAGACGATCTCCAGCTTTCTGGGCCTGAGGTTCAAACTCTCCAGAATCTGAGAGCCAACCTTGATCTCCTCCACCGGAGGCGCAGAGAGCGAAACACGAATGGTGTCACCAATGCCCTGCGCCAAAAGTGCTCCGAAGGCAACCGATGACTTGATTGTTCCCTGGAAGGCAGGACCGGCTTCGGTGACTCCTAGGTGAAGTGGCCAGTCGCCTCTTTCCGAGAGCAGCTGGTAGGCCTTGACCATTACGACCGGGTCGTTGTGCTTTACCGAAATCTTGAAATCGTGGAAGTCGTGCTCTTCAAACAAGCTGGCTTCCCACACCGCCGACTCGACCAGAGCCTCAGCAGTTGGCTTGCCGTATTTCTCCAGAAGTCTGGGATCTAAAGAGCCTGCGTTGACCCCGATTCGAAGAGCAATACCGGCATCCTTGGCGGCCTTGGCAATTGCTCCGACCTGGTCATCAAACTTGCGAATGTTTCCCGGGTTTACCCGCACTGCTCCGCAGCCGGCATCGATAGCTTGGAAGACATACTTGGGCTGGAAGTGAATATCCGCGACAACTGGAATCTGGCTGCGCTTTGCGATGATTCGCAAAACATCGGCATCATCCTGAGTGGGGACGGCAACGCGAACAATGTCACAGCCGGTTGCCGTTAGCTCGGCAATCTGCTGCAGGGTGCCATTGATGTCGGTGGTCTGAGTGGTGGTCATCGACTGCACCGAGATCGGGGCATCGCCACCAACCGGAACCTTGCCGACCATGATTTGACGGGTTTTCTTTCTTGGGGCCAGTGTTGGTGGTGGGCCCTGTGGAATACCTAGATTTATCGCAGGCAACGTGTTCCTCTCATCGCAATTCTCAACTCTAATCCAAGCAATTTGCTTCCTAAAACAGGCCAATCGGATTCACGATATCGGCAAAAATCAGCAGCAGTCCGGTGAAGAGCAAGAGGGCCCAAACCAAATAGGCGATTGGGAGCGCCCTCGCGGTGTCAATCGGACCGGGGTCCCGTTTCAATATCAGCTTTCCAGCCCTGCGCTTGCCAGCCTCATAGACAGCTCCCAGCACGTGGCCACCATCCAGGGGCAGAAGCGGTATCAGGTTGAAGGCAAAAAGCGCAAGGTTCAAAGTTCCGATCAAGAGCAATAGCGATGCCAGCCTGGTGTCAACCGGAGCATTGGCTGAGGATACCTCCCCAGCTAGTTGCCCAACACCAAGAATAGAAACCGCCCCATTGGGGTCGCGCTCGGTGAACCCGAAAGTAGATTGCGCAACGGCATAGACCTGCTGCGGAAGCTCAAGAATGAATCCGAGCATGGCGCCGGTAGCGCCAAATGCGAAACCAACCGAATCGCCTACCGGCAGCGGCTGAGTCTGCGGCAACAGCTGCACCCCGATGATTGGCCTCAGCTCAGTAACCGGCAAGCCATTTTCATCCATTAGCGCGGCATTATCGGAACCAAAAACTTGGCGCTCCATGAACACCGGTGTGATGCTCAAGGCAACCCGCTCGCCATCACGAAGCACGACCAGCTCGGTGGCATTACCCGGCGAGCGATTCAGGATTTCAATTACCTCATCCCAGCGGCCGACCTCCGTGCCACTAGCCGCAACGACCACGTCGCCGGGCTCCATGCCCGCGAGCGCCGCGGGAGAAAGTGGAGCACCTGCCGGACAGCTTCCATCAGCGGTGGCATCCACGCAGTTATAGACCTGATTGATGTTCATGGAGTTTTGCATCTGACCGATGCCACTGAGGGCCATCACAATCAGGAGCACTCCGAGAACCAGGTTCATGAAAGGACCACCGAGCATGATGGTGAGCTTTTTCCAGGTGGAGAGCTTGTAAAACTGACGGTCTTCGTCAGCTGGATCTAATTCTTTTCTTACCTCGGCACGAGCCTCACTGATCCACTTGGAAAAAGGGCCGCGGTAGGGCTTTGATTCTGGAGGGTACATCCCCTCCATCAAGATATAGCCACCGAGCGGGAAGGCCTTGAGGCCATACTCCGTCTCACCCTTCATACGCGAATAGACGGTTGGGCCAAAGCCGATCATGTACTGCTTGACCTTGAGGCCAAAGACCTTAGCCGGCACCAGGTGACCAATCTCGTGCAATCCGATTGATAACGCTATGCCTACAAGAACCACGAGGATTCCAAGGATGTAGAGCAGTACGTCAATCACCTCTCAAGGCTAACGCTTGATTTGACTCCTACCCCTTAGCTATCAGCGAATCGGCAGTTGCCCTTGCCCAGCGCTCTGCCTCCAAAACACTCTCCAGACTCAGAGTGCTCTCCGGAGTGTGAGCCTGAACCGTCTCACTAATCACATCGAGAATCTGTAAAAAGCCAATTTTGCCGGCGTGGAAGCCCTCCACCGCCTGCTCGTTTGCTGCATTGAACACCGCTGGGAAAGTCTGAGCCTTTATACCCACCGCCCTCGCAAGCTTTATTGCGCTGAAGACACTCTCATCCAGCGGCTCAAAGTTCCAGGTGTGAGCTTTAGACCAATCCAGTGGCTCAGTGGTGTTTGGCACTCGATTGGGCCATGCCATACCAAGGGCGATTGGAAGCTTCATGTCTGTTACCGAGGCCTGAGCAATCACAGAGCCATCGTTGAATTCGACCATCGAGTGAACAATCGACTGTGGGTGAACACTCACCTCGATTCGCTCGAAGCCAATGCCGAACAGCAGGCTTGCCTCGATGACCTCAAGGCCTTTATTGACCAAGGTCGCGGAGTTGGTGGTCACTACCTTTCCCATGTCCCAGGTTGGGTGTTTGAGTGCTTGAGCTGGGGTCACCCGCTCTAGTTGCTCCCTACTAAATCCTCTAAAGGGTCCTCCTGAGGCCGTCAGAACTAACTTTTTGACCTCAAGTTCACTGCCCGAGCGCAGGCACTGCGCAATCGCCGAGTGCTCGGAGTCCACGGGAACGATTTGTCCAGGTCTTGCCAGCTTGGTGACGAGCTCCCCACCAACGATTAGCGATTCCTTGTTCGCAAGAGCGAGCGTCTTGCCGGTCTCTAGTGCGGCAATCGTCGATTTCAAACCCGCAGAACCGGTGATCCCGTTTAGGACCACATCCGCCGAACTTCAAACAACCAGCTCCGCCGCCATATCAGCACCCGCAGCAACCTGGTCATCGCTGAGCCCAAATTGTTTGGCCTGACTATCCGCGAGCTCTTTATTGGCGTTATAGCTGATGCCGACCAGTTCAAAACGGTCGGGGTTTTTCTGAATGACTTCTAACGCCTGGGTGCCAATCGAACCCGTCGAACCCAAAACAATAACTTTGCGCATGTCTCAAAGCTTAGAACTCGCTAGGCATCTGGCTTTCGTTGAGAACAATTTGGCCAGGTTGAATCTAGACTCGTGGCATGAGTCTTGAACAAAAGCGAATTTTGCTAACCCCCCTTCCAGGACCTGAGTCTGCAAAGCTTCAGGACCGCAGAGTCGAAGTGGTTTCCGCTGGCGTTGGCACCATGCTA
>DATBNK010000101.1:0-10128 GCA_036554355.1 Aquiluna sp.
GAGGGTTTTGAGGTTTCCGCCGCGGAATTGGAGCCTGAGGTCAAGTCCTCGTTTTCGCACCGCGCGCTGGCGATGCAGCAATTGGCGGATTTTTTGAAACAAAGGTGAGCGCCCCCAGCAGGATTCGAACCTGCGCTCCCGCCTCCGGAGGGCGATGCTCTATCCCCTGAGCTATGGGGGCTCGGTGGCAGTTTACCCTTTGGGCACCCCATTTCAGCTAGCAGGGGCTTTCTGGGTTGATTTGGGATTAGTCTGAAATCACTAAAACCCTGGAAATGAGTTATCGATCCAATGCCAAAGAATCAGCTACCCGGCGATGCGCACTGGTGGCGCAACGCAGTTGTTTACCAGATCTACCCTCGCAGTTTCGCCGACAAAAACGGCGATGGTATCGGCGACATCCAGGGCATCATCTCTCGAGTTGACTACCTCGATCAACTGGGTATTGATGCGGTTTGGCTGAGTCCGTTTTATCCATCGGCACTGGCTGACGGTGGTTATGACGTTGATGACTACATGGACATTGACCCACGAATTGGCACCCTGGATGAATTTGATCAGCTCATTGCAAAGCTGCACGAGCGTCAAATCCGAGTGTTTGTTGACATTGTTCCAAACCACTCTTCAAACCGTCACGTTTGGTTCCAGGAGGCACTAGCTGCTGGGCCAGGATCGGCTGCGAGAGATCGCTATATCTTCAGAGATGGCAAGGGTGAAAGTGGTGAGGAGCCACCATCAAAACTATCAAGCCACTTTGGCCCAGAGGGTTGGACCAGGACCGAGGATGGTCAGTGGTACATGCACCTGTTTGCCAAGGAGCAGCCAGATTTCAACTGGGATAATCCAGAGGTCGAGCAGTACTTTTTGGACACGCTAAAGTTCTGGTCTGACAGGGGAGTGGACGGCTTCCGCATCGATGTCGCTCACGCTCTCAAGAAAAACCTCGACCCACTGCCAGATCGCGATTCCTATTCACTGAGTGCAATGAAGGCCGATGGCACCGACCCGATCTTTGATCGGGATGAGGTTCACGAGGTGTATGCCAGGTGGCGCAAACTCTTTAATCAATACGATCCGCCAAGGGTTGCCGTGGCGGAGGCGTGGGTCCACCCAGAGCGCGTATTGCGATATGCATCCGAGGAGGGGCTTGGTCAATCATTCAACTTTGACCTGTTGGCAGCGGCCTGGTCCGCTGACCAGTTCCAGCAAAAGATCCAGTACAACCTCGAGATGAGCAAAAAGACCGGTTCTTCCTCTACCTGGGTGATGTCAAACCACGATGTCATTCGTCACGCGACTCGCTTGGCAATTCCGGGTCTGGGCCAGAGCATTGACTTCTTTGCTGACGAGGCCGCTTGGTATGTAAAGAACCGCACCAACCACAACCTCGATTTGGAGTTGGGTCTCAGAAGAGCCAAGGCGGCAACCATGCTGCTGCTGGCTCTTCCTGGCTCCACATACCTTTACCAGGGCGAAGAACTCGGACTACATGATGTCTTGGATATTCCTGCCGAAAAGATGCAGGATCCGCAGTGGTATCGCGGTGAAGGCAAGCTCAAATCTCGCGATGGTTGCCGCGTGCCGCTTCCATGGACCAGGTCCGGTTCGTCATTTGGCTTTGGCCCAGCAGGAGCTCACCTGCCGCAGCCCGCTTGGTTCTCCGAGGTATCAGTTGAATCGCAAGAAGCAGATGGCAACTCGACTCTGAACCTCTATCGCAGGGCAAATGCCCTCAGGCGAGAGCTCTATCTCGATGAGGAACTGAACTGGCTGGACCTCGGTGACGAGGTAGTCGGTTTCAGCCGCACCGGTGGCTGGGTTTGCATAACCAACTTTGGCTCCGAGGCAATTGATTTGCCTGAGGGAGAAGTGCTGTTGGTCTCGGCGGAGCTGGAGGCTGGAAAGTTGGCCTCCGATTCCACCGCATGGCTAAGAGTTCACTAGTCGATAGGGGCTGCAAGGGTATGATTTAGGTTTACCGCCGTCAAACCCCCAAAGTTGCGCATTGGCGCAAGACCAGGAATTTTCCATTGACTCCAGAACAGCTCTCCGAGGCAATTTTGAGTGCTCTGCACTCGGTTGCTAAGGCTGCAAATCTGGATGCGGAGCTGATTCCTCAGTCTGTTGTGGTGGAGCGCCCGAAAAACCGCGATCACGGAGACTGGGCAACCAACATTGCGATGCAGCTCGGGGGTAAATATCAAATGGCCCCCCGAGCCTTCGCCGAGCTGCTCGTTGAGCACCTGACCGGCGTCGAGGGCATTGAAAAGGTAGACATCGCAGGTCCTGGATTCATCAACCTCTTCGTCTCAAACCAGGCTGCTGGCGAGCTTTTGAAGACCATCGTTGATTTGGCCGAGAGCTATGGCCGGAACGACTCTTTGGATGGGACCAACCTCAACCTAGAGTTCGTATCTGCGAATCCAACCGGCCCAATCCACCTTGGTGGAACGCGCTGGGCAGCCGTAGGTGACTCTCTCGCAAGGGTTTTTGAATTCAATGGCGCAAAGGTGACGAGGGAGTATTACTTCAACGATCACGGAGCGCAGATTGATCGCTTCTCACGCTCATTGATGGCTGCGGCCAAGGGCGAGGCTGCGCCCGAAGATGGTTACGCGGGTCAGTACATCACCGAGATTGCGCACGAGATTCTCGCCCTAGAGCCCGATGTTCTGTCGCTCGAAGAAAAAGATGCACAAGAGGTTTTCCGCGCCCGGGGCGTCGAGATGATGTTTGCCTCCATTCAGAAATCGCTCGAGGAGTTTGGCGTCAAATTCGATGTCTATTTCCACGAGAATTCACTCTACGAGTCCGGTGCAGTGGAGAAATCAATTGCAAGGCTAAAAAGCCTTGGGCACATGTTCGAGGCCGAGGGTGCGCTCTGGCTGCGCTCTTCCGAGTTTGGCGATGACCGCGATCGCGTGGTTTTGAAATCCGATGGTGAGGCTGCGTATATCGCTGGAGATATCGCCTACTACCTAGATAAGCGTGAGCGCGGGTTTGACCGTTGCATCTACATGCTCGGAGCTGATCACCACGGTTATGTGCCAAGAATGTATGCACTTTGCCAGGCCTTTGGGGATACCCCTGGCGAACACATGGAAATCTTGATTGGTCAAATGGTGAACCTGGTTCGTGATGGTGAGCCGGTCAGAATGTCAAAGCGTGCGGGCACTGTTGTGACCATGGAGGACTTGGTTGAGGTGGTCGGCACTGATGCCGCTCGCTACTCGCTCGCGAGGTCCTCGATTAACTCCTCTTTAGATATCGATTTGAACCAGATATCGAAAAAGACCAATGACAACCCCGTTTTCTATGTGCAATACGCTCACGCGAGGACTATCCAGGTTGCGAGGAATGCTGCGAGTTTCGAGGTTGATCACTCCGAGTTTTTGCCAGAGCTGCTAACTCACGCGAGCGAAGAGGAGCTGATTGCCAAATTGGCTCAGTTCCCAAAGGCGGTTAGCGCCGCAAGTGAATTCCGCGAACCGCATCGGATTGCCAGGTATCTGGAAGAGGTGGCTGGTGCATACCATCGCTTCTATGACAACTGCCGCGTCACTCCGCTTCCGACCAAGCCCGTTGAATCTGTCCATCGCACAAGACTTTGGCTAAATAGCGCAACCGGCGTTGTGCTTCGCAACGGTCTTGGTTTGCTTGGCGTGAGCGCTCCAGAGAGGATGTAGGGACGATGAAAAACCCACTGACTCCAGAATGGCTCGAGATTCCGGCTGACCCCAACTTGCTGGATTCAAAGATCTGGCCTAGAACCGCTGCACGAAGTGCAGCGGGTGAGATGAGCATTGGCGGGATTGCGGTTTCCGATTTGGTTCGCCAGTTTGGTTCGCCGCTCTATGTTGTTGATCAAGAGGACTTTGAGTCGAGGCTCTTGATGGCTTCCAGGGCATTTAGTGATGCGGCCAACAAAATTGGCACCAGTGCAAAGGTGTATTACGCATCAAAGGCGCTACTCACCACCGATGTGGTGCGGTGGGTAAATGCAGCGGGTCTCTCAATTGATGTTTCAACCTCCGGCGAGTTGGCGGTTGCCCTCGCCGGTGGCATTGACGGTTCGCGCATTGGACTGCACGGCAATAACAAATCCCTGGTTGAGATCGGCCGGGCAGTAGCGGCAAATGTGAGCGCTATC
Organism: Aquiluna sp.; assembly: GCA_036554355.1. GTDB lineage: Bacteria > Actinomycetota > Actinomycetes > Actinomycetales > Microbacteriaceae > Aquiluna. Next base: position 4,151 of record DATBNK010000101.1, read on the forward strand.
GTCATTGACTCTGAGATAGAGATAGAGCGCATTGCATCGGTTGCCGGAGCTCAGGACAAGATCCAGCCGGTTCGTATTCGGGTGAACTCAGGCGTACACGCCTACACCCACGAGTATTTGGCGACATCCAGAGAAGACCAGAAATTTGGCATTGCAATCAGCGATGTGCCGGCGCTGGTGGCAAAAATACGCTCCCACTCCCACCTAAAGTTCTTAGGCCTTCACTCACACATCGGCTCTCAGATATTTGTGGTGGATGGTTTTGTTGCCGCCGCCGAGCGACTGCTTGATTTGCACGCTGAACTGCTGGCTGGCGGCGACGTTCCAGAACTAAACCTCGGGGGCGGTTTTGGAATTGCGTACACCGCCAACGACAGGCCAATGCCGCTTGATGAGATGGCAGGGCGCATCACCACCTCGGTGAAGGCCAAGTGCGATGCACTCGGCATCGCTGTGCCAAAGCTCGCTTTTGAGCCGGGTCGAGTTATTGCAGGGCCAGCGGGGGTGACTCTTTACTCGGTTGGAACCACAAAAGATGTGCTGGTCTCCGACCAGGGTGCAGGTGCAACTCGCAAGTACGTGAGTGTTGATGGTGGCATGAGCGACAACATTCGCCCGGCACTTTATGAGGCCGAGTACCTCGCGACGATTGCCTCTAGATCCAGTTCTGCAACCCCATCGTTGGCCAGGGTTGTCGGCAAGCACTGCGAATCGGGAGACATTGTTGTGCGCCACTCATACCTGCCATCCGATGTCGCGGTTAATGACCTTTTGGCTGTTGCGGCTACCGGCGCCTACTGCTTTTCGCTATCTTCTAACTACAACTTCCTGCCTCGCCCCGCAGTTGTGGCGGTCAAGGGGTCAAAAGCCCAGCTTTTGGTTCGTGCCGAAACTGAAACAGACTTACTGATGCGGGATGCCGGATTCGAATCGAAAGAGGCCTAATAAAGATGCAAAGCGCCTATCGCCCAATCCGCATTGGCCTACTCGGAGCCGGCTCTGTCGGCTCGCAGGTCGCAAGGCTATTGATTGAGAATCAATCAGAGCTTGCAAAGCGCGTTGGTGCTGAGCTTTCGCTCACCGGCATAGCGGTTCGAGATCTGAAATCCAAGCGAGATGCGGAGCTTCCGGCTGAGCTGTTCACAACCGACGCCGAGTCGGTGATTTTGGGCAGCGACATCGTGATTGAGCTAATTGGCGGCATCGAGCCAGCCAAGACCTGGGTGATGCAGGCACTGAACTCTGGGGCAGATGTCATTACCGCTAATAAGGCCCTGATCGCAGCTTGCGGCCCAGAGCTCTTTGCTCTCGCGGATCAGCTCGGCGCACAGCTTTACTACGAGGCTGCGGTTGCAGGAGCAATCCCGATCATTCGCCCGCTGAGAGAGTCACTGGCTGGCGATCGCATCGATAGAGTCATGGGAATCGTGAATGGGACAACCAACTTCATTCTCGACCGGATGGAATCGACCGGTGCTGACTTTGATGAGGCACTAGCAGAGGCAACTGCACTGGGTTATGCCGAGGCGGATCCAACTGCAGACATCGAGGGTTTTGATGCTGCCAGCAAGGCTGCAATTTTGGCCTCCTTGGCATTCCACTCTGAGGTGCCGGTTGAGAAGGTCCACCGTGAGGGCATCACCTCGGTGACCGCAATGCAGATCGAGACTGCCAGGCAGGCTGGCTATGCCGTGAAGCTGTTGGCGATTTGTGAGCGAGTTGAGAGCGGTGGCCTGGTTGCCAGAGTGCACCCAACTTTGATCCCACTCGAGCACCCACTGGCAGCAGTCCGAGGTGCCTACAACGCCGTGTTTGTTGAGGCGCAATCAGCTGGGCGATTGATGTTCTATGGCGCAGGAGCAGGAGGACCGGAGACTGCCTCTGCGATTCTGGGCGATTTGGTCAGCGCTGCCAAGCGCCACCTCGCTGGTGGTCCAGGCCTTGCCGATTCCACCCACGCAAACCTGGAGGCACTGCCGGTTCAGTATGTGAATACCAGATTCCAAATCACCCTCGAGGTCAGCGACAAAGCAGGGGTGCTAGCAAAGATTGCTTCAGTGTTTGCGGGCCACGGGGTGAGCGTTGAGACTGTCCAGCAGTCTGTGGCTTCTAACAACGCAGCACTTTTGACGATCATGACCCATGTTGCCTCCGAGCGAGACCTCGAGGCCGTAGTTGCAGCTTTAGAGGCTGATGACTCTGTGGTGTCGGTCACTTCGGTAATCCGAGTGGAGGGTTTGTAATGGCACACCAGTGGCGCGGAGTAATTCGCGAATACTTTGACCGACTTCCTTTTACCGATTCGGATCCGATTGTTACCTTGGGGGAGGGCGGCACTCCTTTGATTGAGGCGCCGGCGCTCGCAAAACTGTTGGATGTCGGATCCGTACACCTGAAGTTTGAGGGCATGAACCCAACAGGGTCGTTTAAAGACCGCGGTATGACCACCGCAGTATCCAAGGCCAAGGGCCAGGGTGCCAAGGCCGTGATTGCCGCCTCCACCGGAAACACCTCTGCCGCTGCGGCTGCTTATGCGGTCAAGGCTGGGATGACCTCAGTGGTTTTGGTTCCCGCCGGAAAGATTTCCTGGGGCAAGCTCTCTCAGGCCGTTGCCCACAAAGCTCAGATATTGCAGGTCAGAGGTAACTTCGATGACTGCCTGAGACTGGCAAGAGAATTGAGCGAGAACTACCCGGTCTTTTTGGTCAACTCGGTAAACCCAGATCGACTGCAGGGTCAAAAGACGGCGTCTTTTGAGGTGGTCGACGTTTTGGGCGAAGCGCCCGATCTACATGCCATGCCGCTTGGTAACGCGGGGAACATCTCGGCTTATCACCTCGGATACAAAGAGGAGCTAGAGGTCGGGAGAATCAAGCAGTTGCCAAAGCTGTTTGGCATCCAGGCAGCTGGCGCAGCTCCGTTTATTCAAGGTTCACCGGTTAGTAAGCCAGAGACCATCGCAACCGCGATTCGAATCGGAAACCCAGCTAGCTGGGATTTGGCCCAGGAGGCAAAGCGCAACACCGACGGTGGTTTTGGTTCGGTGAGTGACAAAGAGATTTTGTGGATGCACCGCTTTTTGTCTCAGGAGTGTGGAGTCTTCGTTGAGCCATCGAGTGCAACTGGGGCCGCTGGGATGTTCAAGCTTTCTCAAAAGGGTGAATTGCCGAAGGTAAACACCCTTGTAATTACCGTTACCGGCCACGGCCTAAAGGATCCCGACTGGGCGCTCAAGGATGAGCGTGGTCGTCAGATTAAGCCCAAGAGGGTTGCCGCTCAGGCAGCTTCGGTGGCGGAGATCATTGGACTGGAGAGAAACAAATGACCAAGGTTTTTGCTCGCATCCCGGCAACCAGCGCCAACCTGGGTCCCGGTTTTGACACACTTGGTATGGCGCTCTCCTTCTACGACGAGTACGAGGCTGAGGTCATTGACTCTGGACTGGAAATCGTTATTCACGGTGAGGGAAAAGACACCGCCCCGAGCGATGAAAGCAATCTGATCTACAAGACCATGAAGCTGGTCTTTGATGCCAATGGTAAAAAGATGCCAAGTATCCGGCTCATCTGCCACAACAACATTCCTCACGGCAGGGGAATGGGCTCATCGGGAGCAGCGGTTGCCGGTGGTGTGATGCTGGCGGCAGGATTGCTGTCTCCAGAGATTGAGCTTTCTGAGCAGCAGCTTTTGGAATATGCAACGGAGCTCGAGGGTCACCCCGACAACGTTGCCCCGGCATTGTTTGGTGGGCTGACGATCGCGTGGATGGACGAGACGGGCCCGCACCACAAAAAACTTGCTGTCCACCGAGGCCTGTCACCGCTGGTCTTGGTCCCGCCGCACCAGATGTCAACCAAGCTTGCAAGGTCATTGCAGCCCGAGTCCGTCCCTCACACCGATGCTGTTTTCAATGTTTCGCGCTCGGCGCTATTGGTGGCAGCTTTGACCCAGAGTCCAGAGCTGCTTCTGGCTGCGACAGAGGATCGCCTCCACCAGAACTACCGCGCCAGCGCTATGCCCGAGACCAGCGAGCTGATCGAGGCCTTGCGCTCCGAGGGTCACCCAGCAGTGGTGAGTGGTGCTGGCCCATCGGTCCTAGTTTTGGAAGATGACCCCGTGAAGCGCTTGAAAGCGGTTGAAATCACGGAGCAGAAATTCCCGCAGTGGCGAGCACTAACTCTTGCAGTTGATGTCAAAGGTGCTAGTGTTAACGCGCAGTCAGGATCAGGCAGCTAAACAGCCCGCCACTGTATCTTTCTTCAAGTTTCCAAAACCGGCAAATCGCCGCAAAGAAATGAGTAATAACCACATGGATGAAATCCAAGAAGACAAGCCGGTTCGCCGCGCTCGTCGCGTCACCAGTGCAACGGCAAAGGCTGAGACCGAATCAGCTCCAAAGACTGAAGAGTCCACTGAGGCCAAGCCAGCAGCTAAGAGGCGCACCACAAAAAAGCCTGCGGAGTCAGCGAACTCCGATGCTAAAAGCAGTGATAGCACCAGCTCCGACACTAAATCTAAGGACTCCGGCGCAGAGCGCTCCGAGACCAAGGGTGAGGGTGGCGAAGAGAAGTCAACTTCAGAGCGTTCCTCGCAGCGCGAGGACCGCGAAACTCGCGGCAATGACCGCGAGAATCAGCGCGACCGCGACGACGACCGCAGGGGCAACTCTCGCAACCGTCGTGGCCGCTACCGCGACCGTGACCGCAGACGCGGACCTCAGGAAGAGGCCGAGCCAGAGATTCTTGAGGACGATGTCCTGATTCCGGTTGCCGGAATTCTGGATGTCCTAGAGAACTACGCATTCTTGCGGACTTCCGGCTACCTGCCAGGCACCAACGACGTTTACGTCTCTTTGGGCCAGGTCAAGAAGTACTCAATGCGCAAGGGTGACGCTGTCGTTGGTTCGATTCGCCAGCCTCGCGAGGGTGAGAATAATCAGCGTCAGAAGTTCAACGCGCTGGTCAAGATCGAATCAATCAATGGCCAGACCCTAGAAGAGTCTGCTGAGCGAGTTGAGTTCAGCAAGCTAACCCCGCTCTACCCGGACACCAGGCTGCGCTTGGAGACCGATTCCAAGAAGCTTTCGACCAGAATCATTGACCTGGTTGCGCCAATTGGTAAGGGGCAGCGTGGTTTGATCGTTTCTCCTCCAAAGGCCGGAAAGACCCTGGTCTTGCAGGCAATCGCAAACGCAATCAGCACCAATAACCCAGAGGTTCACCTCATGGTTGTGCTGGTTGATGAGCGTCCTGAAGAGGTCACCGACATGCAGCGCACCGTCAAGGGTGAGGTTATTGCCTCCACCTTCGACCGTCCTGCCGAGGATCACACCACCGTCGCAGAGTTAGCTATCGAGCGCGCCAAGCGCTTGGTTGAGCTTGGTCACGACGTGGTGGTGCTGCTTGACTCGATTACCCGACTGGGTCGCGCTTACAACCTAAGCGCACCGGCATCCGGACGAATTCTCTCCGGTGGTGTTGACTCTTCAGCTCTTTACCCACCAAAGCGCTTCTTCGGAGCTGCGAGAAACATCGAACACGGTGGCTCACTAACTATTTTGGCAACGGCTCTGGTTGAGACCGGATCCAAGATGGACGAGGTTATCTTCGAGGAGTTCAAGGGAACTGGAAACATGGAGCTTCGCTTATCTCGCCACCTGGCAGACAAGCGAATCTTCCCAGCGGTCGACATCAACGCATCTGGAACCAGACGTGAAGAGATGTTGATGAGCCCTCAGGAAACCAAGATCATCTGGAAGCTTCGCCGAGCCCTCGCAGGTCTCGAGCAGCAGCAGTCACTGGAGCTTGTGCTCTCTCGCTTGAAGGACACCGCGTCAAACGTGGAGTTCTTGCTAAAGCTTGAGAAGTCGATGCCGGTACCTTCCGAGACTGACGGAGAATAACTTGCTTGATTCGCTTGCAGGCCTAAGAGCCGAGCACGCGAAGCTGCAAGAGCAGCTCAGTGACTCGGCCATCCAC
>DATBNK010000005.1:0-13522 GCA_036554355.1 Aquiluna sp.
GTTTTGATTGATGCCTTCTTGGTCAGACTGATTTTGGTGCCAGCTGTTATGTCACTGTTGGGCAAGAGTGCCTGGTGGCTACCAAAGTGGCTGGACCGGATCTTGCCAAACGTTGATGTTGAGGGCAGTTCGCTAGAGCGCGAGAAGGACAAAACTCTAGCAAGTTAGTGATTTATCTGTAATTTATCGGCTATTCTTGGAAAAAATCTAAGTAGGAGCCAATAAATGCGGAGAACACCCCGAATTCTGCTAGACCAGTCCCACCGCCAAGCCTGGACCTGCGATCTAGAGCTCGCTGCCAAGATGAATCCCGCGAACCCCGCTGATTCCAGCTATCACCTGGTCGCAGAAGCTGCCAAGAAAGACGGCTTTGATGTTTTGGTGAATGAATCTAGCCAGATCACAAAAGAGCTCCTAGCGGACATCGACGTCTTCGTGCTTCCGCACGCATCAGAGGATGACTGGGACAAGACCGTTGGCTATGGTTCTCCGCAGCTAACCGACGCTGAGATCGTAGCTCTCGAAGAGTTCGTGCTTTCAGGCGGAGGTCTTCTGATTCTGGGAGAAACCGAGCAACAGAAATACGGCAACAACTTTGCCGATCTAGCAATGCGCTTTGGGGTCAAGATCACCAATGCCACCGTGCAGGACCCAGTTCAGAATCACAACGGGGTGGCCAGCTGGCCCAAGCCAGATATGCCAAGGCTGGTTAGGTCTGATCTGAACTTTAAGGTGAAAGAACTCAGCCTCTACCGGGCTACGACCCTTGAGTTGGTTAGCTCCGAAAATGCTGAGGTCTTTCTCTCCACCTCCGAGCACGCCATGCCGGCTGCTGCTCCATTAGCCGCGGCGCTTTGGCGCGCTGAAGGCAGGGTTGTGGTGCTGGCAGATTCTGATCTGTTTGGCGATGACTCGGTTTCAGATGGCGACAACATTCAACTCTGGCTGAACATCGTTGGCTTTTTGTCAAACGCCAAGGCAGCAAAGCTGTCTGGAAGCAAAAAGCCCGAGAGCTGGGTGAGTTCAAACCTGGACTGGCAGCGTTTGGTTAACGCTGTGGAGCAGTTGCGCCCGATGCAGCTCAAAGATGGCTCGATTGAGCCCGAGGCTGATCTGAGCCTGGTCAACAAGTTAATTGACGATGTTCTAACTTCGGTAAACGCGCTAAGCAAGAAGTTCCCACACCAAGAGAACTACATTTCCGCTTTGAACAATGACATTGCATCATGGCGTGATGGCGGCTACAAAGTTCCTGACTTCTATGACTCACTGCAGGAATTTAGGCCAGACCAAATTCGCAAAGACGGCGTTGAGCACCTGGTGGTGTTCTCGATGTACACCCAAAACGGCAACCCAAACCGCAATCTGGAGGCGGTGGTCATCAATACTTTCTGGCCCGACTGGCTAGCTCAAAAAGAGCAGAAGTATCAAAACCCAGCGTTTATCCCAATCGAATTCGTCGCCTTTACCGCTGGCTACGACACCAACTCCGCGGTGTTGTTCCCGGAGACGGTGGCCGTTAGGGAAGTGGCAACCTATTTCTGGGGCGGCATCTTTTGCGATCGTGAGGCGGCCAGGTTCCGCAAGGTGACTGACTCGGCAAGAGAGCTTCTGTATCTTGCGCTTCCCTCGGATGCAGAACGACTGGTCTTAGATCAGCAGCTGGCCCAAGAGACCTTCGTGCTCTGGGATCTGATTCATGACCGCACTCACTCGAGAGGAGACCTGCCATTTGATCCCTTCATGATCAAGCAGCGCATGCCCTATTGGATGTATGCATTGGAGGAGCTGCGCTGCGATCTATCCACCTTCCGCGAGACAGTAGTTTTGGATGAGGAGGGCGACCCACTCGCCAAATACATTCGCTACGCGATTTTGTTTGACCGGCTGTTCCGCTTCCCGATTACCGGTAATCGGGTGCGCAACTATGACGGTCTGGGTGGACAGATCATGTTTGCTCACCTTCACAAAACAGCAGCTCTGCAGTGGACCGACAATAGATTGACCTTTGATTGGGAAAAGGTGACCCCGGCGGTGATCGAACTTTGTGAGCAGGTAGAGGCCCTCTATCACGATGGCATCAACCGATCGCGCTTGGCCCAGTGGATAGCCGCCTACGAGTTTGTAAAAGAGCTGGTCCCACCTCACCCAGGATCCAGCTGGGCCAAGGGAGCGGATCAGTTGCCAACCTCAGGGGAGCTCAAGGAGGTCGTGAACCTGGTGCTAGACGATGAGTTCCCACTCAATGTCTTTTATGAGACCCTGAACCGCAAGCTCTCAGATGTGGTCGCCTCGACCAGGGGGATAGCTGCCTAGGCAGCTAACCTTGTAGCCATGGAAGCCATCGACCGCCAGATACTCACCGAGCTGGCTAGAGACTCCAGTAGGTCTCTGAATGAGCTTGCCGGAGTGCTCGGCATACCAAGTTCGACCCTGCACCAAAAGGTCAAGAAGTTCGAGGCTAAGGGTCTGATTCAGGGCTATCGCGCGGTCATTAACCATCGGGCAGTGGGACTTGGTTTACACGCGCTGGTGTCCCTGACGCCCATTGACCCGGCAAGGCCCGATGACATAGTGCAGATGATTAGCCCCATCGAAGAGATAGAGAGCTGCTGGTCAGTTGCTGGCAACGAGTCCTACATAGTCAAGGTCGCACTTTCCGACCCCGAGGATCTCGAGGCGCTATTGGGCAGGATTCGCTCGCTGGCGAATGTTTCGACCAAGACCACGGTGATTCTCTCGACACCATATGAAAACCGACCACCGGTTTTCCCAAATCCAAAGGCCATAGATTGAAAAACAAGCGCGGTTTCGCAAGTGATAACTATGCAGGTGTTCACCCCGAGGTTCTAGCCCGCATGGCTGAGGTGAACCCGGGTCACGAGGTCGCCTATGGCGAGGACAGTGAGACCGAGCGCTTCAACGAGGTTGTCAAAGAACTGTTTGGCAAAGATGCCGTTGGTTTCCCTGTCTTCAATGGCACCGGTGCAAACGTTGTTGCCTTGCAGGCTGCCACCAAGCGCTGGGAAGCGGTTATCTGCGTTGAGAGTGCCCATATCCACGTCGACGAGGGTGGTGCGCCAGAGAAGATGGCCGGACTCAAGCTCTGGACCGTGCCAACCGAGGACGGCAAGCTCAGCGTCGATGCAGCCCAGAGCCAGATCTTTGATGTTGGCTTTGTCCACCGAGCACAAGCATCTGTTATCAGCATCACCCAGACCACCGAGATGGGCACCGTGTACCAGCCTGAGGAGATAGCGGCGCTCGCAGATCTTGCTCATGCCAATGGCATGCTGCTGCATCTAGATGGTGCTCGTTTATCTAATGCCGCAGCAGCGCTGGGCAAGAGCTTCAAGGAGTTCACCACCGACGTTGGTGTTGACCTCGTGTCGCTTGGTGGCACAAAGATCGGAGCACTTGCTGCTGAGGCTGTAATCGTCACCAATGCCAGCACCTCGAGAGGCAAAGAACTGGCCGAGGCGATGCCGTTCTTGCGCAAGACCTCGATGCAGCTGGCCTCTAAGATGCGGTTCTTCTCCGCTCAGCTCAATGCACTGTTTGAGAACAATGCCGCATTGGCTATTGCCAATGCGAAAAAGGCCAACGCTATGGCGCAGAAGCTGTATTCCGAGGTTATGGAGATCGCTCAGTCTCACCCCGGTATTTCAATTCCAAATACCGCTCAGGCCAACGCTGTTTTTCCGATATTCCCCGCTGAGATTACCGAGGCACTGCAGGCCGAATACCGCTTCTATGTTTGGAACCAAGCGACCGGGCAGGTTCGACTGATGTGTGCTTGGGACACTGAGGAAGAGGATGTTGACGGACTGGTGTCGTTATTGCGGAAGCTTGTCAGCTAGCTTTTCCGAACCCATTTGAAGGTCAGCACTGTAACCACGAGCCCCAACAAGACCCAAACCACGAGTGCTAAAAAGACTTGGTCTAGATACCACTGACCACCAAGCTCAGCCTGTTTGAAAGCATCCGGGTAGAAAACAGATCTGAAACCCTGACCGATCCACTTCAGCGGAAAGAAGCTGGCAAAATTCTGCAGCCACTCCGGTAGCGAGCTGAAGGACAGGTAGACACCAGAGATGAACTGCAGAATCAAAATTGGAGGTAAGACCACGGCGTTCGCGCTCTTCGCACTTCTTGGAAGTGCGCTGATTGCAATGCCAAGAATGCTTGATGCGACAAGCCCTAGGTAAAAGACCCAGGTCAGCGTTACCCAGGCATCGGCTGTCTCGGGAAGCTGTGCTCCAAAAGCAAACCTTGCAATCAAGATCAGGAACAGTGCCTGCAGAGTTGCCGAGACGAAGACCTGGCCGAACTTCCCAATGAAGTAGGAGATTGGGGAGATAGGAGAACCCGAGAGTCGCCTCAAGGTGCCGTCGTGCTTTTCAATGGCCATGTCAATGCCGAGGTTTTGCGTTCCCGAAACCAACACACCCATGGCGAGCATTGCGGGCAGGTAGATATCGGCGGAGGTCAGCACCCGTCCGGCACCCGGGATGTCGAGCTCCATTTCAGAAAATGCAACTGTGAAAACCACCAGCATCATCAGTGGAAACATGAAATTGAAAAACAGTGCATCGGGGGTACGGACATAGGTCTTTAGCTCGTAGCCGATTCGGCTAATTCCAACAGCGAGCACCGAGGGCAATTTAGTCTTCAACCTTCACCCCGTTTCTGTGCCCAGCGAGCAGCTCGAGATAGACCTCTTCAAGTCCCGGAGTCTTTACCTGCAGGCGCTCCGGCTCTTGGCCTAGTCGTGCGGAAAGCTCTCCAATGAACCAAGCCGGGTTATCAGTCTTGTGTTTCTCGGTAATGCCGTTTTCAAACCAGCTCACCTCGGTTTTTCTCGCTTCGGTGCCACCGAGCTCCGAGATCTCCCCGATGGCAACCAGCTTGCCATCGACAATCACGCCGCCTCGGTGCCCGAGCTCCTCCGCTTCATCGAGGTAGTGAGTGGTGAGCATGATGGTCATGCCCTCTTGCTGCAAGTTTCTAATGACCTCCCAGAACCCTCTTCTTACCTCTGGGTCAAATCCGGTAGTTGGTTCGTCCAGGAACAACACCTCCGGATTGCCGATCAGCCCTAGAGCCACGTCGACTCGATGCTGCTGCCCACCCGAGAGTTTCTTAACGGGTTCTGAGGCCTTGGATTCGAGCCCGACGGCAGCCAATACCTCATCCGCGTCCCTGGGGTTTGGGTAGAGTCCTGCGAAGTGCCTGACTATGTCTCCAACCGAGAGTCGGCCCAGATCTCCGGCAGACTGCTGGACAATCCCAATTCGAGATCTAAATGCCCTTGAGGCTTTTTGCGGGTCCTCACCAAGGACTCTCACCTCGCCCGAACTTCTTGTCCTAAATCCCTCAAGGATTTCGATCGTGGTTGACTTTCCAGCTCCGTTTGGGCCAAGAAGAACAAAGGTTTCTCCGGCAGCAATTTCAAAACTGACATCGCTAACGGCAGTGAGGTCCTGGTATTTTTTGGTGAGGGCGCGAACCTCAATTGCATTCATTTCGCCAAGTTTAATAATTCTTTGCAAAATCGCCAATGAGTGAACCATTTGGAAATTTCCGCGGGGGAAACAGAATTGGAAAAGACAATGAGTGTCAAGCGCAACCAAGAGTCGGTCTGGGATTACCCCAGACCTCCAAGAGTCGAGCCAGTTTCTGAACACATTTCTGTAACTCACTTAGGTCAGCAGCTGGTGTCCACCAACCAGGCTGTTCGAGTTTTAGAAACCTCACACCCGCCAAGCTACTACCTGCCAATCAAGGACTTCGCTGAGGGGGTGCTGGTTCCGGTATCTGGGCAGAGCTATTGCGAGTTCAAGGGTGCGGCAAGTTATTTTGACCTGGTGGTCAATGGAGAACGAATCCCAAGAGCGGCCTGGACCTACGAAAACCCAACCAAGGGCTTCGAGTCGTTGCAGGGCAAGGTCGCACTCTATGCCAGCAAGGTTGACAAGTGCATGGTTGGCGATGAGGTTGTTCAGGCCCAAGAGGGCGACTTCTATGGCAGCTGGATAACCAGCAACATCGTTGGCCCTTTCAAGGGTGGTCCTGGAACCTGGGGCTGGTAGTAAATGGCCGTGATGCCGATTTTCCCGCTTGGGTCAGTGTTGATGCCGGCAATGCCGTTGAACCTGCGCATCTTTGAAGAGCGCTATCTAAAGCTCTTGGGAGATCTCTTGGGCGAGGAGACCCCTGAGTTTGGAGTGGTACTGATTGAGCGCGGCCAAGAGGTTGGTGGGGGAGAGAAGCGCATGGACATCGGCACCATCGCCAGCGTTATAGAAATCGGCACCACCGATGAGTTCTATGGTTTGCAATCGGTTGGCTCCAAGCGCTTTCGGGTGAACGCCTGGCTACCCGATGACCCATACCCGATTGCGGACATTGATTTCCTGCCGAATTTGATCTGGGACGACAACCTGATGCCGGCGAGGGTTCACTTAGAAACCAAGGTGCGAAGACTGCTTGCGTTCGCAAGCGAGTTTGGTGATTTGCAGTTTGGGGCGGACGTCGAGTTCAGCGATGATCCGATGGACGCCTGCTGGCAGCTGGCAGGAGTGCTGCCGGTTGGCCAGCTGGATCAAATCGATCTTCTCGCCTCGCAATCCGCAGAAGAGCTAATCGCGAAGACCAACGAGATAGTGAATGAGGGCAACAAGTCGCTCGAGCAAATGATGAGCACGATGGAGCAAGACTTCGATGGTGAGAGCTAGCCTTTCAGCTGACTCCCAGACGCTTCTATGATTATGGCAAGGGACGACTGCTCAGCGACAAAGACTTTGAGGTGGTAATGGAAAAGCTAAAGGCCTTCCTGGGCAAACTTCCTCACCCGGTGCGCTGGGCTCTGGTAATGGTTATTGGCTTTGTTCTTCTGATCATGGGACTAGTGATGCTGGTCACCCCAGGGCCAGGTCTACTGTTCATCTTTTTTGGAACCTCAATTTTGGCCCTTGAGATTAAGTGGGCCAGAGAGCTAAACCAGCAGGGCATGCAGGGCCTCGAGCGAATCGTCGCCAGACTCAAGAAGTTCTTCAACCGCAACAAAAACAAAGACCAGTAGTCTTCGCTGGTGAGCGATCTAAACGAAGTCGGACAAAAGGACAACTGGATTTGCTGGTTGTGTGACCGAGAGGTAGATCAAGACCTCTCCGTAAATCATGATCTTGGACCAAGTGTTGACAGCTACGGGGCAATCAGGGTCAAAAAGGGCGCTGATTATGTTGAGCGTCTAGCCCACAGGCAGTGCAACACCATGAAGGGCAAAATCTCGCCGGTGGTGCCATGGTCGAAAGACATCTTTGTTGTTGATCCATCACCGATCTTCGAGACAGTCGAGCGACTGAGAAAAAAGGGTGGCCGAGAGATCATTGCTCGCTGTCCCGATTTGAACGATGGCGAGCAGGCTTCTAGTTGGCTGCTGGATCGGCTCTCCAGGCTTGAGCCAACCCTCAAGTTCGAGACTTCACTGAACCCCGGTGGTGGTCAGTACGTCCTCACATTGAGGCTTGCCTAGCTGACAGGAGCGTTCCCGGTCATTTTCTTCAGGCCAGCTGGCAACCACAAGTTGAATAGCGATAACGTTTTCAGGGAATCCTCAGCTAGGGAATCAAGTTGAGAGATGACATTGCGTTAGGAGCTTTGTGTCGATTATTGGAGTTGTTGCTGAGCAACAGGCTGAATCTCGCGTTGCCGCCACCCCTGAGACCGTGAAGGTCATTGTTTCTCTTGGATACCAGGTCGTTGTTGAAAAGGGTGCGGGTGCGAAGGCATCCTTCCCAGATGCCGCCTACGTTGATGCGGGCGCCAAGATCGCCGCCGCCACCACAACCTGGAAGTCCGACATCGTTCTAAAGGTGAATGCACCCACCCCCACCGAGATCAAGAGACTCAAAAAAGGCGCAATTCTTGTGGGTGTTTTGAGCCCTGCGCTAAACCCTGATCTCCTGACAGCTTTGTCCAAGCAGGGCGTGACAGCCCTGGCTATGGATGCGGTTCCAAGAATCTCTCGCGCTCAGTCCATGGATGTTTTGAGCTCAATGGCAAACATCGCCGGTTACCGCGCGGTTGTTGAAGCAGCTCACGAGTTTGGCCGCTTCTTCACCGGTCAGGTCACCGCTGCTGGCAAGGTGGCACCCGCCAAGGTTTTGGTTGCGGGAGCTGGTGTTGCAGGTCTTGCCGCCATCGGTTCTGCCTCAAGCCTCGGTGCAATTGTTAGAGCTACCGACCCAAGACCAGAGGTTGCCGACCAGGTCAAGTCAATTGGTGGTGAGTATCTGCCAGTTGAGGTTGAAGAGACCATGCAGTCCAGCGATGGCTACGCCAAAGAGACCAGCAAGGCCTACAACCAAAGAGCAGCTGACATCTACACCGAGCAGGCCATGGACGTTGACATCATCATCACCACAGCCTTGATACCAGGAAGACCAGCTCCAAAGCTCATTACTGCCAAGGATGTTTCTTTGATGAAGCCGGGCAGCGTAATCGTCGACATGGCTGCAGCCCAGGGCGGCAATGTTGCAGGCTCGGTTGCAGGCAAGAAGATTGTCACTAAAAACGGAGTGACCATTCTTGGTTACACCGACCTGCCTTCTCGTTTGCCGGCTCAGTCCTCACAGTTATATGGCACCAACCTGGTGAACCTTTTGAAGCTTCTAACACCAAAGAAGAACGGCAAGCTGACCCTTGACTTCAAGGACGTGGTTCAACGATCAGTGACCGTTGTGAAGGCGGGCGAAATTACCTGGCCACCACCACCGGTTCAGGTCTCGGCGGCTCCTCCTGCTGCCAAGGCAGAGCCAGAGCCGATGCCAGAGAAAAAGAAGATGTCCGGCAACACCAGAGGCGCCCTGATTGCCGCGGGCATGGCGGCATTTGTCGGTTTGATCTCCTTTGCCCCACCACCACTGCCTCAGCACTTCTTGGTGCTGATGCTTTCAATAGTGATCGGCTTCTACGTGATCGGTAAGGTTCACCACGCCCTCCACACCCCACTGATGAGCATCACCAATGCCATCTCGGGCATCATCGTGGTGGCGGCTATTTTGCAGATCACCGACACGATGCTGGCGGTTCAGATTCTGGCGGCGATTGGCGTTCTGATAGCCAGCATCAATGTCTTTGGTGGCTTTGCTGTCACCCGCCGAATGCTCAAGATGTTCACGAAGGGAGACCAGTAATGACTGCAGTAGCCGTTGCAAACGCTGCCTATGTCGCAGCTGCCCTTCTATTCATCATGAGCCTCGCAGGCCTTAGCAAGCATGAGACCGGCAAGGCTGGCATCCGCTACGGCATGGCCGGCATGGCCATTGCGCTGACGGCAACCATCTGGCTCTCTCTTTCAGGCGAATGGACCGATGAAACCGCACGCGGAGCTGTGATGTTGGTACTGGCTCTCATCGCGGGTGCCGGCATTGGTCTGTGGCGTGCCAAGAAGGTGCCGATGACGGGCATCCCCGAACTGATCGCTCTTTTCCACAGCTTCGTGGGCCTGACCGCGGTTTTGGTTGGCTGGAACGGCGCCCTGAACCCCAAAGAGCTCTCGGCGGAGCTGACCGGCGTGTTCAACGCGGAGGTGTTCGCAGGGGTATTTATCGGTGGCATCACCTTCACCGGTTCGATTGTCGCCTACCTCAAGCTCTCGGCCAAGATGTCCTCTAAGCCATTGATTTTGCCAGGCAGAAACCTTTTGAACCTCGGTGCTCTTGTTGGATTCTTTGCACTCACGGTTGCCTATGTCATTACCCCTCAACTGGGTCTGCTGATTGCCGTTACGGTTCTGGCGCTGGCGCTCGGTTGGCACCTCGTGGCGTCCATCGGTGGAGGAGACATGCCGGTGGTGGTCTCGATGCTCAACAGCTACTCGGGTTGGGCGGCTGCCGCAGTCGGATTCTTGCTCAGCAACGACCTGCTGATCGTGGTTGGTGCACTGGTTGGCTCTTCGGGTGCTTACCTCTCCTACATCATGTGCCGCGCTATGAACCGCTCCTTTATCTCCGTGATCTTTGGTGGTTACGGAATCGAAGCTCCCTCTGGCGAGGAAGAAGAGACCGGCGAGCACACCGAGATTGACGCTGCGGCTGTAGCGCAGCTCTTGGCTTCTGCCAAGAGCGTTGTCATCACCCCCGGCTACGGCATGGCCGTAGCCCAGGCCCAGTACCCAGTTGCAGAGCTTGCGAAGAAGCTTCGCGAGAAGGGTGTGAACGTTCGCTTTGGTATCCACCCGGTTGCCGGAAGACTCCCAGGCCACATGAACGTGCTTTTGGCTGAGGCCAAGGTTCCCTATGACATCGTTCTAGAGATGGACGAGATCAATGACGACCTGGCATCAACCGCTGTTGTCCTGGTCATTGGAGCCAATGACACCGTGAACCCAGCTGCCACCGAGAACCCGGGTAGCCCGATTGCTGGCATGCCGGTGCTAAAGGTCTGGGAAGCGGAGAACGTGATCGTGTTCAAGCGCTCTATGGCTTCTGGTTATGCAGGAGTTTCGAACCCACTGTTCTATAAGCCAAACACCAAGATGCTCTTTGGTGATGCGAAGGACAAGGTCGGCGAGATTCTAAACGCGCTCTAGCGAGGATCCTTATCTGAGCTAACTTGCAGCCTTTGGCTACCAACCAGCTTGATCGAGGGCCTCGGTGGCAAGCTTTTCGCCAAGTCGAATCATTTGCTTCGCTTTATGGAATTCCAGTGCACCACAAGCATCAATCGGAACGCCAACTATTAGATCGGGCTTGTGTTTTTTGAACTCAACTGCAGTGAGGCTCTGCTGCATGGTCTGAATCGACATCAGCATGACATCCGATGAGGTGATGGTCTTCGGAACATCGTTAATGATTCTTTGCAGTGGGGTTTCAACCGGATCCTTGATTACCTGTTGGATTCTGGTGTCAACCCCGAGCTGCTTTGCAAGCTTGCGAGAGCTGGGCTTACTAGCCATATCAACCGCAACATCTCTTGATACTTTGACCGTGTCTTTCACGGCCCGGGCCAAGAAGTGTTCCGATATCTCCTTTTCGAAAGGATCTTTTAGCCTTCCCCTTGCAAGATCCACCGCAACTATTCGCCTAGCGCCATGAGAAACAAGTGGCTCTACGGGAACCGGATTCACCATGCCGCCATCAGCCACGAGCTTTCCATCAATCATCACCGGAGTGATGAAACCGGGTATTGCAACCGAGGCCCTCAGGGCCAAGGTTGCAGGTCCGGACTGAAATCTAACCTCTTTGTTTTCCAGCAAGTCGGTCGCTATCACGGTGACCGGAATCGGCAGCTCTTCAATGCTGATGCCATCGAGCATTTGATCTACTACCGAGATGATGCGCTCTGCACGAATAGCGCCGGCTTTGCCGACGCTGAAATCCATCAGCCCCAGAACATCTAGGGCTGTGAGCTTGCGCGCCCACTTTTCAAATTCGGATAGCTTGCCGGCCGCGTAGAGGGTGCCGACAACGGCACCCATTGAGGTGCCGGCAATGGCTGTGATTTCGTAATCGCGAGCCTCAAGCTCTTTGATTACGCCGATGTGTGCATAACCTCTTGCTCCACCCCCACCAAGGGATAGAGCAATAGTTTTTCTTTTAGCGAGAAACATTTTTACTCCCATGTTGAGGGTAGTGGAGGAGCCAGGGATTACCTCTCTGCTGGAGCGTTCTTTGACTGGGAATTTGACCTTGGTATACCCAGCACACGGTGATCAAGCTCAGCTTGGTTGGAAGATGCCGATGCTTCTAGAACGTGCTTGGTTTGCCAGTTCCTTGTCGGTCGTCGCGATTGAGCCGTCAACCTTGAGAGCCTGATGCAAAACTAGGGCATCTGGCATTCTCAAGTTTGTCTGTGCCCGAATCTTGGCAATCTCAACCCCATCTGACGCTTCAACTGGAGCAATCTCAATTCGAAGATTGTTGATGGCCTCAAGAAACTGCTCTTGCTTGCCAGCTCGAGTGGGGTGAACCATCGCTTCTGCCTGGTTTAGGACACTCATTTGAAACTGCCAGGCAGTGGTGTCAAGAAACATTCTTACCGCCCACTTGTGATGCGAATCTTCAGTTGAAAGAAGCGCAATCAAGGCACTTGCATCAAGAACAACTATCTCGGCCAATCTTCTACCATCTCTTCACGCCAGCTTGCTGGCCATACACCACTGAGGGCTCCGGCAAGGTTTTGGATTTGCTTGAGTCTTTCGCTCTTTGCCTCGTTAGCCCTTTGTTCGATTTGCTCGGCACCGACTTCCAAGATCCGGCGCAAGAGTTGAGTTCGCTGTCCGGCAAGCTCAGGCCAAATCTTGGCAGCTTTCTCTAATGCTTCGCCGAGTTCATCAGTCTCGGTGATCATGTGGCGAGGTCTAGTGGTTGGCATGGAGTTAGTGTAGCACTAAGAGCTAAAGTGCAACACTTACCGGAGTGCATGCCTTTCCGTTCACAGGTTAGGGTTCATGCAACAGCGAAGAGGAGCGTCAGATGAGTTTTGGAACAGCGCTAAAGGCGTTTTGGTCGAACTATCGAAACTTCAAGGGGCGAGCTCGCAGGTCGGAGTACTGGTACATCCAGCTCTTTCTGGTGGTCACCAACCTGGCGGCAGCGGCCATCGATCTTGCTCTGATGGATGGTGACATCGATCGCTTTATTGCTAATGGTGGCGGGGGCATTGTCGGTTTGATCTGGATACTCCTAACCATCACTCCGGCAATTGCAGTTCTGATTAGGCGCTTGCATGACACCAACCGCAGTGGCTGGTGGGCGCTTATCGGCTTAGTTCCATTTGTCGGAACGATAGTGATTTTGATCTTTACGGTTGCAGATTCGGATCAGGGCGAGAACGCCTACGGTGGCTCTCCACAGGAAGAATCAGCCGCTGAGTAAACGGCAACCAATCGGCAGTGTTTGAACTTTCGTTCTGATTAGCTGGGGAGCTAGGCAACAAGTCCCCCGATTTGGAGTCCTAAGCACTTAGACCCGAGGTGTCACTGGCGGAGAATGCTTGATTCGCACCACCAGTCTCTTACCCGCCTATTTAGTTACTTCGTGCACGCGAGAAACGCTTTCTACGCCATCTCTCTACGCCATTTAGGTGAACTAGGAACGGGTTCTAAGTGGAACAGGAACTTTCACTTGTAGTTGCTTAGAGAGATTTGAAGACGCTGAAAGCGATCTTTGCCTGCCCTCGCAATGCATCAACACTTTCTCCATCACTCATTCGATTTGCCAAGTGAGTGAGTTGATCGTCCAGATAGGCGGCGGAGACAGCGATTGGGGCGGGCATAACTACCCCTTCTTGGTCTTTTGCTTTGGCTAACCACTCCGCAAAAGCACCGATAGCCCTCTCACGCAAGGTTTCAATCACCTGATTGGTTTTCGGACCCAACAGTGCCTTGTTGATTCTCATTTTGGCAAGGAGGCAGCCGGCTGGAGCTGACTCAGTAGGACTCCGAAGTGCGTAGTCCACTAGCGAGTCGAGCACCAGTGGGAAGTCTCTGTCTTGACCCGCCAAAACCAGAACG
>DATBNK010000037.1:0-7501 GCA_036554355.1 Aquiluna sp.
AGCCGAACCCGGTCTTTGCTCCAGTACCCAGCCCGCCATATTCTTCTGCGGGCTCGGATTCAATGCTAACGCTCCCGGCTCGACATTTCGGCGGATTGTTGAACCTGCTGCCGTATAGGCACCAGCACCAATAGAAACTGGTGCCACAAACACATTTCCACTGCCGGTTCTGGCGTGTGGACCGACCTCGGTACGGTGCTTATTCACGCCGTCGTAGTTCGCAAAGATCGTTCCCGCACCAATGTTGGCACCTTCGCCAATAGTGGCATCGCCAACATAGGAAAGGTGTGGCACCTTCGCACCCCTACCGATCTTGGCGTTCTTGGTTTCAACAAAGGCGCCGATCTTGCCATCGGCACCAAGTTCGGTTCCTGGCCTCAGGTAAGCAAATGGTCCGACGGTTGCGCCGTCCAATACCCGAGCACTGTCACCTTGGGTCCTAGAGATCTTTGCGTTCTCACCGACCTCAACATCGCGCAGTGTGGTGTCGGGGCCAATGACCGCTCCAACTCCAACTCTGGTGAGACCGTGCAGTCTGGTAGAAGGCAGCAACGTGACATCTTGACCGAGCTGGACGGTTACGTCGATCCACGTTGAGTGAGGCTCTTGAACGGTCACGCCGGCCAGCTGCCAGGCGCGAACGATTCTCGCGTTCAGCTCTTTTGCGATTTCGCTCAGTTGAGCTCGATCGTTGATGCCTGCAACCAAGTAGGGATCAAGAATCTGCTGGGCATGGACCTTTTGCCCGCTTGCAAGCATCAGACCGACAACGTCGGTCAAATACTTTTCACCTTGCGCGTTATCCATCCCGACCTGAGAGAGGGCTGACCGAAGCGCCTTGGCATCAAAGACATAAACCCCGGCGTTGACCTCGGTGATCTCCAGCTGTGCAGCGCTGGCATCTTTTTGCTCGACGATGCCCTGAAGGTCTGAGTTCTTTGCTCTGAGGATTCGGCCATAGCCATTGGGGTTCTCTAAAACCACCGAAATCATCGAACCCTGAGATCCGAGCTGCTGGTGATTTTGAACGAGCTGCGAGATGCTCTCAACATCCAGTAGCGGAACATCGCCCGAGAGAATCAGGACGTCGCCGTCAAAATCATCAAGTGCCTCAAGAGCCTGCTCCGCAGCTCTTCCGGTGCCGGGGATCTCATCCTGGGTCACGACATCGGTGTTAGGAAAGTGAGATTGAACGTAAGCCTCGATCAGCTGCTTTTCGTGCCGGAGAACGGCGAGGACCTTGTTGGCCTCTAGGGAGTGTGCGGTGGCGAGAACGTGACCCAGGATTGGGATACCTGCGATCTCGTGCAAGACCTTGGGGGTTGCAGATTTCATTCTGGTTCCCTGGCCTGCGGCCAGCACCACCACTGCTAATTCGCGCAATGTACCCCTTTGTCTTAGAGCTAGCTCCGCCCCTAGGATTCGAACCTAGACCGGACGCCTCCAAAGAGCGCCGTGCTGCCGTTACACCAGAGCGGAATGAGGCCTATTGAACCTCGGCCCCAAGTCTGCCAGAGATTGGCTAGCCTTGCAGTCTGTGTTGCGCATCTAGCCAATCAAGTTCTAACTGATCGATCTCTGCGCTCAGCGCTGCAAGCTTTTCACCATGCTGAATTAGGCCCTGATAATCGCTCTGGTCAAATGTTGCCAGCGTCAATTCCAGTTCGCTCTTTTCGAGATTGCGCTTTTCTAACATCCGCTCAATGCGTGCTAAATCCTTTTCGAGGTTTCTCTTTTCAGCCCCAGAAAGAGAGCTGGTGCTGGTTTTAGTCACCTCGATTGCAGGAGCATCTGCTTGCGCGCGAAGCTTGAGGTATTGATCCACGCCACCGGTTAGGTGGCGGATCTTGCCATCGCCCAAAATCGCATACTGGTCATCAGTGACTCGCTCCAAAAGATACCGGTCATGACTAATGACAATTAGGTTCCCGGGCCAGGAGTCCAAGAGATCTTCAATAGCTGCAAGCATGTCGGTGTCTAGGTCATTGGTTGGTTCGTCCAAAATCAGAACGTTTGGTTCGGTGAAGAGCAACCTAAGTAGCTGGAAACGCCGTTTTTGACCCCCGGAGAGATCTCGAATCGGAGTTTGCAATTGGGGCGAATCAAAACCAAGCTGCTCCAATAATTGCCCGGTTCCAAGTTCCTTTTTGCCAACCGTGAAGGTCTTCTTCTCATCGGCAACCATGCTGAAGATTCGCTCATCGGCATACTTATCAAGTTCGTGAACATCTTGGCTCAGGGTCGCAAACCGCACCGTCTTACCAGTTTTGATTCGGCCCGCACTTGGTTGAAGAGCTCCAGTTATTAGCTTCACCAAGGTGGTCTTCCCCGCACCATTGGCCCCAACAAAACCAATGCGATCCCCCGGTCCCATCCGCAAGGTGACATCGTTGAAGATCTCTTTGCCATCGGGGGTTTGGTAGCTAACCGACTCGATGTCGACAACGTCCTTACCCAACCTCGCACTCGCCAACTGCGAAAGCTCGATGGGGTTCCTCGGAGGAGGTTCATTGCCAATCATCTGCAAGGCAGCATCAATCCTGAACTTTGGCTTTGCGGTTCTAGCAGGAGCGCCGCGACCTAGCCAGGCCAGCTCTTTTCTCAATAAATTCTGTCTTCTGGATTCAATAGCTGCCGCCTGGCGGTCGCGCTCAGCGCGCTGTTGAATGTATGCGGCATAGCCACCCTCAAACGCCTCGATCTTGCCGTTGAACACTTCCCAGGTGTAGTTGCAAACAGCATCCAAAAACCAGCGATCGTGAGTCACGACCATCAGCCCACCCGAGTTTTTACCCCAGCGATTATTGAGGTGGTTGGCAAGCCATGCCACCCCATCAACATCAAGGTGGTTAGTTGGTTCATCCAGCGCGATGACGTCGTATTCGCCTGCCAACAAAGCTGCCAGCGCCACCCTGCGGCGCTGGCCTCCCGATAGCGAACCAACGCTTTGGTTCCAATCCAGATCAGCAACCAAACCCTTGAGGACATCTCGAATCTTTGCATCCGATGCCCACTCATACTCTGGCCTGTCCCCCACGACCGCCATCGCGACGCTCAGCTCAGAATCAATCTCGTCAACCTGAGTCAAGACTCCAACCTGCAAATTGCCTCGCCAGGTGATGCGACCAACATTTGGAACCAGTTGCTTGGTGAGAATCTTCATCAGAGTCGATTTGCCATCACCGTTTCTGCCCACGATGCCGATTCGATCACCCTCATTTAGCCCAACGGTGACCGAAGAAAAAACCTCTTTGGTTGGAAACTCATGGGTGATCTCATCGCCACCAAGTAGATGCGCCACTAGATAAGCTCCGCACCCTGGTTGCCAAACCGGGTAATCAGGGTTTCAAGACCTGCGTCTTGATACTCCTTCTGCCAGCCCGTTAGCTCCTGTAGGTCTTCACTCAACAAATAGAGCGTTGGACCAGACCCGGAGAGCTTTGCCACGCCTGGAACCAAGCTCATTAGCTCTAAAAGGTCCGGGCGCAGTTCAAGAGCAGGGACCAAAAGTGAATTTCTTCCCGCAAGGTCAAGATTGAAACCAGCCTGGAAATCGGCCCTATTTGCAATCAGGTCTCCTTCAGGAAAGCTTTTGTCAAAGACCTCGAAGACCTCTTTGGTGCCAAGCCCGGGCTGTGAGAAGACCAACAGCACCTGCCGCATGCCCAGCTTTGGCAAAGGCTGCAGATCGATGCCAGAACCAGTGCCCAATGCTGTTCCGCCAAGAAGTGCAAATGGCACATCAGCTCCAAGCTCAGCTGCCACTTTTGCAAGCTGGCTGCTATCAAGACCCAAACACCAGGCTTCGTTTAAAGCCACCAGCGCGGCAGCAGCATCAGCGCTGCCTCCAGCGACACCGCCGGCTGCCGGCACGCGCTTGTGAAGCTTGAAGTGCATTGGCTGCGGGTTATCGACGCCAACCGATTTAGCTAGCGCCCTAGCAGCTTTGATCACCAAGTTAGATTCATCGCTTGGGACCAACTGCAATTGCTCTGCCGAGATATCCCCTGAGACGCTTATGGTCCAATCAGTTGCCGGTTCAACCATCACCTCTTCAAAGAGGTCTAGCGATTGGTAGATGCTCAGAACATCGTGATAGCCATCGGGGCGCTTTTTGCCAACCTCAAAAAAGAGGTTGATCTTGGCTGGTGCCTTTGCGCCAATCACTTCTTGCTCGCAATCTTTATAAAGTCCTCAATGTTTAGCTCTTCAGCTCGCTGTGAGGGTGAGATGCCAGCTGCTAGCAAGATCTCTTCGGCTTTGGCGGGAGTTCCCGCCCAGCCACCAAGGGCTTGCCTCAAGGTCTTGCGCCTCATTCCAAACCCGGCGTCAATCGCGCTAAAGACGACTTTGCGGTCATCGAAGTTCTTTCGGGTGCGCTCAAAATAAACCAGAGCGCTGTCCACGCCCGGGATCGGCCAAAAGATGCTTCTTGGGACATTACCCGCGAGTCTGGCAGGTCCGTAGTAGGCGAGCTTCAGGCTCGGTGCTCCGTAGTCCTTCGAGCCGGGGCTCGCCGCTAGCCGGTGAGCTACCTCCGCCTGCACCATCACCAGACCCTTGTTGATGGTTGGAAACTGCTCCATGAAGTGCAATAGGACCGGCACCGAGATGTTGTAAGGGAGGTTTGCCACCAGCGCCGTAGGCGCTGAGGGTAGCTCTTCCACTCGGAGGGCATCTGCAACCACAAGTTCTAGCTCCGCACCTGGTTTGTGCTTTTCGATGGTCTGAGGTAACTGCTGCGCCAATCTCTCATCGACCTCAACCGCAATCACCTTGGGTGCAATCTCTAATAGCCCCAGCGTGAGAGAGCCAAGACCCGGACCAATCTCCACCGGCACATCCTCGCTCGTGAGGTGCGCGGCAGCGACAATGCGGTGGATGGTGTTTGGGTCAATAACAAAGTTCTGGCCGAGCTTTTTGGTTGGGCGTATTTCCAGCTTCTCGGCCAGCTGCCTAATCTCTGCAGCTCCCAACATTATTGAAGCCCTTCGTCCCAGGAACCATAAACGTTTACGGTGTTCTCGTTAAGCCTTTGCGCAAGCGCCTCAATGTTTTCACCCGTTAGATCCGCCATGAACCTCAAGGTGTGGGGAACAAGGTAGGGGGCATTTGGTCTGCCTCTAAGCGGCTCAGGAGTCAAAAAAGGAGCGTCTGTCTCAATCAAGATTTGCGAGCGCGAAACCGCGAGCAAAGAGTCTCTGAGGTGCTGGTTTTTCTTAAACGTGATGTTCCCTGCAAACGAGAGATACCAGCCCTCTTGTTTGCATATTTCAGCAAGCTCTAGGTCACCGGAGTAGCAGTGGAAGACGGTGCGCTCGGGTGCTCCGACTCTTTTTAGGGTCTTCACAACATCCTCGTGGGCATCGCGATCGTGAATCTGCAGTGCCAGATCGAACTCCTTGGCGATCGCGATGTGCTCTTCAAAGGAGTGCAGTTGCAGGGCTAGTGCGTCTTGACCCTCGGTCCTAAAAAAGTCCAGTCCGGTTTCGCCAACTGCTCTGACCCTGGGCTTGCTTGCCAACTCGGCAATGCCGGCAATCGCCTCATCGAGTTTGGCTTTGGTTTCATAGAGCGGAGCTTCGTTGGGGTGAATAGCAACGGCTGCTAGCAGCATGGGTTCGCTCTTTGCGACCTCGGCAGACCAGATGCTGCTCTCTAGGGTCACTCCCACCTGAACGGCGCCCAGCATGCCAACCTGGCGCATTCGCTCCAGTTGTTCGCTAACGCTCAAGGGTGAATCGGAGTCGGCAATCTCTAGATGAGTGTGGTTGTCGTAGGTGCCAAGGGTTAGTGGTTCGGGCAGATCTGGATAGAGCCTGGGTTTTCGCTCCGAGCTCTCGTAGTCCTTGCGCTGGCGAATGGTTTCGGTCATTCTGCCTGATCGACCCTGGGGAACAGCGCCTCAAGTTCCTTGAGCACAAATCCCGGTTTGGTTATCCCCCACTGGCCAGCAGAGCCAATGGTTTGAGCGGCTAGCTCACCCTCGCCGATTGCTGCCCAAAGCTTGCCGGTTGCCTTCGGCATGATCGGAGCCAAAAGAACATTGAGCACCCTCAGGCCCTCAACGATCACATACATCACAGTTCCAAGCCGCTCTTGGTTGGCCTCATCCTTAGCCAAAACCCACGGGGCTTGGCTGGTGATGTAGTTGTTGAGTTCATCAACCAACAGCCAGCTTTTTTGGATGGCCTCGTGGATGGCAACCTCATCGATTGCCGCATCGGCCTCTGTTGCTGCTTTCTTGGCAATTGCAATCACCTGGTTGTCAGCTTCGAGGTATTCGCCGGGCGCTGGAACAGCGCCATCAAAGTATTTCTTGACCATCGCAATTGAGCGCGATGCCAGATTGCCAAAACCATTGGCAAGCTCCGAGTTGTATCTGGCGGCGAGGTCTTCCCAACTAAAGGAACCATCGGAACCAAATCCGATTGCCTTCATGAAGTAATACCTAAATGCATCAGAGCCAAAGGCATCGGTGATCTGATTTGGTGCAATGCCTGTGAGCTTGGACTTTGACATCTTCTCTCCGCCAACCAGGAGCCAACCGTGACCAAAGACCTGCTTTGGTGGCTGCAGGCCTGCGGCCATCAGCATTGCCGGCCAAATCACGGCGTGGAAGCGCAGGATGTCTTTTCCAACCACCTGAACATCGGCTGGCCAGAGCGATGCCAGCTTGGCATCGTCTTCGCCATAGCCGATGGCGGTGATGTAGTTCAAAAGGGCGTCGAACCAGACATAGGTGATGTGGGAGGAATCCCAAGGGATGTCAATGCCCCAGTCAAAGCGCTCTTTGGATCTGGATATCGATAGATCGGATAGTCCCTGACGGACAAAGGAAACAACTTCGTTTCTTGCCGATTCGGGCTGCACGAACTTGGGGTTTTGCTCGTAGTGATCAAGCAGCTTTTGTTGAAACTCGCTCAGTTTGAAAAAGTAGTTGTTCTCATTGAGCTGCTCCACCGGCTTTGAGTGAATAGCGCAGACTCTTTGGCCTAGAAACTCTCCCTCGCCATCGATGAGGTCACCGTCGTTTTTGTATTCCTCGCAACCAACGCAGTAGTTACCCTCAAAAGAGCCCTGATAGATAAAGCCGTCGTCATAGAGCTTTTGCAAAAACTTTTGAACCGCAACCTTGTGCCGTTCATCAGTGGTCCTAATGAAGTCTTGATTGTTGATGTCGATGGTTTCCAAAAGTGGCAACCAGGAGTCTTTGACTAGCCGATCGGTCCAACTTTTGGGATCAGTGTTGTTCCCAAGGGCGGTGCGCAGCACCTTCTCACCGTGCTCATCGGTGCCGGTGAGTAAAAATGCACTCTCACCACGCTGCGCATGCCAGCGGGTTAGAACATCAGCTGCAACCTCGGTGTAGGCGTGCCCAATGTGTGGCGCATCGTTCACATAGAAGATGGGCGTTGTTACGTAAAAGGATTTGGACACCCCGATATCTTAGGGTTTGAGCGCTAGCGCGCGCTCGTAGATTGCACTTGATGACGCATTG
>DATBNK010000097.1:0-12018 GCA_036554355.1 Aquiluna sp.
GTTTTCGTAACGAAATTACCCCCGGTAACTTCATTTTCCGCACCCGTGAATTTGAGCAGATGGAGATGGAGTTTTTCGTAAAGCCCGGAGAAGATGAAACCTGGCACGAATACTGGATCAACGAGAGACTGAATTGGTATCTGGGTCTGGGCATCAACCGCGATAACTTGCGTCTCTATGAGCACCCGAAGGACAAGCTTTCGCACTACTCCAAGCGAACTGTTGACATCGAATACCGCTTTGGTTTCCAGGGCAGTGAATTCGGTGAGCTCGAGGGTGTTGCAAACCGGACTGACTATGACCTAAAGACTCACTCCAAGGCTTCTGGAGTCGACCTAAGTTACTTCGACCCAAGCGAGGAAAAGCGCTGGACTCCTTTTGTGATTGAACCTGCAGCGGGTCTGACGAGATCGCTAATGGCATTTATGGTGGATGCCTATTCTGAGGACGAGGCACCAAATGCCAAGGGTGGCGTCGACACCAGAACTGTTTTGAAGCTCGACCGAAGACTTGCACCTGTGAAGGCAGCTGTTTTGCCGCTAAGTAGAAACGAAGAACTTAACCCAATAGCCAAAGATCTTGCAAGCGAGCTTCGCAAGGTTTGGAACATTGAGTTTGACGACTCTGGAGCTATCGGTCGCCGCTATCGTCGCCAGGATGAAATTGGCACGCCGTTTTGCATCACGGTTGACTTCGACACTCCCGCAGACCAGGCAGTCACTATCAGGGAGCGTGACTCTATGACTCAGGAGCGAGTTGCACTTTCCAAGGTGAGCTCCTACCTCTTTGAGAGGCTGAGCGGGTAGCTTGTCGCTAACTTACGGTTCCCACGAGATAGCGGTGCCAGTGGTGCTGGCGCCAATGGCCGGCATTACTAACACCGCTTATCGGAGGCTCTGCCGGGAGTACGGCGGTGGGCTTTACGTCTCAGAGATGATCACCTCCAGGGCGCTGGTTGAGCGCACTCCTGAATCAATGCGGCTCATCACCCACCACGAGTCGGAAGAGATTCGGTCCATCCAGCTCTACGGAGTCGACCCCAAAACCATTTCAGAAGCCGTCACGATGCTGGTTGCGGAAGACCGCGCCGACCACATTGATTTGAACTTTGGCTGCCCGGTGCCCAAGGTCACGCGTAAGGGTGGGGGAGCGGCGCTGCCGTGGAAGTCGGATCTATTTGAATCGATTGTGAGAGCTGCTGTTTCAAGTGCCGGGGACATTCCGGTGACGGTAAAGATGCGCAAGGGCATCGACGATGATCACCTTACGTTTTTGGATGCGGGCAAAGCAGCCAGGGACGCCGGAGTGACAGCAGTTGCCCTGCATGGCAGGACCGCAGAGCAGTTCTACTCCGGTCAAGCCGATTGGGATGCGATCGCCCAACTCCGGGACGCGTTGCCGGATGTCCAAGTCTTAGGTAACGGGGACATATGGTCGGCGTCCGACGCGGTGAACATGATGGCCCAGACTGGCGTCGATGGTGTTGTGGTGGGCAGAGGCTGCCTCGGAAGACCTTGGTTGTTTGCCGATTTAGAAAAGGCTGTTAGCAAGTATCTTGCGGGTGAGGATCACCAAGACATCGATTACGCAACGCCAAACTTGTCTGAGGTTGCGGATGCTTTCATCCGACACCTTGAGTTACTGATCGAGTTCTTTGACGACGAGGGTAGGGCCTGCAGGGACATTCGCAAACACGTGGCTTGGTATTTCAAGGGTTACCCCGTGGGCGGAGAATTCAGAGCGAGGCTTGCGCAGGTCGAATCTTTGCAGCACGCTCGCGACCTACTCGCCGAGCTAGATCCAAGCGTTGAGTTTCCCGGTGATGAGGCAGAGGGTCCTCGTGGTCGACTTGGTTCGGTCAAGTCCTGTGCACTGCCCGAGAACTGGTTGGACTCAAGAGAGCTAAGTGATGATCACCGATCTTCACTCAATCTCGCTGAACTATCGGTCTCGGGAGGCTAGCGGTGAATCCCAAAGGCGTCCAAGAACCGGACTATAAAGATTTCGATAGAGAACGCTTTGTTTCGCAGCCAAGATCTCGTATGGCAGCTCGTGGCGAGTTTGCTAGGGATCGTGCTCGTGTGTTGCACTCTGCAGCCTTTAGAAGACTCAGCGCAAAGACGCAGGTACTCTCTCCAACCTCTGGCGACTTCGCTAGAACCCGCCTAACGCATTCTTTGGAAGTTGCCCAGGTTGGAAGAGAGCTCGCCACAGCACTCGGTGTTGACCCTGATCTTGTTGACATGGCGTGCTTGGCTCATGATTTGGGCCACCCGCCTTTTGGTCACAACGGTGAATCTGCCTTGAACTTTTGGGCAGCGGACATTGGTGGCTTTGAGGGCAATGCCCAGACCTTCCGAATTCTCACCCGTTTAGAAACCAAGATCTATGACGAACATGGCAACTCTCGAGGTCTAAACCTCACCAGAGCCTCACTCGATGCCAGCACCAAATATCCATGGCCACTCGAGAGAGCGGCAGAGTTTGGCAGCAGCACCAAGTTCGGCGTCTATCAAGACGATCAAGAGGTGTTCAACTGGATGCGCCAGGATGCACCCTCTGGAGCAAAGTGCGTTGAGGCACAGATCATGGACTTTGCCGATGACGTTGCCTACTCGGTGCATGATTTTGAAGATGCGATTGTGGAGGGGTATCTAGACCCGGCACTGCTTTCCGATCCGGATGCGCACGACTTCCTGATCGAAGAGATCACCAAGTGGTCAGATGGTCATTTGGCAAAGGTGCAACTCGAAGAGGCGCTAGATAATCTGAAGCAGTCACCGTTTTGGCTATTTGGATATGACGCAACACCTAGGTCTATGGCTCAGCTTAAGAATCTGGCGAGCGATCTAATCGGGTCGTTTGTTGCTAGGACAACCGCGGAGGTCCTTCAGCAGGCTTCTAAGTCAAAGCTCACCAGGTATCGAGCAGGGGTGATCATTCCAGCTCGTGTGAAGAGCGAGATCGCTGTCCTTAAGGGGATCGTTGCGGCAACAGTAATGACTCAAGGTGACAGGCAGCCCTTCTACGAGAGACAGCGGATTTTGCTCATCGAGCTCTCAGATGCGCTTCTGGCAAGAAATGGCGAGGGGCTGGATCCGATTGGAACCGAGGCTTGGTCTAGGGCAAGCTCAGATCAGGCCAAGAAGCGCGTGATTGTGGACCAGGTTGCATCACTAACAGATCCAGCGGCAATCGCGCTGCATGCAAAGTTGACCACCTAGGATTTGTTCATGCCATCAAGAGTTCGTCAGTCTGACATCGAAGAGCTCAAGGCCAAGGCCGACATAGTTGATGTTGTCGGATCCTACATCTCACTGAAGCCAGCATCTGCTGGATCATTCAAGGGGCTTTGCCCATTTCATGGTGAGAAGACACCCAGCTTCAATGTCAGGTCTAATCCAGCCTTTTACCACTGCTTCGGTTGCGGGGCTGGTGGTGATGTCTACAAGTTCGTTCAAGAGATTGAATCACTGAGCTTCATGGATGCAGTTGAAAAACTGGCCCAGAAGTTCAACTTTCAGCTGCAATACGAAGAGGGTGGCGGTCAGGACACCTCATCACGCTCGAGGCTCTTAGCCTTGAATCAGCTAGCCGCCGAGTTTTATCAAAACCAGCTGGCACAAGCTGAGGGTGCTACAGCCAGAGAATTCTTGGTAGCTCGGGGTTTTGACGCAGCGAGTGCTCAAAGCTTCGGAATTGGTTATGCGCCAAAGGGTTGGCAGAACCTGATTAATCATGCAACCGAACATGGTTATGACCTCAAGGAGATGGTGCTGGCAGGTCTCGCCATGGAATCAGACAAGGGTGGTTACGACCGTTTCAGAGGCCGGGTTTTATGGCCTATCCGCGATGCTAACTCGCAGGTGTTGGGTTTTGGAGCGAGAAAGCTCTATGAGGACGACCAGGGGCCTAAATATCTCAACACCCCTGAAACGCCGGTCTATCACAAGTCCGGCGTGCTCTACGGGCTTGACCTTGCACGCAAGGACATTGTGAAATCCCGCGAGGTGATTGTTGTTGAGGGTTACACCGATGTGATGGCCTGTCATCTTGCTGGGCATAAGACTGCGGTTGCAACCTGTGGCACAGCTTTTGGCGAGGACCACATCAAACTTATAAATCGGCTTCTCGGTCAATCTCAGGACCCGGCAAGCGTGGTCTTCACATTCGACCCAGATGCAGCTGGCCAAAAGGCGGCTCTTAAGGTTTATGGCGACAGTAATAAGTTCAACGCCCTCACGTTCGTGGCGGCCGGTCCTGACGGGCTTGATCCAGCTGACCTTCGCCAGCAACGCGGTGATGCTGCAATTTCGCAGATGCTGGAGAGCAAAAAACCACTGTTCGAGTTTGTCATCAGGCATCGAATCTCCCAATTCAGTCTGCAGGATCTAGATTCCAGAGTCGCGGCAGCTCGAGCTGCTGCTTCTGTCGTGGCGCAGATTTCTGATTCCGCACTGCGCACCGGCTACACCAAACAGTTAGCTGATTGGGTCTCCCTGGATGCCGCAGATGTTGCTCGGTTGGTCAGTGGCGACGCTAGGCAGCAAGTTGATCAGCGAGTGGAGCCGATGCGGCAAGCTGGCAGCGCGAAACCAGTCCCAGACTCTCCGCAAGCGAAGCAAGAGCGCCAGATTCTGGAGGTCCTACTGCAGCGACCGCAGAGCTTTAGTTTCGACCAACTTCAGAGAATGTCTGCCGCGGGTTTTTCTAATGCCGAATACCAGTCCATAGTCGAACTGGCGCTCTCCCAGGGCGACAAGCTTTCAGAATCTGGGTTCGCGAATCTGATGTCAACCGTGGCGGAGGAAGGTCAGCTGGAGTTGATACGTCAACTCTCACTGTCACAGCTTCCCGTCAATGGTGAGGCAGAGTTTGAGCGCTACTGCAAAGGCGTTGTGAAGGGCGCCATGCTGCAAGCCCTGAGCCAGGAAAAGGTAGACCTGCTAGCCGCCCTGAGGCGAATAGATCCAGATACAAACCCAGAGGCTCAGGCGGCGATTTCTAAGCAGCTCGTTGAATTGGAATCCGAGCGCAGAGCGCTTATGAAGTCCTAGAATTTCTGCTAATGTTTGAGGGCGCTCAGGCGCTATTCCTCGGTAGCTCAATTGGCAGAGCAATCGGCTGTTAACCGATAGGTTCTTGGTTCGAGTCCAAGCCGGGGAGCTTTGGTTGGAGGAGAAATGGCTAGGGCTGTTGTCTCCACATCGCTCTCCGTGGCAATCGCCACTGGTTTATACGGCATTTCCTTTGGCGCTATTGGCGTGGCTGCCGGTCTTGATGTTCTGTCGGTAATGCTGCTATCGCTTTTGATGTTCTCAGGTGCGTCGCAGTTTGCTTTTGTCGGGGTGGTTGCAGCCGGGGGAGCGCCTATAACCGCAATCGCTTCCGCCTGGCTGATGGGTGTCAGAAACTCCTTTTACGCACTGAGAATGGCTCCGGAATTTGGCCCCAGAGGCCTAATGCGATTTCTTCAGGCACAGCTAACCATCGACGAATCCAATGCTGTTAGCGCTTCGCAAAAGAGCGCTGCGGATAGAAGGCTCGGGTTCTGGCTCACGGGGGTCGGGGTCTTTATCTTTTGGAATCTCGCAACCCTGCTTGGTGCACTTGGTGGCAACCTTATTGGTTCGGTGGAAGCCTGGGGTCTCGATGCAGCCGCAGCGGCCGCTTTTTTGGGGCTATTGTGGCCAAGGCTTAGAGAGAACCTTGCGTTAGCTGCATTGGGTGCGGCTGTTGCTTTGGTGTCAGTGCCTTTTTTGCCCGCTGGTCTGCCAATCCTGCTCGCTGCAGCTGTGGCTCTGATTCCGATGGGGAGAAAAGCATGATTCTCTCTGTTGTGCTGGCATCGCTCGCGGTCTACAGCTGGAAGATCCTGGGCTACCTGGTTCCCGAGCGATTCATTTCGGATCGGCTTCGTGGCTTTTCTGACCGAGTGACCATTGCCTTGCTGGCAGCACTGGTCGGTATTCAGGGGATTGCTGTTGGTAACGAGCTACAGCTTGATGCCAGAATTCCAGCCCTAGTTGTTGCTGGTTTGCTGCTTTGGCTAAAGGTGCCATATGTATTGGTGGTTGCCAGCGCTGCGGCGGTGGCAGCTGGTTTGCGGTTTTTAGGGTTCTAAAAAGTCCTCACCTGGTGACCAGGACTGTCCCGGAGTGCCCCAACCGTTTGCCTTGATCGCCTTGCGGGCAGCCTTCTGCTCCGTTTGGCCTAAGCGATCAACATAGAGAGTGCCCTGCAGATGATCGAACTCGTGCTGCAGGATTCTGGCTAACCAGCCTGATGCTTTGAGGACATAGCTCTCACCTTTAGCGTTGAGAGCTGTAAGGGTGGCCTCATCGGCCCGCACTAGACCAAATCGCTCACCTGGAACCGATAGGCAACCCTCTGATTCAGTGTCAGGATCAGGGTCACGGCTTTCTGTTTTAGACAGTTCCAGCTTGGGGTTTATTGCAACGTCTCTGTATGCACCGGATTCGTCCTCCCAGTCGTAGACGAAGATTTGGAGAGGGATCCCTATCTGGGGAGCCGCTAGGCCAACACCGGGAGCGGCGTCCATCGTTAGATACATGTCCTCAACCAACTCAAGAATGTAGTCGTTGATTTGACTTACCGGTTGGGCGGGACTGTGGAGCACAGGGTCGCCTGTGATAACGATGTCTCGAACGCGCATCAGAACAATCTACTCAATGCCTCAGCTGGTTAGTCTAAGATTTTATGGCTTTGGCACCGACAGGAGATTTGTTTGAGTTCACCTGAATTCTTGCGACTTCTCGCGATCGGGCTGGCAGTTGCCGGGGCTGTTTTTCTAGCTCTAGGAGCACAATTTCAAAACGATGCGGTCACTAAGCATCACGCTCCTCACCAGCCCAGAGTCGGGTCTTTACACATCAGGCAGGTCTTGGACCTACTGAAAAGGCCACGTTGGCTCACCGGCACCACATTTCTTTTTTTGGCGATCATGTTCCAATTGGCAGCCCTTACGTTTGCGCCGCTGATTGTCGTTCAGCCAATTGGCGCTTTAGCTCTGATTATCACCTCTTTGCTGAACGCGAGAATCTACAAGGTCAAAATCAATAAAAGAACCCTGGCGGCCATTGCCATCACAACCCTGGGTGTTGGAGGTTTTGTTGTCGCTGCGTCCAGGAGTGCTATCGAAGTCGAGATGAGCGACTCGAAGCTGTTGCAGGTCGTGGGGGTCCTTTTTGCACTGCTTGTGGTCTTCGGTCTTCTGTTTTTCCGCTCCAAGGGTAATGTGAGCGCTCTTCACTACATATTTGGTGCCGGGGTGCTCTATGGCTTTGTTGCTTCGTTGGCCAAGGTCGTTATTGGTCGCATCAGCCAAGCCGACTATGACGCGCTGACCCTATTGGCGATTGGAGCGTTAGTTGGTGCAACCGCTCTGGGTGGCTGGTTTGTCCAGAACGCATATGCTTCCGGCCCGCCGGATCTGGTAATCGCAGGGCTCACTGTGATTGACCCTGCAGTAGCTGTCGGAATTGCAATCGTGATCTTGGGTGAGGCACAAGATGCCTCTTTCTTGGAGCTAACTGGTTTTGGTGTGGCGGGAGCGGTAGCCATGGCCGGGGTGTTTATGCTGGCCCGAGTACACCCGCAACTTATTGACAACAGAGGCAAAGATGAGTGATCGACTCAAGATCGTAATGGCGTGTGACACCTTCGCACCCGACATTAATGGTGCAGCCAGGTTCGGTGAGCGACTTGCTGGTGGACTGGTTAGGGCTGGCCACGATGTTCACATCATTGCCCCTAGTTATGACAAAACCCACGGCATTCGAATCGAAGAGCATGACGGCGCCGAGATGACAGTTTTGCGCCTAAAAAGCTACAAGATGCCTCAGCACAAGACTTTGAGAATGCCAACCCCGTTTGGCATGACCGGGCAGATCAAAAAGGTTCTTGGCAATGTGAACCCGGACGCTATCCACGTGCAGAGCCACATGATGGTGGGCCGGTTCGCATTGCGGGCAGCCAAGGGCGGGAGAGCGAAGCTGATTGCCACCAACCACGTGATGCCAGAGAACGTCATTAAGTACTCACTGCTACCAAAGTTCTTACACAAGGCAGCCATGAGCATTATTTGGAAAGACGCCGGCAGGCTGCTGCGGAAGATGGATGTTGTCACGACACCAACCAGGAGGGCCGCCGACTTGTTGGAGAGCGCATCAAAGCTGGAGGGCGTACTGGCAATCAGCTGCGGCATTGATGCCTCCCGGTTTGCAAACCAGACACCAACTCAGAACAAAGAGCCGGTTGCTCTGTTTTTGGGCAGGCTAGACGACGAAAAGCGTGTCAATGTTTTGCTCGAAGCGGTTGCATCTTTGGAAGACCATCCGAATTTGGTTGTTGAGTTGGTAGGAGATGGTTCTGAGCGCGAGAATCTGCAAGTGCTTGCAAACGAGTTAGGAATCTCT
Source organism: Aquiluna sp. (assembly GCA_036554355.1). Lineage (GTDB taxonomy): Bacteria > Actinomycetota > Actinomycetes > Actinomycetales > Microbacteriaceae > Aquiluna. The sequence goes on from DATBNK010000097.1 coordinate 8,439, forward strand.
CACCGAGTCAGGTTCTTAGGCCACGTGACAGACGCTGAGCTTCCAGGAATCTACGAAAGAGCAACGGTGTTTGTGATGCCCTCAATTGCTGAACTTCAGTCGATAGCAACCATGGAGGCAATGGCCTCCGGTAGACCCGTAATTGGCGCGGATGCCATGGCGCTGCCACACCTGGTTCACGATGGTGACAACGGCTACCTCTTTAGGCCCAATGATGCAAACGATCTTGCCGACAAGCTGCGCCTAGTTTTGGAAGCCGATGAGGCGGAGCTTCTTCGGCTGAGTGAAAACTCCCTGCACCTAATTCAAGCTCATGATATAGATCGCACAGTGAGCATCTTTCAAGACCTCTACCGGGGCGAGGGCGAGCCCCAGCCAACTACATTGGACAACGAGCCCTCGTATTTTGTGCCGATTGGAAAACTACCTGAATCTGTTAGGTCAAGGCTGCAGGAATGGCGCGCGGACGCTCTCGCCTTGCGAAGAAGAGCCGAGAGCCTGAGGCAAGAAGCACGCGGTCGATTCGGGGAGGCCAGAGAGCGACTAGGCGAAGCCAGAGCGGAGGCCCGCGAGCAGTTCAATGAGATCAAATCCGAAGTGACTGAGGCTGCAAAGAAACTTCGTCGGAAAAAAGATTAGATTCTCTAATAAACAGAGCAGAACTGTTCCATTATCGGCGCACGATTAGCTAGAAGTGTGCGTATTATGAACTGAAGACTCCATCGGCGGTGTTTCGTCGGTGGTTACACGGCGAAAGAGCTAAAGATGACAGAACGCCCCTGGTTGGCCCATTATCCAAAAGAAGTTCCGCAGACCGTAGACGGGCAAGGTTTTGAAAATCTTGCACAGTTGTTGTCTTCAGCGGCCTCGAAGTATCAAAAGCAAACAGCCTTCACTCAGGTGATGGCAAACGGCATGAACGGTTCACTCACTTACGAAAAGACCGACGCCCTCGCTGAGGATTTTGCGGCGTATTTGCGTGAGGTGCTGGGTCTCAAGCAGGGCGACCGCGTCGCGGTCCAGATGCCCAACTGCCTGGCCTATCCGATTGTTGCGTTTGGCATTTTCAAGGCCGGGCTGGTTTTGGTAAACACCAACCCGCTCTACACCGCACCTGAGATGACCCACCAGTTCTCTGATTCTGGCGCAGTTGCACTAATTGTCAGCGACATGTTCGCAGACCGACTAGAAGAGGTTCTTCCAAAGACCCAGATTAAGACCGTTGTGACTGTCAAGATCTCGGAGTACTTTCCACCGATTGTTGCCGGAGTTATACGTCTGGTCCAGCGCTACTGGAGCAAATCCCTTCCAAAAATCACCGTTCCCCACACCTGGTTCCAAGATGCTGTGCAGCAGGGTAGAAAGGCGAAGAATGCGGCTAATGCTGCCAAATACCTCGACGGCATTGGCCTCGACTCAATCGCAGCTTTGCAGTACACCGGTGGCACAACCGGTGTATCAAAGGGGGCAATGCTTTCGCACGGCAACTTGGTACTAAACACCCTGCAGATGATCGCCCATAGTGGTGATGGTATGCGTGCCGGTAAGGAGATCGTGCTCACAGCGCTACCGCTGTATCACATCTTTGCTTTTACGGTGAACCTGCTGGGCTTCTATCACAATGGAGCCAGGAACATTATTGTTCCCTCGCCAAGGCCACCAAGCAACCTGCGTAAGGCATTCGACAACTACAAGATCACTTGGCTGAGTGGTGTAAACACTTTGTTCAACGCCCTGCTTAACGAGCGTTGGTTCCAGGATGCGCCTCCAAAATACTTGCACGCATCTGCCGCCGGTGGAATGGCCCTGCAGGAATCCGTTGCGAAGCGCTGGCGTGAAGTCACCGGAACCCCAATCGTTGAGGGTTATGGCCTAACGGAGTCTTCTCCAGTTATCACCTTCAACCCACTCACCGGTCTTGCTAAAGATGGCACTATCGGTATTCCTGTGCCGTCCACAGACGTCAAGTGCGTGGATGAGAATGGCAACGAGGTACCAGTGGGTGAAGCTGGCGAAATCGTCGCCAAGGGGCCCCAAATCATGCTCGGCTACTGGCAGCGCGATGACGAAACCGCAAACACGCTCAGAGACGGTTGGCTACACACCGGCGACATCGCCCAGATGGACTCCGATGGCTACTTCACGATCGTCGACCGCAAGAAGGACATGATCCTGGTAAGCGGGTTCAACGTCTATCCAAATGAGGTCGAGGAGCAAATTGCCGCGGTCCCAGGAGTACTCGAAGTGGGCGTAATTGGAGTTGCGGATGAGAAGTCAGGGGAGAAGGTTGCAGCCTACGTAGTCGCAACGACTCCGGCTCCAACAGCTGAGCAGATCATCGCGCACTGCCGCGAGAACCTAGCCGCATACAAGATTCCCCAGGCAGTGCACTTCGTTGATGAGCTTCCAAAGAGCCCAATCGGCAAGATCCTGCGCAGGGAGCTTCGAGACGGAGCATTGGCTTCCGGTTCTTCATCTAGTGAAACAAACAAGGGAGCATAGCCATGAATAGCCTGAGGATCTTGGCTGAAGAGACAGCCAATCAAGCGACTGTTGTAAATGAATTTGAGGAGCTACTGCTTCGAATCTTCATCGTTATCATCATGTTCGGCCTCGGTGCAGGACTAACGCCCAAGGACTTTGGCCTCGCGCTAAGAAGGCCATGGGGTCTTGTGATCGGATGGGTAACCCAGTTCGGCATTATGCCGCTGGTCACCTACGTGCTGATCGTTTCCATCTTGCTGCCATTCTCCTCAACCGAGGGAATTCTGCTCGTGGCTCTCGGTGCTCTCATTATGGGTAGCGTGCCGGCTGGAACAACTTCCAACCTGTTTACCTACTTCTCCAAGGGCAACCTTGCCCTGAGTGTCACTATGACCGTGAATTCGACGCTGTGGGCGTTCATCATGACCCCCGCCGCCCTTTTCATCTACTCGAATTTCCTAGGTCTGGATGAGTCGCTGAGCGTTCCTTTCGCAGAGCTGGCTCTGGTTATCTTCGGGCTTATGATCCCAGTCGCTCTGGGCATGTTCTTGCGCAAGCTGAGCTCAAACATTGGAGCTGTGCTGGAGTTGGTTGGAGGAGTCATGGGGCTTCTCTTCATCCCATTCCTGATCATCGTTTGGGTCCCACGTAACTGGCAGCTGCTATTGACCACTGAGTGGCCGACCTACGCAGTTGCGATTGGCATGGGCGTTGTTGGCATAACAGTTGCCTACTACCTAGCCAAGGCGATAAAAGTTCACCCTATGAATGCAAGGACTATTGCCCTCGAAACGGGCATCAACAACGGTCCTTTGGCAATTGCAGTGATCATCGCCGTCTACATCGACAACCCTGGCATCGACGAGATCTTGTTGATCCCTGCCCTTTATTCACTGTTCATCGTGATTATCTCGGCGGCGGTAACGCTGGTTTTCCGCAGGGCAAACCTCGCTGCAGAGCAGAAGATCCCAAACCTGCTCTAGGTCCATTAGGAGTGAGGCCGGAGGCGTTATTGCCTCCGGCTTTTCTCTTGCCCGGGTGAATGATCTCAGTAAGTCTGGGGTAGCTAGCTTGAGAGCTTGTAGCTGCCTGCTTG
>DATBNK010000098.1:0-24467 GCA_036554355.1 Aquiluna sp.
CCAGCGTGGTGAGACCCAGATTCTTGGTGTCACCACTTTGAACATGCTCAAGATGGAACAGCAGCTAGACGCTCTGACCCCAGAGACCTCGAAGCGCTACATGCACCACTACAACTTCCCTCCCTACTCAACCGGTGAGACTGGTCGAGTCGGAACTCCTAAGCGACGTGAGATTGGTCACGGTGCTCTTGCAGAGCGCGCATTGGTTCCAGTGTTGCCTTCCCGCGATGTCTTCCCATACGCAATCCGTCAGGTTTCTGAGGCATTGAGTTCAAATGGTTCGACCTCGATGGGTAGCGTTTGTGCATCGACTCTGTCGTTGCTAAACGCTGGTGTGCCACTGCGCGACCAGGTTGCCGGTATCGCAATGGGTCTGATCTCAGACACCGTTGATGGAACCACTCAGTACGCAGCTTTGACCGACATTCTGGGAGCCGAGGACGCCCTGGGAGATATGGACTTCAAGGTTGCCGGTACTCGTAACTTCATCACCGCGATTCAGCTAGACACCAAGCTCGATGGCATTCCATCGGCAGAGCTAGCCAAGGCACTTGGCCAGGCCAAGGACGCAAGGCTTTCGATCCTTGACGTCATGAACCAGGCCATTGATGAGCCAGACGAGCTGTCTCCATATGCACCTCGCGTCATCGCGGTCAAGATCCCTCTTGACAAGATCGGTGAGGTCATCGGTCCAAAGGGCAAGATGATCAACCAGATCCAGGATGACACCGGAGCTGACATCTCGATTGAGGACGATGGCACCGTCTACATTGGCGCCACCAACGGTGAGAGTGCTGATGCAGCAAAGGCTGCCATCAATGCAATCGCTAACCCTCACGTTCCAGAGATCGGCGAGCGCTTCTTGGGAACAGTTGTGAAGCTGGCCACCTTCGGTGCCTTCATCTCACTGCTTCCTGGCAAGGACGGCCTATTGCACGTCTCTGAGTTGAAGAAGATCTCTGGCGGAAAGCGCGTCGAAAATGTGGAAGACATTTTGGAGGTTGGCCAGAAGATCCTTGTTGAGCTCACCAAGATTGATGACCGTGGCAAGCTATCGCTTTCACCGGTTGTTGAAGGTGACGACCAGGGAGCCTTGGAAGAGTAATTTGGATCTTCATTTAGAGAAATCTCTATCGTTCACCGCTGAGGCGGCCAGGGTCTCAAGGACCCTGCTGCCCAGCGGTGTTCGCATTCTCACGGAAGAGGTTCCGGGAGCACCATCGGTTGCTTTGGCTGCCTCGGTTCCGGTTGGCTCTCGAGATGAGGACCCAGAGGGGTTTGGCTCCACGCACTTTTTGGAGCACCTTTTGTTTAAGGGCACCAATCGGAGAACCTCGAGAGATATCTCGATCGCCTTTGACTCGGTGGGTGGTTCTTCAAATGCCGCCACCGCCAAGGAATACACCAGCTACTACGCCCGCGTTCAAAGCGCGGCGGTGCCACTCGCGCTAGATGTCATTTTGGATATGTTTGCCTCTGCCAAGATCGACCCGCAGGATTTTGAAACCGAGCGCACCGTCATCTTGGAAGAGCTCGCGATGAACGAGGACGATCCTGAGGATTTGGCCCATGAGGCGCTTGCCTCGGCCTTGCTCACCGACCACGAACTCGGTAGGCCAATTGGCGGGACCAAAGAGAGCATTCTTGCGGTTAGCCGGGACAAAGTTTTTTCTCACTACAAACAGCACTACGTGCCAAGTGGTTTGATCATCACCGCAGCGGGCGGAGTGAATCACGAGGAGTTTGTCGCGCTTGTCGAGCGACTGTTGGCAGAGGCCGGCTTTGTCGGTTCTGGGCTTCCTCGTCCAAGACGCTCGCACCCAGCACCGGGGGCTTTTGAGGTGAAGCCGTTTGTGAATATCGCTCACGATTTCAACCAGGCGAACATCCTGCTTGGCTATGAGTCAATGTCGGCGAGCGATCCAGATCGCTATGCCTTTGGTCTGATGAACACTATTTTGGGTGGCGGAATGAGCTCAAGGCTCTACCAGTCAATTCGTGAAGACCGAGGTCTGGCCTACTCCACCTACAGCTACCAGCAGGGCTATGCCGAGACTGGATATTTTGGAATGTATGCCGGTTGCAACCCCGAGAATGCACAAACGGTTGTCACACTGATGCGCGAGCAGCTCGATGCTTTGGCTCAGGACGGCGCCAAGCAAGAGGAGTTGGATCTCGCGCTTGGCTCCCTCACCGGTGGCTTGGCTCTTCGATTTGAATCCTCTCTGGCCAGAATGAACCGCCTGCTCGGAGCTGAGATTGGCACCGGAGAGTACCTGAGCATCTCAGAGGTTTTGGAGCGCTTCAAGGCAGTTGACCTGGATGCGATTCAATCCGTTGCTAGGCGGTTGGTTTCAAAGAACTCTTCTCTGGTGGTAGTTGGAGATGGCCTAGGCCATCTAGAGAAATTGGCTTGATAGGTTTTCTCTCATGATTAGTGTTGCGATTCTCGGTGCCTCGGGACGAATGGGCTCTTTGACCAGGGAGTTGGTCGATGCGGATCCAAACCTAAAGCTCCATGCGGCGCTGGGATCTGGTTCTGATCTGAGCATGATGCTCGGAGCCGATGTCGTGGTTGATTTCACGCTTCCGGATGTCTCACCGAAGATGGTGAGTTTTGCAATCGAAAACGATCTAAAGATTGTGGTTGGCACCTCTGGTTGGTCAGAGGGCAAAATAGCCGGTGTTGAGAGCCAGCTCGTTGATCACCCAAAGGCTGCGGTGGTGATGGTTCCTAACTTTTCTATCGGGTCTATGCTGCTGCAGCGCTTTAGCGCTGAGGCTGCAAAGCACTTTGGGTCAGTTGAGATCATCGAGGCTCATCACGCCGGCAAGGTCGACTCACCCTCCGGAACCGCAATCGCCACAGCCGAGAGAATCGCTGCGGCGCAATCAGAGAATCACCTGGTTCCAGGGGCTGGACAGCAGGCCCGGGGTGAAATCCACAAGGGTGTTCCGATTCATTCACTTCGCCAGCCTGGCATCTCAGCCAAGCAGGATGTGGTCTTTGGGGGCGATGCGGAGCAGCTAACTATTTCGCACGATGTCTCATCTCACCGCGCCTATTCACTGGGCATCTTGCGCAGCATTGAGTATGCAAATGCAAACAGTGGTTTGGTAGTTGGCCTAGAAAACGTTTTGAACTAAATGGCAACCAAGATCTGGGTTGGCGTGATGAGCGCGCTGACGCTGCTCTGGGTTTTCTTACTGGCAGGTCGCGGAGTTATTTTGCTGCAGGAGCCAGGCCTGATTGCAAAGGCCATGGGGTTAGCGATCATGGTGTTGCCGGTGTTTGCGATTTGGAGTGTGTTCTCCGAGTTGCGCTTTGGCTTTCGAGCTCAGCGCTTGGGGGAGCAGCTACATGCCGAGGGCGTGGCTGAGCTGGATTTGAAATACCGCCCATCGGGCAAAGCGACCTCAGACTCGGCCCAGGCCGAGTTCGAGCGAATCAGCTCTGAAATGCAACAGAGCGAGAATTGGCAGCTTTGGTATCAGCTGGGCCAGGCCTATGAGGCAAATGGTGATCGCAAGCGAGCCAGGGCAGCGATTCGCAAGGCGATTGCGCTAGCGAATGATTCCGAATCGCCTAAGCCCTAAATACATCTGGCATCCCAGGCAGAACCCGAAAAAGGCATTTAGAAACGCTGCGATAAATATGAATGCCGCAGCGATGGGAATCAGAGCACTGATAACCAGGCCACCGAGAGTTCCCAAGATTGCAAAGCTGAAGCCGACCTTCTGAGCAAACTGCGGCGGTCTTGGGTCTTCGAGCTCGGTTGGTTCTTTCAACCTCGGACGGACCAGTTTTTGAAAGATCAGCTGATACGGGTGGGTCTTTGGCGAAAATACACTCCAGGCAAAAAGCAGAAATAGGGCAACCATCAGCGGGTAGCCGGCAATGAAGCCGAACTGAAAGCTAAGTGCAAAGCTTGCGAGCGAAAGCACCGAGGTGATGCCGGCACCGAATCTTGGTCCGCGCGGATCGATTCTTTTTATCTCTGTCATTTCACGCCTAATTTCTCTAGTTCTTCCATGAGCTGGTTCATTTTTGGAACCCCGCCCATTCGGTAAATGAGGTGACCGTTTTGGTCGAGTAGGAACACTGTTGGAGTTTGGCTGATGTTGAAATGTGCCGCCACATCAAGCCGCTCTGTGATGTCCACCTCTGCAAATCGAAGACCGCCAAGGCGGTATTCGAGTTGTGACAAGGTTCGCTTGACCCCGGGGCACTGGCCACAGTAGCTGGTCGAAAACTGCACCAGGGTTGCCTTTTTGCCATATTCAGTTGTGGGCAGGCCATTGTTACTGGCCTTGAGCTTCCCTAAGTCAATGATCTCTTTGGTGCTTACTCTGTGCCCTTTGCCCTGCAGGGCTTTGAACGTGATGCCACCGATTACACCGAGCGCCAAAAGGCCGAGGGTTGCGATCAGTGATGTTTCCACTTGAGAAAGGTTATGCGAAGAACGTTTTAGTCTGCCTAGTGTTTCGTTTTTTTACTTTTTGGGTTTACACATAGGCTTTGCTCCGTGAGTGAAATTGAATTCCGAAGTGATGTGACTGTTGAGATGGTGCGCTCGAGCGCATCGGATGCTGATGTTTTGTTTGCGGCTCGAGTTTCCACTCAGGGTGAGCAGACTCTAGAGAGTGCAAAGACCGTTGGTGCCGAGGTTGAAAAGCGTGACCGCGGGCTAATCAACTACCTGATGCGCGACCGCCACGGCTCTCCTTTTGAGCACAACTCGATGACTTTTTATGTTCAGGCACCGATTTTTGTCTTTAGAGAGTTCATGCGCCACCGCATCGCAAGCTACAACGAGGAATCAGGTCGCTACCGCGAACTGCGTCCGGTTTTCTATGTGCCGGGTCCAGAGCGAAAGCTGATCCAGGTCGGTAAGCCAGGTGCATATGACTTTGAGGATGGCACTGCGGAGCAGACCGCACTCGTGGAGCAGGAGACGATGGCGGTTACCCGTGCTGCCTACGAGTCCTACCAGCGCATGCTGGAAGCCGGAGTGGCAAGAGAGGTGGCAAGAATCGTTTTGCCACTGAACATCTACTCCTCGATGTATGTGACCATGAATTCCAGATCTTTGATGAACTTCCTATCGCTTCGCACCAAGCGCGAGGGAACCCACTTTCCCTCTTTCCCACAGCGCGAGATCGAGATGGTTGCGGAGAAGATGGAAGAGTTCTGGGCGGAGCTCATGCCGCTTAGCTACGCCTCTTTCAACGAGAACGGGCGCGTAGCTCCCTAGCTCGTAAATGCGCTAAGCCATTAGGCTTAGCCAGATGGTAACGCGCGAACCCGATGTATTCGGCTAGGTATTGGTCGCTCTTGTCACACCCATGACCGCAGATGGTGAGGTGGATTGGGATGCCACCGAGCGCCACATCGACTACATAGTCTCTAATGGCGCTGATGGCGTGGTTGTTACCGGGACTACCGGTGAAACCTCAACCCTTACAGACGCCGAGAAAATCAAGCTCGTAGAGGTCGGCAAGTCAGTTGCAGCCGGCAGAGCCAAAATCATCACCGGCGGTGGCTCTAATGAGACCGCGCACGCAATCCAGCTCTACAAGGCCAGCGAAAAGGCCGGCGCCGATGGCGTGATGATTGTGACTCCTTACTACAACAAGCCCACTCAGGCTGGGATCCTGACTCACTTCAGGATGATTGCTGACGCAACTGATTTGCCAGTGATTTTGTATGACATCCCGGGTCGCACCGGAGTGGCTATCTCCTACGACACCTTCCACCGCGCCGCGAAGCACCCCAACGTCGTGGCCATCAAGGACGCCAAGGGCGACCTTGCTCAGACCACCAGGTTGCTGCTCGAGACCGGCTTGATGTATTTCTCGGGAGACGACTCCAATGTTTTGCCGCACCTGTCTTTGGGAGCAACCGGTCTAATTGGTGTGACCGCGAACCTTGCCCCGCATGCCTATCGCGCGATGGTGGATGCCACCAATGCCAATGATTTCCATTCGGCACTCAAGGTTCACAACGCCCTCGAGCCACTGCAGCGTGCGATTATGACCCACGTTCCTGGAACCGTGGCTGCTAAATACGTTTTGCATGGACTTGGTTTGATCAACTCCCCGAGGGTGCGATTGCCGCTGGTGGGTCCAGAGGACCACGAAGCCGCGGCAATCGAAAATGGCATCGACCAGGTGGTGAGCGTTCCAGGTTTGAACTTCGATAACTTCCGACCCGATCGGAATGCAGCTGCCGGTGGTGCTCTGCCCAAGGTAGCTGGGACGACTCGCTAGTGGAACTCCCTGGAAAACTAGCCAAGGGCACCCTGCGCATCATTCCACTTGGTGGATTGGGCGAAATCGGTCGCAATATGACCGTCTTCGAACTCGATGACCAGATCATGATTATCGACTGCGGAATTTTGTTTCCCGAGGAGACTCAGCCTGGTGTAGATGTGATCTTGCCGGATCTTGGTTATTTGGAAGACAAACTGGATCGAATCACGGGATTGGTTCTTACCCACGGGCACGAGGATCACATTGGTGGTGTTCCCTATCTTTTGGGAATGCGCAAGGACATTCCGATCTTGGGCTCGAGGCTCACCCTGGCACTTATTGAGGCCAAGCTCAAAGAGCACCGGATTACACCCTTCACCCACACCGTCACCGAGGGGCAAAAAGAGAGACTTGGGCCTTTTGAGCTCGAGTTTGTTGCGGTGAATCACTCGATTCCAGATGCCCTGGCGGTAATGATTCGATCAAGCGCCGGTTCGGTGTTGGCTACTGGCGATTTCAAAATGGACCAGCTACCACTAGATGGCAGGCTGACAGACCTGCGAGCCTTTGCTCGCATTGGCGAAGAGGGGCTAGACCTGTTTATGGTCGACAGCACCAATGCCGACACCCCTGGCTTCACGCCCCTTGAGCGCGATATCGGCCCGGCCATCGAAACCGTGATGGCCAAGACTCCAGGCAAGGTGGTCGTGGCATCCTTTAGTTCTCACGTTCACAGAGTGCAGCAGGTGCTGAACGCTGCTGAAGCAAGCAACCGGAAGGTCGCATTTGTTGGTCGCTCGATGGTTCGCAACATGGGGATTGCTTCTGAGCTGGGCTTTTTGGAGATTCCGGACAAGCTGATCATTGAGCAAAAGCACGCTCAGGATTACCCCGATAACCGCATTGTCTTTATGTCCACCGGCTCGCAGGGCGAGCCGATGGCCGTGCTGTCTCGAATCGCGAATCAGGACCACCAAATCATGCTTGGCGAGGGCGACACCGTCTTGTTGGCTAGCTCGCTAATCCCGGGCAACGAAAACGCGGTCTATCGAGTGATCGATGGTCTTACTCGACTGGGTGCAAATGTGGTGCACAAGGGCAATGCCAAGGTGCACGTCTCCGGTCACGCGGCAGCTGGCGAGTTGCTCTACTGCTACAACCTGCTGAAGCCAAAAAACGTGATGCCAATTCACGGTGAGTACCGTCACCTGGATGCCAACGCGAAGCTTGCGATTCGGACCGGAGTGGCCCCTGAGCGCACACTGATTGTCGAGGATGGCACGGTAGTAGAGCTCAAGGACGGTATTGCCCAGGTGGTTGGCAAGGTACCGTGCGACATGCTCTATGTCGATGGCAAGACGGTGGGCAAGATCACAGAGGATGACCTCAAAGACCGCAGGATCTTGGCGGCCGAGGGCTTTATCTCAATCTTTGCGGTGGTGGACAGGAAGACCGGAACGATCGTTGAAGGTCCAGAGATCAGAGCTCGGGCCTATGCCGAGGATGACCACGTGTTTGACGACATTTTGCCGGCAATAGAGAAGGCGATGGCGGATGCGGCCGCCGAGGGTGTTCGCGATACCTATTTGTTCCAGCAGGTAATTCGGCGAGTGATTGGCTCTTGGGTCGCCAAGGCGCACCGTCGCAAGCCAATGATTATCCCGATCGTTGTCTTTTCTTCCCGCCCCGCCTAAGGGCTAAACAGCTAGCTTCTTGCTAGTTTTTTCGTCATGGCATCAAAGACCCCACCCCCAAAGCGCCCGTCGGCTGCTCGCTCTGGTAGCAAGCCTGCAGCGCGGAGGCAAGCGCCAGCATCGCAGTCGGGTTCGGGACAGAAGTTTTTGCAATCTCTCGAGCGTTTTTATATGGCGCTGGCTCACCTGGTGGGCGGGGGAATCCGAGCCTTTAGCTCTAAAAAGCTCGCGAGCGAGGATCGCCGCGACGGCGCTCCGTTTTTCCTATTTCTGCTGAGCATCTTCGGAGCTCTCTTTGCCTGGTTCTTGATTCAAGAGCCCTGGGCAAGATGGTTGCATGATTTCAGTTTTGGCATGCTGTTTGGTCTCACCGCATTTGGCTTGCCGGTGGTCTTTTTCGGTTACGCGATTTACCTGTATCGCAATCCTGCGACGGTGCGGGATGGTTCTAGGTTCGGCTTAGGCTTCTGGCTGTTTTTATCGGTGGTTTCTGGCTTCTTCCACGTTTTCACCAGCTCACCTTCTCCACAAGAGGGGCCGGAGGCTTTGGCGGTTGCCGGAGGCCTGTTTGGTTGGCTGCTGGCAGGTCCACTGTTGGCCGTATTGACGATTTGGGGTGCGGTGCCGGCGCTGGTGCTGATTGCGCTGGTTTCGCTTTTGGTAATGACAGGAACTCACCCCAAAAAGATTTCCGAGCGTCTAAAAGATCTGAGCAATTACCTCTTCGGAGACAAAAAGCAGCCCTTAGAGACCGATGCCTTTGATGGCAAGAAATCTAGCTGGTGGCAGAAATCCGATTCTCAAGAGGCCGCCTTTGACACCGCGGTGGTCGACATAGATGAGTTTGTCGATGAAGAGCTCGCTACCGAAGTGCCTTTGGACCCAGCGGAGTCCATCAACACAGAGCCGGCTTCAGAGCCAGAACCAGAGCTTGAATTCATGGATGGGGAAGAAGGACTCACAGAGCCGATAGACATCCCGTCGAAGAGAACCATAAAGCCCTATGTGCTTCCCGCCTTGTCCGTGCTGAGCGCTGGAACCGCACCAAAGACCAAGACCGGTGTGAATGATCAGTTGGTTCTAGCCATCGACGCCGTGTTCAAAGAATTCGATGTCGAGGCCAGGGTGGCGGGGTTCCTCAGGGGTCCTACAGTGACGCGCTACGAGGTCGAACTGGCGCCCGGGGTAAAGGTTGAAGCGGTCACCAGGCTTTCAAACAACATTAGCTATGCGGTTGCCTCCAATGAGGTTCGGATTCTGGCGCCAATTCCGGGCAAGTCGCTGATCGGTATTGAGATTCCCAACACCGATCGCGAGACGGTGTCACTCGGAGATGTTTTGCGTTCGAAAAATGCCGCTGCATCCTCACACCCACTAACCATTGGGGTGGGCAAGGATGTCGAGGGTGGTTATCTGGTCGCCAACCTGGCAAAGATGCCGCACCTGTTGGTTGCCGGAGCGACCGGTGCGGGTAAGTCAAGCTTTGTGAATTCAATGATCACCTCAATTTTGATGCGAGCTACCCCCGCAGAGGTGCGCATGGTGCTGGTGGATCCAAAGCGAGTGGAGCTAAGTGCGTACCAGGGCGTGCCGCACCTGGTAACTCCGATCATCACGAACCCCAAAAAGGCTGCCGAGGCGCTGCAGTGGGTGGTCAAGGAGATGGACTCCCGCTACGACGATCTCGCATCCTTTGGCTTTAAGCACATCGACGATTTCAACCGCGCCGTGGTAGCTGGTGAGATTTCGGTGCCGGAGGGCTCCAAGCGCGATTTACAGCCCTATCCATACCTCTTGGTAGTTGTCGATGAGCTCGCGGATCTGATGATTGTCGCTCCGCGCGATGTTGAGGATGCCATTGTGCGAATCACGCAGCTGGCGCGTGCTTCAGGTATTCACCTGGTGCTCGCAACCCAGCGGCCATCGGTGGATGTTGTGACCGGTTTGATTAAGGCCAATGTGCCATCGAGATTGGCGTTCTCGGTGTCATCGGTGACCGATTCGAGGGTTATCTTGGACCAACCCGGAGCTGAGAAGTTAGTGGGGCAGGGCGATGCCCTGTTTGCTCCAATGGGTTCAAATAAGGCCCTTCGAGTGCAGGGTGCATGGGTGTCTGAATCCGAGATGGCCAGAGTCGTTGCACACGTCAAGGCCCAAATGGAGCCGGAGTATCGAACCGATGTGAATCAGGTAAGTGCCTCCAAGGTGGTTGATGCCGACATCGGGGATGACTTGGAGCTGCTCTTGGCAGCATGCGACCTGGTCGTGAATTCTCAATTTGGTTCGACCTCGATGCTGCAGCGCAAGCTCAGAGTTGGGTTCGCGAAAGCCGGCCGGTTGATGGACCTGATGGAGTCAAGAGGCGTCGTCGGACCCTCAGAGGGCTCCAAGGCACGCGATGTTCTCATCAAGCCTGACGAGTTACCAGCCTTGATCGCAAAGCTGTCAGGACAGACCACTGCGGTTTTCGAAGGTGATAGCGCCGAGGATGAGCCCGATGAGGATGCTTGGCAGCTGACCGGAAGGCCAGATGTCCAATAGTTTTTTCTACCGCCAGACCCCGAATCTGATTACCTCTTCGAGGATATTGGTGGTGCCAATCGTATTTTGGCTGATTCTCGCTGAGTGGGATAGCTACGTAGGGCGCGTGGTTGCCATTGTGCTGCTTGTGCTGGCGGCCTCCACAGACGGTATTGATGGAGCAATTGCTCGCAAGCGGGATCTGGTCTCGAACCTTGGAAAAATCCTCGATCCAATTGCGGATAAGACCCTGCTGACCGGTGCGCTAATCGCACTGTCTATTCAGGGTGCGGTGCCGTGGTTGGCAACCGGGTTGATTCTGTTCCGGGAGCTCGCCATCACCGTGTATCGACTGGTTGTTGTGAAAAAGCGGGTAATTGCAGCCACCGGGGGCGGCAAGTTCAAAACCGTAATGCAGGTGATAGCGGTTTCGCTCTACGTGGCACCCCTTGGAGTACTCGGTAATTGGTACCTGTGGCTATCCGACATCGTGCTTTGGTTCACGGTGGCGTTGACCTTGTACACCGGAGCAAGAATCGTATGGGCGAAAAAGAGTTAGTTTCCGCGCTTAGGGCTCAGGGTCTTTTTGTGGCCACCGCCGAATCGATTAGCGCAGGTTTAGTGGCAGCGGAAATCACAAATGTTGCAGGTTCCTCCGAGGTGTTTCTGGGGGGAGTAGTTGCATACCAGAACAGTGTGAAGCAGGAGCTCCTCGGAGTCTCGCCCCAGCTGATGGCTCAGCAGGGGGCCGTGGATGCCGAGGTAGCTGCCCAGATGGCAGCCGGGGTTCGGCAACGCTTTGCCAAGATCAATCAGGTTGAAAGCCAACAAGTAATTGGAATCAGCACAACCGGAGTAGCAGGTCCGGGGGAATCGGAAGGGAAGCCTCAGGGGACCGTGTTTATTGGTATCAGTTCTAATGCGGGCGATGCGGTTTATGCCTATGATTTTTCGGGATCTCGTGACGAGGTTAGAAAACAAACGGTTGATGCAGCTCTGCAATCTCTTTGGGAACAATTGCAGGTTCTCATAGGTTATTGAACAGGAAACATACAGCATTCAACTGTAACTTTGTCCGAAGCCAGCGATAGGTTAGAGACTCGTTTGAAACCAGGAGGAAACTTGGTACTGATTAGGCAAGAGATAGGCGACGTTCTTCGCACGCACCGTCAGCGTCAGGGTCAGACCCTGCGTCAGGTAGCAGCAAAGGCTTCGGTTGCTCTGGGCTACCTCTCTGAGGTAGAGCGCGGTCAGAAGGAAGTTTCATCCGAAATCCTTGCCTCGGTAGCTGAGGCCCTAGATCTTCCCCTGTCGGTTGTAATGCGCCAGGTCTCAGACCGAGTTGCAGCGATCGAGGGCGTCTACTTTGATGACACCTTCATTCCGGACACCGTTCCAGATGCCTTTGTTGCAGAGGCCGAGATTTACTCACACTAGTGAAGCTCTCTCGCTTCTATGAACTAGTCAAGGACGAGTTCGGTCCTGGTTTTTCCGAGGTGGTACTAAATGACACCAGGCTTACCGAATTCCAAGACAAGACCCCGCAAGAGTTGCTAGCCGCAGGCGAGGACACCCGTGAGGTTTGGTTCGCGATCTGCAAAGCCCAGGAGATCCCGCGGGAGCGCTGGCAGGGCAAACTCCAGACAAAAAGACACGCCGAAAAATAGTCATTCGAAATTTTGTTCGAACACTTATTGTTGCTAACAGCTGGGGAAAACCACTGGTTTTCAACAGATTTGACAGGTCATTCAAAACTGTCCGAGGGCACGAGTATCGTCCAAGGCAGTTAGACACCACCCGGGTGTCGGAAAGAGGTAGCAATGCCAAGTGCATCGGACAGAGAAAAAGCGCTAGATACCGCGCTCGCCCAGATTGACCGCCAGTTCGGTAAGGGCTCAGTAATGCGCCTGGGTTCGCAAGAGCGGGCCATGATCGAGTCAATCCCAACCGGATCCATCGCACTTGATGCTGCACTGGGTATCGGCGGACTACCAAGAGGCCGCATCGTAGAGATTTATGGCCCGGAGGCCTCGGGTAAGACGACCCTCGCCCTGCACGCCATTGCAAGCGCCCAAGCCGCTGGTGGGACCGCGGCTTTTGTTGACGCTGAGCACGCACTAGACCCCGAATACGCCAAGAAGCTCGGTGTCGACATTGACGCTCTTTTGGTGAGCCAGCCCGACACCGGTGAGCAGGCTCTAGAAATCACAGACATGTTGATCCGCTCTGGATCAATTGATGTGATTGTCATTGACTCGGTAGCCGCCCTTGTGCCACGTGCTGAAATTGAGGGTGAGATGGGAGACTCCCACGTTGGTTTGCAGGCCAGGCTCATGTCTCAGGCGCTGAGGAAGCTAACCGGAGCACTTTCCAACACCAAGACCACCGCAATCTTCATTAACCAGCTGCGCGAGAAGATCGGCGTATTCTTCGGATCGCCAGAGACCACCTCTGGTGGTAAGGCGCTCAAGTTCTACGCCTCTGTGAGGCTGGATATCCGCAGAATTGAAACCCTCAAGGAGGGCACCGATTCGGTCGGAAACCGTGCTCGCGTGAAGGTCGTAAAGAACAAGCTGGCGGCCCCTTTCAAGCAGGCGGAATTCGACATCATGTTCGGCGAGGGAATCTCAAAGGAAGGTTCCTTGATCGACTTCGGTGTTGAGCACGAGATCGTCAAGAAATCTGGCGCCTGGTACACCTTCGAGGGCGAGCAGCTCGGCCAGGGTAAAGAGAACTCCAGGCGTTACCTCAAGGAGAATCCGGAGGTTGCAGCCACCATCGAACAGCGCATCAAGGTCAAACTTGGTGTCGGAGTCCCAAGGCCGGTAGCTGACCTCCCAGTTGAGGAGACTGAGGCCATCGAGGTGGACAAGGCAGCTAACGACGCCTAGTTCTTGAAGGCCAATAATCAAAATGGCTAAGACTGAATCCGAGAAGCTGGAGCAGCGGGCAAAAAATGTCCTGCTGCACCAGCTTTCTCGCAGTATGAAGACCCGCTATCAGTTAGCCCAAGTCCTAGAAAAACGCGAGATTCCAGCTGATATCGCGCAGGCGGTACTGGACCGCTTCACCGAGGCTCAGCTGATCGATGATGCGGTATTCGCCGGGGCCTACGTCAGAACCCGATTGGACAATGGCAGATCTGCAAGCGCGATCCGCTCGGAGCTTCGCCGTAAGGGGGTATCCCAAGAGCTGATCGAACTCAATCTTGCTGAGATTGATGCGGAGCGAGAGCAGCAAATAGCCAATCGGCTTGCCCAGAATCGCTACGCGAGAATGTCGAAGCTGGACGATGAGGTCAGAAAACGCAGACTGCTCGGCTTCTTGCAGCGCAGGGGGTTCTCGCAGGCGATCGCCTATCGCGCGATATCCAATGCTGCCTCGCAGGGGTAAAATCCCTAACAATGTCTCTTACTTACGAAGTCCGCACCTACGGGTGCCAAATGAACGTTCACGATTCCGAGAGAATCAGTGGCTTATTGGAGACTGCCGGATATCTTTCTGCCCAGGAGCAGGGCTTGGAGCCCGACCTGGTTGTCTTCAACACCTGCGCCGTTAGGGAGAACGCGGACAACAAGCTCTATGGGACTTTGGGCATGATGCTCACTCAAAAAGAGGCGAACCCCAACATGCAGATTGCGGTTGGGGGTTGCCTTGCCCAGAAGGACCAGGACCTGATTCAAAAAAAGGCTCCTTGGGTGGATGTGGTCTTTGGCACCCACAACATGGGTTCACTCCCGACCCTCTTGGAGCGGGCTAAGCACAACGCCAAAGCCGAGATTGAGATTTTGGAGTCGCTGGAGGTCTTCCCCTCGACGTTGCCAACCAAGCGCGACAGCGCTTACGCGGGTTGGGTTTCTATTTCGGTTGGCTGTAACAACACCTGCACCTTCTGCATAGTCCCATCCCTGCGTGGCAAGGAGAAGGACCGTCGTCCGGGCGAGATCCTGAGCGAGGTTCAGGCTCTGGTCGATGACGGAGCTCTCGAGGTGACTCTGCTTGGCCAGAACGTCAACACCTACGGTGTTGAATTCGGTGATAAGCAGGCATTTTCAAAGCTTTTACGGGCTTGTGGACAGATTGAGGGCCTCGAGCGGGTGCGCTTCACCTCGCCTCACCCGGCGGCCTTCACCGATGATGTAATTGCGGCGATGGCCGAGACGCCAAATGTGATGCCTCAGCTGCACATGCCTTTGCAGTCAGGCTCTGACAAGGTGCTTAAAGACATGAGGCGCAGCTATCGCAGTGAGAAGTACCTGGGCATTTTGGACCGCGTTCGCGAGGCGATGCCGGATGCCTCAATTAGCACCGACATCATTGTTGGCTTTCCCGGCGAGACCGAAGAGGATTTTCAGGCAACCTTGGATGTGGTTCGAAAGTCTAGATTCACGATTGCCTATACATTCCAGTACTCCAAGCGCCCTGGCACCCCGGCCGCTGATATGCCAGATCAAATTCCCAAAGAGGTGGTCCAGGAGCGCTATGAGCGACTGCTCGAGGTTGTGAATCAGGTTGCCTGGGATGAAAACATCAAGCAAATTGGCAAAGAGGTAGAGGTGTTGGTGGCCAACGGGGAGGGCCGCAAAGACGCTCAGACGAACAGGATGTCGGGTAGGGCCAAGGACAACAGGTTGGTTCACTTCGACATCCCAGAGGGACAGCCTGCCCCAAGGCCAGGTGATGTCGTGTCCGTCACGGTCACCGACGCAAAGCCATATTTCTTGGTTGCTGACTCAGCCCAGGGTTCTGGTTACTCCGTCCGCCGCACCCGCGGTGGCGATGCTCATGACCGAAGAGAGTTGGAGAGCTGCGGAGCCCCAACTCCGGGGTCAACCAAGGTTTCTCTCGGCTTGCCCATTCGAGTGGCAAGTGCCCTTTAGTGTCCTCGCGGTAGTTGGCCCTACCGCTTCGGGTAAATCTTCGCTCGCGCTCGCGATTGCAAAGTCTTTAGGAAATATCGAAATCATCAATGCCGATGCCATGCAGCTTTACCGGGGCATGGACATCGGCACCGCGAAGCTGTCTTTTGATGAGCGCGAGGGGGTGCCGCATCACCTGATAGACGTAGTTTCGCCAGAGCAAGATCTAACCGCGGTCGAATATGCCAAGCTCGCGCACGAAAAGATCTCGGAGGTGATTGAGAGGGGCAATCAACCAGTTTTAGTCGGGGGCAGCATGTTCTATGTGGCAGCCGCACTGGATGAAATGGATTTTGCGCCCACCGATGAGGCGGTTAGGGAGCGCCTGGAGTCAGAGGCTGAGGAAATTGGTGCTATGTCAATGCATGACAGGCTCAACGAACTAGATCCTGCAAGTGCCAATCGGATACCCGCGCAAAACGTTCGCAGGGTCGTCAGAGCTCTGGAGGTAATAGAGCTAACCGGGGAACCCTACAAGTCCTCGCTGCCAGAGCCTAGGTATTTGCGCCCCACATTGCAGCTTGGCATTTCGGTCGACAGGGAAGTTTTGAAACAGCGGATCAGGGACAGAGTTTTAGCTATGTGGGAGTCTGGACTGCTGGATGAGGTGCGGGGACTTCAGCGGTCGGGGTTGACTCTTTCTAGAACTGCTGCGGTTGCCATTGGTTACGCTCAGGCCGCATCCCAGCTTGCGGGTGAGCTGAGTGAAAAAGAAGCGATTGAGCAGACCATTACCCTCACAAACCGCTATGCCAGAAGGCAAATGTCTTGGTTTAGAAGAGATTCGAGAATCCAATGGTTGGATTCTTCAAAAAACCTGGAGCAGCAGGCAATTGAGCAAATTAGGCTGGGGCGATGAGCTTAGCTTTTACCAAAGGTCAGGGAACCGGCAACGACTTCATTCTCATTCTCGATGAACACGGCCAGATTGACATCTCGCCTGAGCAGGTGGCCGAGATGTGTGATCGGCACTTTGGTATTGGCGCAGATGGGCTGATTCGCGTTACACCCACTCAAAAAAGCCCTGAGGTTTCCGAGCTATTAGAACAAGAGCCAGCCGCTTCGTGGTTCATGGATTACCGCAATGCAGATGGTTCGAACGCCGAGATGTGCGGCAACGGCATCAGGGTAATGGCTCGGTATTTATTAGATAACGGCTTTGCGGAGCTGAGTTCTGGAAGCACGTTACCGATTGCAACCCGAGCTGGAATCAAGGATTTAACCGCCACCCAGACGGGCTTCGCGGTCGATCTGGGATTGTTCAAGGTTGGGGACGATGAGACTTTGGTTAGGTCTCGCGGGCTGGGAGTTCCCAGGCCCGCTTTAGAGGTAAACCTTGGGAACCCTCATCGAGTTGTTGCGCTTGCCGATATTGCAGAGCTTGAGGAATTAGATCTCTCTCGCCCACCGCAGCTCGAGCCAGAGCCAGAAGATGGCGCCAACGTTGAATTTGTTGTCTTGGACGAACCCTTGATTAAAGAGGGAGTGGCAGGTCTAACGATGCGGGTGCATGAGCGCGGGGTGGGGGAGACGATGAGTTGCGGCACGGGTATTGCTGCCGCGGCGATTGCCATCCGGCACTATGCCGGCGGCGAGCAAAACTATTGGAAGGTTTCGGTTCCCGGTGGCGATGTCGCTGTCAGAATGTTCCCCACCGAGGACGGCGAGCACGTTTCTATTAGTGGACCGGCTGAGCTTACTTTTTCAGGTAACTGGGGGGACTGACAAGGGAAATCACTCGATACCCCTTATCCGTCCCAACTCTGTTGACCTCAGCCTCCGGAAATCTATTGCTGAGCCAGCGTTGAAAAGAGTCGGCTCCAAGATTTTTCTGCACCACCAGCATTGCCCTTCCGCCGGGTTCAAGCCGAGGGATAAAGCTTTCCATCAGTTCGTGAAGGATCTTTTTTCCAACTCGGATAGGAGGGTTTGACCATATTGCACTGAAGCGCATGTCTTCTGGAAGGTCCCTCGAGTGCATGGCTGTGAAATTTTTTAGCCCCAAAGATTTCGAGTTGAGATTTGACTGTTCGATGCTTCTTTGGTTGATGTCGATGCCATAAACCGTTGAATTTTTCTGGAGCGATGCGATGGAAAGCCCGATGGGACCCCAGCCACAGCCGATGTCCAACACGTTCCCGTCTTTGGGAAAGTGGTCGGCGTGTTTTAGTAAGACAGCTGTTCCAGCATCCAATCTGCTGGAGCTAAACGTCCCCGATGCCGCTTCGAGATCTATTTGTTTTCCGCCAACCTGCATCGTAATGTTGACGGTTTTCTTTGGAGCGGCAGGGTCCGAGCTGAAATAGTGCTCTTCAACCATCTGACAAACCTATTACAGGCCTAGGGTTTATATGCAATGAATTCTGAATCCGCAATTGACCGCATCCTCAGGCGAGGTGCAGCAGCTCCCATTTCCGAATTTGACGGCGACCAACTCGATCTTGAGGAGCGCGCCTCGCTTCGGAGGGTGGCCGGTTTATCGACCGAACTCGAAGACATCACAGAGGTTGAGTATCGCCAACTGCGACTTGAAAAGGTGGTTCTGATTGGGGTCTGGGGTTCGGGGACTCTGACTCAAGCGGAGAACTCGCTAAGGGAGCTCGCCGCTCTAGCAGAGACAGCTGGAGCCCAAGTGCTGGATGGGGTGCTGCAGCGAAGAGCTATGCCTGATCCGGCCAGCTATTTAGGCAAGGGTAAGGCGAATGAGCTTCGAGATCTTGTGAAGTCACTTGGTGCTGACACCGTGATTGCCAATGCCGAGCTGGCTCCATCGCAGCGAAGAACCCTTGAGGACATAGTCAAGGTAAAGGTGATTGATCGAACTGCAATCATCTTGGACATATTTGCCCAGCACGCTAAGAGCAAAGAGGGAAAGGCCCAGGTCGAGCTCGCGCAGCTCGAATATCTACTACCCAGGTTGCGCGGTTGGGGTGAATCGATGTCCCGCCAGGCCGGTGGTCAGGCTGCCGGTGGTCAGGGTATCGGGTCTCGTGGTCCCGGTGAAACCAAAATCGAGCTTGATAGGCGTCGCATCAACACTCGCATGGCCAAGCTCCGTCGCGAAATAAAGGACATGAAGTCCAGCCGAGACACCAAACGCTCCAAGCGCGATAGCGCTGGAGTGCCACAGGTTGCAATCGCTGGCTACACCAACGCAGGAAAGTCGTCGCTTCTCAATCGTCTAACCAAAGCCGGTGTCCTGGTCGAAAACGCGCTGTTTGCAACTCTGGACCCGACTATTCGGAAACACCAGACCCCAGATGGTCGCGACTACACACTTGCTGACACCGTTGGCTTTGTACGCTCCCTGCCTCACCAGTTAGTTGAGGCGTTTCGCTCCACGCTCGAGGAGATTGCAGGGTCCGATTTGATTGTGCACGTAGTTGATGCGACCGACCCTGACCCATTGGGCCAAATTCAAACGGTTCGGGAGGTTATCGCTCAGGTCGAGGCAAGCAATGTCGAGGAGCTCATTGTGTTCAACAAGGCGGACCTGGTCGATTCTGACACGGAGGTTAGGTTGCGGGGTCTTGCCCCTGGCGCCCTTCTGGTTTCGGCTAGAGACGGCAGGGGCTTAGGTGAGCTTGAGAGCGCGATAGCGGAGCGGCTGCCGAAGCCCGATGAGAAATTCGAGGGGGTAATTCCCTACGACCGAGGAGATCTTGTTTCTAAGGTTCACCTATCAGGCAAGGTTTTGGAGCTTGAGTATGTCGAGCAGGGCACGAAACTAGTCGCCTTGGTTGGGCATGAGTTGGCTGCGGAGCTTAGAAAGATTAAACAGTCCTAAGGACGGCAACAACTTTTCCAAGTATGACTGCGTGATCTCCCAGGATTGGTTCGAAAGCGGAGTTTCTTGGCAGTAGCCAGGTGTGACCATCGCGCTGCTTGAAAGTCTTGACTGTGGCCTCATCCTCGAGAAGTGCGGCGACTATGTCGCCGTTCTCCGCGGTCTGTTGCTGCCTGACAACTACCCAGTCGCCGTCGCAGATTGCCGCATCGATCATCGATTCGCCAACGACCTTCAACAGGAACAGATCTCCCTGTCCCACCAGTTGTCTGGGTAGGGCAAAGACGTCTTCGACATTTTGCTCCGCCGTGATTGGCCCACCGGCGGCAATTCTTCCCACGAGAGGAACCATTGCGGCATCGGGGTTGAAAATCTCAGCTGCTGGTTCCTCGCCTAGGAGGTCAATGGTCCTTGGACGCCTGGGGTCTCTACTAATGAAGCCAAGTAGCTCGAGCTTGTTTAGCTGATGGGAGACGCTGGCTGTTGAGGACAGCCCCACTGCTTCTCCGATTTCGCGCATAGACGGCGCGTAGTTGCGATTGGTCATGGAGTCTTTGATTACATCAAGAATCCGCTGCTGCACAGTGGTTAGTTCCGTGTATTCCATGGTCCCTTCCTAAAAATGTCGGTGGCATGACATTTACTTCTTGTATCGAAAGAGTATTCGGTTTTGGCTCTAAAACCAAACACATTTTCGTAAGAAACAGAAAAAACAGGAAAAAAGACTTGCATAAGTAGGTTTTTTACCTAAACTTAGAACAAGTGTTCGAAACAAAGAATCGAACGGAAGGGAACCGAGATGTTTGCAATCGGTAACTACAAGCTACAAAACCCAGGTCGCCTGGCTCGTGCCGCGGTCATTATTGCAGTCGCCCTAGGCTTCACGCTCTCTTCCATCTCCGGATCGGTCGCCGGTAACGCCGGACCGGTCGAGTTGCAGTTTGTAACCGTGCAGCAAGGCGATTCACTCTGGGATCTAGCCGCAGAGCACGCGGCTGGTTCGGACCCTCGTGACTGGATTGCCGAGGTTGTAATGCTTAATGCTCTGAGCACTGTGAACCTGACTCCAGGTCAGCAGATTGCCCTTCCCTAGTTCTGACAATCTGTAGTCTTGGCGTGTGTCAAGTCTCGATAAACTTCCAATTCGCTCGGACCTTAGGGGCCTAGAGCCCTATGGCGCCCCTCAGCTGGATGTTCCCGTTCAACTAAACGTCAACGAAAACACTTTTGGAATACCAGAGAGTGTCGCGATCTCCATCGTCGAGAAGGTAGCGCAGGCCACGATCGGCCTAAACAGATATCCAGACCGAGAATTCATGGGCCTGCGAAGCGCACTCGCTCAGTATCTCGGCCAAGGACTCGCCCCGGAACAGATCTGGGCTGCAAATGGCTCCAATGAAATCCTTCAGCAGTTCTTCACTGCATTTGGCGGCCCGGAACGCAAGGCGCTGAGTTTTGGACCCACCTATTCGATGTATCCCAATATTGCTAGGGGCACGTTGACTAACTACTCAGAGCGGCCCCGTGAGGCTGGCTTTGAGCTAAGCCCTCAATACTTGGCAGCAGAGATTCAACGAGAAAAACCCGACATAGTCATTCTCTGCACGCCTAATAACCCAACTGGGAACTCAATTTCACTAGAAGCTATCACCGCTGCTTATGACGCATTCGATGGCATGTTGCTAATCGACGAGGCCTATCAGGAGTTCTCCTCTCGAGAAAGCGCGATCTCGCTGCTGCCATCTAGAGAACGGCTGGTCGTGAGTAGAACCATGAGCAAGGCCTTTGCTTTCGCTGGCGCTCGCCTCGGATACATGGCCTCTGATGCATCAGTGGTGGATGCAATGCGACTTGTTCGGTTGCCATATCACCTCTCATCCTTGACTCAGGCGGCCTCCCTGGCCGCCATTGAGCATGCCAGTGATCTTTTGGCAACCGTGGATCAAATTAAGGTCCAACGCGATCGAATCAGTGCCGCCGCAGTTGATTTTGGGCTAACCGTTCAGCCAAGTGACGCAAACTTTGTTTTAGTTTCAGGAATCGAAGATCCCAAGGCGATCTTCGAGAAACTGCTCGAGCGAGGGGTATTGATTCGCAACGTTGGCATTCCCAATTCGCTGCGTCTAACTGCCGGCACCGAGCCAGAGACCACAAAATTGATTGCTGAACTTGGCTTATTGCTTGACTAAACTTGGGCAAGTCCCCAAACCAAAGGCAATCTTTTGAGTCGCACAGCAAAGCTAAGTCGCAAGACCAGCGAGTCCAGCGTTGAGCTTTCCTTGAATCTTGACGGTTCAGGCAAGTCCAATATTTCAACCAGCGTGCCGTTTTATGACCACATGCTCACAGCATTTTCAAAGCACTCCCTGATTGATCTTGACGTGCAGGCAAGTGGCGATACTGAGATTGATGTTCACCACACCGTTGAGGATGTGGCAATCGTTTTGGGCCAGGCTCTGGCACAAGCGCTTGGTGACAAGTCTGGAATTGCTCGCTACGGAGATGCCACTGTGCCGTTAGACGAGGCTTTGGTGCGAGCGGTAGTTGATGTTTCGGGTAGGCCGTTTCTGGTTCACTCCGGAGAGCCGCAGGGTTTTGAGTATCACCTGATCGGCGGTCACTTCACCGGCTCCATGGTCAGACACGTTTTTGAAGCGATCGCATTCAACGCAGGCATCACTATGCACGTGAATGTTCTTGGCGGCAGGGACGCCCACCACATTGCCGAGACTGAGTTCAAGGCAGTTGCCAGGGCGATGCGCAAGGCTGTTGAGCTTGATTCTCGCGTCAGTGGCATTCCCTCCACTAAGGGCAGCCTTTGACCATAACGGTCGCAGTTCTTGACTACGGCAGCGGAAATGTTCACTCTGCCTGTCGCGCTTTGGAAAAAGCCGGTGCTGAGGTGGAGCTAACTGCAGATCGTAAGACCTTGCTAAACGCCAGCGGCATGGTGCTGCCCGGAGTCGGAGCATTCGCGACGGTGATGGAGAAGCTGAACGCAAAAAATGCCGCGGGTCTTATCGATCAACGACTAACCGCTCAGCGACCCGTGCTTGGAATTTGTGTCGGGATGCAGGTCATGTTTGAAAACGGCGTGGAGCACGGAGTCGAAACCGAAGGTTTTGGACAGTGGCCGGGAGTGGTTGAGAAGCTAAACGCCCCAACCTTGCCCCATATGGGCTGGAGCGAGGTCTCGGCGGATTCCTCCTCGAGGCTGTTTGACTCGCTTGAAAATGAGCGGTTTTACTTTGTTCACTCCTATGCAGCAAAAAAGTGGCAGTTGGATATTCGTCCGCCATTTCAGCCAGCCGCTATTGCCTGGGCTGAGCATGGAGAGAGGTTTATTGCTGCGGTTGAAAACGGACCGCTGAGCGCTACGCAGTTTCACCCCGAAAAGTCAGGGGCGGCTGGTTTGAAGCTTTTGGAAAACTGGATCAAGGGACTTTAGGAGAGAAATTGAAGCTTGAACTTTTGCCCGCAGTTGATGTTGCTAGTGGCAAGGCGGTGCGCCTCACTCAGGGAGAGGCGGGCTCGGAGGAGGACTTCGGTCACCCACTTGAAGCAGCCAAAGCTTGGATTGATGCTGGGGCCGAATGGATTCACCTGGTGGATCTGGATGCAGCCTTTGGCAGAGGTCACAACCGTGAGGTCATTGCCGAGGTTGTTGCGCAATCTGGCGAGGTCAAGATCGAGCTATCCGGCGGTATTCGTGACGATGCATCTTTATATCACGCAATCCAGTTGGGCGCAAAGAGGGTCAACCTCGGCACTGCAGCTCTTGAGGACCCGGATTGGACGGCAGCTGCCATTGAGAGATACGGCGATCAAATAGCGGTTGGTCTGGATGTCCGCGGGACGACGCTGGCAGCTCGTGGTTGGACCAAGGAGGGCGGAGATCTATTCGAGGTGCTCGCGCGTCTGGATGAAGCCGGTTGCGCTCGCTATGTGGTGACCGATGTCACCAAGGACGGCACCCTAAGGGGCCCCAATCTCGAGTTGTTGAAATCGGTAATGGATAAAACCTCAAAACCGGTTGTCGCATCGGGCGGGATTGCGACTCTGGAAGACATCGCGGCCTTGAGAAAGTTGGTTCCGCTTGGCTTGGAGGGTGCAATTTTAGGTAAATCGCTATACGCAGGCCGCTTCACTCTGGAGCAGGCACTCGAGGTGGCGGGCTACTAGTGCACGACAAGTTTTCGGATTCTGCTGGAGTTCCATGGGAGGGGCGCAGCTTCGAGGCAAACAGCTTTGCCTCGGACAACGGAGAGACCCCTGAGGCGTTGATTCCAGTTCTTGCGGATAAGCCAGTTTCCAAGGCTCATCTGACTCAGGCACTTCACGGCACAAGGCTCTTGATTCCTCTGGTTGCAGAACTGGGGGAGGGGGAGATCGGCCCCAATGGCCTGATGGTTGAGAAGTCGGCTGATTTGGCGATTGTTGCGGTTGCCACCCCAGATGGTCAAAGTGCAATACCGGCCTTTACCTCGGTAAGTGAGCTAACCGCATGGAATCCTGATGCCAGACCGGTTCCGGTTTTGGCAGAGAAGGTCTGTCTGGCTGCCGCTTCCGAGGGTCACAATCGGGTTGTCCTAAACCCCGCATCTAATGCAATCGTTCTGCGCAGGCCCCAGCTTGCTGCCATCGCCCAGGGGCTTGAGTGGCAGCCGCCTCACACCTCACCGCTGGTTCGAGAGAAGTTGCTGTTGGCAACCAAGAAGCACCTGATGATTGCAAGTGTTGACCTTTTTGATGGAGATCCAGAATCAAACCTTGCGGCAGCAGAGCTCACGATTCAGTTGGGTTTCAAGCCGGGGCTAACTCCTGAGGCGCTGAAAGATATTTTGACGCAGTTGGCAAAAGACATTCAGGTTCCGGAGTTTATGGAGCTGGTCGACTCTTTCGGACTCAAAATAGTCGTAACTAATTAACCGGTCCGGTGTATTTTTCTCCCGGGCCCTTGCCCGGTGGGTCCTTTATGACTGAGGCCTCTCGGAAGGCCAATTGCAGTGAGCGCAATCCGTCTTTTAGTGGCCTGGCGTGGTGATCTCCGATTTCTGGCGCTGCCGCAGTCACAAGACCGGCTAGCGCGGTGATGAGTTTTCTTGCCTCATCGAGGTCCGCGGGAGCATCCTCGCTCAGGCCGCACTGCACCGCAGCCGCACTCATTAGGTGAACGGCTGTGGTGTTGATTACCTCAACCGCTGGAACTTCGGCGATATCGCGGGCGAGCTCGTTGTCCAAAATAGTCCTTCTCAATTTGATTCAGCTCTGCTAGGCTACCCGAGGCTCTGGGCA
>DATBNK010000140.1:0-2170 GCA_036554355.1 Aquiluna sp.
CAGCACCCAAAATGAAAGCTGGGAACATCGGTCCAATAGCTATCCCAGCAAAAAAGAACCCGGTGTTCACAACAATCAGAGCCATGAGCGGGTTGGTGTCAGAGAGCCAAATCCCTAGGAAGATGCTGGCTATCCAAACAGAACCACCGACAACACCCAGGAACCTCACCACCAAGAACGGGCCCCAGCGCTCTAGCCACCGATCCCCTAGGAACCTAGAGATGATCATGGCCGCAGCAAAGGTTGCAAAGGCAGATGCGTTAAACCCTCGGTCAACATCCATGTGGTCACGAAGCAGCAGTGCTCCCCAGTCGGCCGCAGCGCCCTCGGCAATAAATGAACCGGCAGCGCCAATGCCCATGATCCATAGCGGTATTGCCGCTAACCCAAACCAGGGAACAGAGTTCTTGGTCTCCACCTCACCATCACCCTGGTGCTCATCCAAGCTGGATGGCAGCAGCAACCTGGTTGCAAAAAAGAACACCATCATGCCCACAAAAGAAACCCCCACCAGGTTCTCAGCAGGAGTCAACAAATAGGCAACCGAAGCGCCAAACAAAGTGGCAGCAAGTGTCCCCACCGACCACATGCCATGGAAGGAGGTTATGTAGCGCTTATTCAGATGCTTCTCAATAGCAACCGCCTGGGCATTGCCACCAATGTCCAATGCCGCATAACCAAAGCCCATTACAAACAAACCAATAACTAACACAAAGGCATTCAGGCTCAAGCCCATGAGGCTCACACCAAGTGGCACGATCACACTCGACACATACATCACCGGCCTCGAACCAAACCTGTGTATAGCCCTGCCAGATAGTTGTGCTCCCAGCACAGCACCCACAGAAGATGCCACCAACACCAAACCAAACTGAGTGTCAGTCAGAGCATTAGCAGTCTTTATTTCAGGAATCCTTGGCACCCAAGCCATAGAGACCACACCCATAACAAAGAACATCAACCAAAGCGCGTTGCGCGCTTTGGTTGCCTTATTGGTGATTGTGATCAATTACTCTTCTTCCGAACTGGTTGGATTAAAACTTTGCCTTGAGGTTTTGGGGAAAGAGAAGCTGCTTAGCTATTCGGAGCTGAGTCCGAAGTCCAGCTTCGCACCAACAGCCAGGGCGTAGGTGAAGACAGTGTCAAGGTTTGGCAGCCGCGTGAGAGTTTCAAATTGAGAAACCGCAGACTGTGAAATGCCGATTTCTTTTGCCACATCAGCCTGAGTCATACCGCTGTTGATGCGCAATTCGATCAGGGACTGGTGCAACTCCATCCAACAAGAGCGATTGTGCATGGCTATCGCATCAAGATCAAGCACGGGTCTATTCATAAGAAGAATCTTATTCAAAGCAGGTTCCTTTCTCAATCGCTTTGACTGGTCTGCCAGTAAAGGAGTGCCAGCTGACTAGCCACCTCTAAATCCTTTTGTTGAGACGCGAGAGTTTCATCCGAGGTTCCTAGAATTTTCTTCTCTCGAAAACACAGCCCCACAACCAATGACTTTGGCACGTCTAAAGTGAAGTAAAGCCTGAGCTGCAGTGGAGACTCTCTCACGACTAGGCGCCACCTAAGCTCGAAGAGTTGCAGCTCAGGAAACGAAACGATTCTCTTCACCTCAAAGTGACGCTCGAACTTCTCAGACCCAATTCGATTCAGCGTGGTCTCGACCGCAGCTCGGATATCGATTGCTTGGCTTGATCGAAGCCCTAGCCGTCGAACAGCCTTGCCTAGGGCCTCAGCTTGATTGGCGCCCTCCTCACTTATGAACCATAGGAAACTCAGGCTCCCGGGAAAGCGAGTGGGGTCAAGGTTCAAAATCATGGTTTCAAGTTAGAGAAAGTCAGGCGCCTTTTGGCTGGCAAACCCGATGACTGTGGAGAACTTGAGTTGTGCTCAGCTGTGGATAACCGGTGATTAACTACTGTGCATCCACACTCGAGGCATCGAAACTCAGCCTCAAGTTCAAGGCTTGAGCGTATGCAATCAGGGTCATAAGCCTGGGGTTACCGCTCAAGCTTTCAAATTGAGAAACTGCCGATTGGGTGATGCCGAGTTTCATAGCCAGATCAGCTTGGGTCAGACCCTGCGCCTCTCTAGCTTCAACCATCATGTTTCTAAGGTCATGCCAAGAACCAAGGTTGGCAAAGCTAAGAGCGACCTCTTGACT
>DATBNK010000007.1:0-2542 GCA_036554355.1 Aquiluna sp.
CAGATCGACGGAACCTGACTTCTTTCCCTTTACGTCAATTAGGTCAACGCTAGGCATTAGTTGCTCTCCTTCACGGCGTTGCGAACGAATACCAACTGGCCCTTTGGACCTGGTACAGCACCCTTGATTAGCAATAGACCACGCTCTAGGTCTACGCCGTGCAGGGTGAGATTTAGTGTGGTGACGCGGTCAGTTCCCATGCGGCCAGGCATCTTCTTGCCCTTAACGACCTTGCCCGGGGTAGTACCTGCACCAATGGAACCTGGCTTGCGGTGGTTCTTGTGAGCACCGTGTGAGGAGTGAATACCGGCGAAGCCGTGACGCTTCATAACACCGGCAAATCCCTTACCCTTGCTCGTTCCAACAACGTCAACCTTGGAGCCAACCTCGAAGATGTCAACACCTAAGGCCTGGCCCATGGTGTATTCAGCAATGTCAGAGGTGCGGATCTCAGCTAGGAAGCGTCTTGGAGTGGAGCCGGCCTTCTCGAAGTGGCCGGTGGATGGCTTGTCGACCTTGCGTGGGTCGATTGCGCCGTAGGCAACCTGAATGGCTTCATAGCCATCGGTTTCCGAAGTCTTGATTTGAGTGATGATGTTCTCGCCAGCCTCTACGACTGTGATCGGAACAAGCTTGTTGTTCTCATCCCACCCTTGAGTCATACCGAGCTTCTTGCCCAGCAGGCCCTTCACGTTTCTAGTCTCTACTGCCATGTTCCTGATCCTTAGAGCTTGATCTCGATGTTGACGTCAGCTGGGAGGTCCAAGCGCATCAGCGAATCAACGGCCTTTGGAGTTGGGTCGATGATGTCAATGAGACGCTTGTGGGTACGCATCTCAAAGTGCTCACGGCTGTCCTTGTACTTGTGTGGCGAGCGAATGACCGTCACGATGTTCTTCTCGGTGGGTAGTGGCACTGGTCCTACTACCTTTGCACCGGCGCGGGTGACTGTGTCGACGATTTTGCTCGCCGAGGAGTCGATGATCTCGTGGTCATACGACTTCAGTCGAATGCGGATCTTGTTAGCCGCCATGTTGACTCGCTTCCGTTTTCTTGGGTGGTCTCTCGACCACACAGTTTTGGAAGTCAATTCCTTCTGCGAAAATCGCAAATTTTATTGACTGCCGTGATGCTGATGCACTGTTCTTCTGTCAACGCCCTATTTCTAGGGCCCGGTCCGACACCTTGACTCGGGCGTGTCGCTAGTCTCAGACTCGCGAATCACCCAAGAAAAAATCTCAGATAAGTTTTTTTGTGGTTCTTTGCTGCGGCTGGCCCAGTTACCTGTGCACGTATCCTGCAGTGGGCAGGCCCAAGGCCTGCTTCTCACGAACTTGTAAAGTCTGCCACAGGGCAAGGGTCAGGTGCAAGTTAATTTGAGCCCAAAAATGTCTTGACCGCCAAAAGAAATCTTTCGGCGTCTTGGACTGAAGAAACTGCGTCAAGCACAGGCAAGTTCTCTTGACCATATTCAGCTTCCGACTTGCTTGCAATTAATCTGGCAAATTGCCGGATAGCGGACTCTTTCAGGACTCCCAGCGACCTCAGATCTCCCGGAGCCTGGCCATGTGACCGAGGCTTGGGGATTACCCCTGTCTCCTTCAAATAAACCGCATCCTTGGCATGAATGGCGCTGTGAACGGCCATGGAGATTGCGGGATTAGTAAGCCTGAGTTCAAGGCACAGCTTCGCTGCTGCCAAGTACTGATCGGCTAGTTTGATTGACTGTGCGGGGTGATGCTCCATTGGTACTCCTCTTTCAATTGATTGAGGACGTCCCATCCCTTTATTGCCCTGCCGTCCGAAAGCAGGTTCTCTAGAAACCTGCTTCTAGCCACGAAGTTACTGCGTAGGTCCGACATCTTTTGAACCATGACATTCAAGCTATTTCCAGTCCGAGTGAAAAAATCTTCCGAGAGGTTTGCGGTGCTCTCAAGGAGCTGACCTTTGTCCAGCGGTACCGAGTCATCAAACACCAGGTAAAGGTCTAGGTCGCTGGCCTCGTGATCTTCTTTACGCATAACGCTCCCAAATAGAACCGCAATGATTGGAACTGTCGGCAATTCGACCAGCTGTTCTTTGAGCTCCTCAAAGATTGAATCGAGACCTTGAAGGATTGCGCGAAGTTGCGGAACCAGAATGTGTGACTGATTGATTTCATACAGCTTCCCCGGCGGCTGCTCAGTCTCAAGAGCAATCCCTAGATCCGTTAGCCGCCTGAGAAGCGCGTTACCCTGCGCTGAGGAAATGGCTGCCATGCGGGCTAATTCTCTTCCAGACTTGGGGGTTGTGCCACCGAGCAGAACGCGAAGGAGCTTGGCAAGCGTGGGACTGAGAAGACCCGCTGTCGGTTCACTGAGAATCATGGCTCTATTGTATGTAAATTACAGACAATAAGACTTGCGCTTGCCTAAAGAGCTTGGAGGCTCACCGAGGGCAAATCAGGTGCTGGAATCCAGCCACCGATCCTGTCCTCAAACTCACCAAAACGATCATTTCTCGCGTTCCACTCTTCCCGAGCGGTGACGATGTCTTGGTGCTC
>DATBNK010000033.1:0-2876 GCA_036554355.1 Aquiluna sp.
ACCCGAGCCACTTGTAAACCCGCGAACCAACTCGGGTCAGGGCATTGAGGGCGGAATCCCGGGGCTAAGACCATGAGATTTCCAGCGGAGTGGGAAACACATGAGCGCACCTGGGTAGCCTTCCCTCACGCTGGCTACACCCTCGGTGAAACCGAGGGTGAGCAGCTTGCGGCCAGGCAAACCTGGGCCAATGTTGCCAATGCTGCAAGTGAGTTCGAGAAGGTCTCCTGCGTGATAAACCCAGGCGATTACAAAAACGCCAAGAAGTTTCTAAGCTCCGAGATCGAAATAGTCGAGATCGAAATCGATGATGGCTGGATCAGGGACTCTGGCCCCAGCTTCGTGATTGACAAAGATCAGCTCAAGGCCGTGAACTGGGTCTTCAACGGCTGGGGCGCACAGGATTGGGCAAGCTACGAAAAAGATGCACTGCTGGCGACTTCAGTCGCCAGCCATCTCGGGGTGGAGGTGGTTGATTCCAAGCTCACCAATGAGGGTGGTGGTTTCCACGTCAACGGCCAGGGTGCGGTGATGCTCACCAAGACTGTTCAGCTCGGCAAAGAACGCAATCCCGGTTGGCCAATCGAAGAGGTCGAAAACGAAATACACGAAAAGCTCGGTACCTCAAAGGCAATCTGGCTTGAGCGCGGACTAACCCGCGACTACGAGGAGTTTGGAACACTCGGGCACGTTGACATCGTCTCCTGTTTTGCCCCAGATGGCAGGGTGCTAATTCACGATCAGCAAAACCCGAATCACCCGGACTACCCTGTCTCCGCAGAGGTTAGACAGCTGTTTATCTCGGCGGGCTTCCAAGTTGTGAACATCCCGGCTCCAGAGACTCTGAAAGATGCTCACGGTTATGTGGATTACAGCTACATAAACCACTACGTGCTAAACGATGCCGTGTTGCTTTGTGCGTTTGATGAAAAGCGAGACAAGGACGTCAAGGCGATGATGCGAGATGTCTACCCAGGCAGGGAAATAATCTTGATCGACGCCAGAGAATTATTTGCTCGAGGAGGAGGAATTCACTGCATTACGCAACAGCAACCTGCTGTTTACCAAAAGTAGTGCTTTAATTCACCCAAAGGGGACGTACCAAGGACGCGATGTCTTCTTCACCTATACCTTCAAATCCGAAAGGCCATAATGGCAAAGATATCCATATCCCGACGTGTTGCGCTCCTTGCCGCAGCAACCGCATCAACCCTCGCACTAGTGGGTTGTGCTCCAGCAGAAGAGACCAGTGACTTCGGTTCTCTGGACGTTCAGTTCTCCTGGATCAAAAACGCTGAGTTCGCAGGAGAGTTCCTCGCTGACGCCAATGGCTACTACGAAGAAGAGGGCTTTAGCTCCGTAAACTTCATTGCTGGCCCAACTGCAACCGCAGCGGTTGTGCTCTCAGGAGGTGCACTGGTTGGCCTTTCGGACGCAATCGCAGTCACCCCGGTGATCCTTGAGGAAGAAGCTCCGCTAAAGATCATTGGTGCGACCTTCCAGAAGAGCCCCTTCACAATTCTGTCCCTCAAGGATGGCGCAAACATCGAGACCGCTCAGGACTTGATTGGTAAGCGAATCGGTGTTCAGGCCGGCGGAAACGAGACATTGTTTGATGCTCTTTTGACCGCAAACGGTATTGATGCCTCTGAGGTGACCAAGGTCCCAGTTGAGTACGATCCATCACCACTTGTAAACGGTGAGGTAGATGGCTTCTTGGCATACATCACCAACGAGTCGATCACCGTTGCAAACCTTGGTTTTGAGACCACCAACCTATTGTTTGCAGATGCTGGCCTACCGTTTGTCGCAGAGGCATTCATCGTGACCCAGGACTCGATTGACAACAACCGCGAAGCACTCAAGGGCTTCCTGCGTGCAACAATCCGCGGCTGGAAAGACTCAATCGCTGACCCAGAGGCCGGCGCAAAGCTAGCCGTTGAGGTCTACGGAGCTGACCTGGGACTAGACATAAACAAGGAGATTCAGCAGTCACAGGCTCAGAACGACCTGCTGATCCTGACCGAGGAGACTCGTGCCAATGGTCTGCTAACCGTCTCTGACGCACTGCTAGCCGAGACCTTAGAAACTCTGGCAACTGCCGGCTATGACATCACCGCCGACCAGTTGTTTGACCTAAGCCTTTTGGCTGAGGTCTATGAAGAGAACCCAGAACTACTGGACTAATCTTCACTAATGGAATCTAACGCTGCCGCTGCCCAGGACCCTGTTCTGGGCAGCGGCATCACCATTTCAAACCTCACCAAGAAGTTCTCGCTTGGTAAGGAGAGCGTCACCGCGCTGGACGATGCCACCCTGCACTCAGACCGCGGTAGCTTCTTATCCCTCTTGGGACCATCAGGTTGCGGCAAATCCACAATCTTGAGAATTCTTGCGGGCCTAGAGACCCCAACTTCGGGAAAGGTCACGGTCGATGGCATGGAGCCATTGGAGCTGCGACGCGATCACCGACTCGGGATTGCCTTTCAAGACTCCGCACTGATGCCTTGGCGCAGCGTCTACCAAAACATCAAACTGCCATTCGAACTAGCACGGGTCGACGCAGACGATTCTTTGATTCAAGATCTGATTGAACTAGTTGGTCTAAAGGGCTTTGAGGGGGCGAAGCCCGCTCAGTTATCTGGTGGGATGCGACAGCGAGTTTCGATTGCCAGGGCGCTCGTTGTTCAACCAAGCGTGCTCTTGCTGGATGAACCCTTTGGTGCACTCGATGACATGACCAGGCAGCGTTTGAACTTAGAGCTTTTGCGAATCTGGACCGAGAAACCAGCTACAACCTTGATGGTTACCCACGGCATTTCAGAAGCGATCTTCCTCTCCGACCAGGTTGCGGTGATGAGCCCCAGGCCGGGGCC
>DATBNK010000045.1:0-15176 GCA_036554355.1 Aquiluna sp.
AAAAGAGCGGTCATTTGCCCCATTGTCAGCCTGGGCAATTTGGTCGAGCGCTATTGTTATCTCTCGGGGGCGTTAGCTCAGCCGGTTAGAGCAGCGGACTCATAATCCGTCGGTCGCGGGTTCAAGTCCCGCACGCCCCACTTTCAGAAATAGGCGAGGTATGGAGCGAATCCTTCTTCGAGTGGGGACAGTCCTTGTTATTCCTGGAGCCTTACTCCTAATTGCGTTTTTCGCATCCGGTATTGATTTCGATGATGCTGAGTTTGTGAAAGAGCCCTTCTATCTGCTTGGCATAGGAACGCCGCCCCTTTTGGTTGGGCTGATGCTAGTTCTTGGCGTTCTAGCAGCAAGGGTGCTGAATGACACCAGGGAGAGTGCGGCAAGCACCAAAAATAAGTTCCCCGGCTTGGACTAGGTATTTTTCTGAGGCGATCCCCTGAGCCGTTTTCGCTCGGTGATCAGACCTATTTCATAGGAAACAACGGCTATGAAGGTCGCAAGCAGAAGGGGTCCTACAATCCAGAGCATCGCAAAGGAGAATCCTGCGGACGCTTCGTGATCGGTGTTGTCGAGAACCAGGTAGACCATGTATGCAACGTAGAGGTTTGTAAACAGCATCCCCTCCCAGCGAGCGATCTTGAATCCCGTAAAGGCCACTGGTAGCAGCGCGAGGGCCGCTGCCATCATGATTGGGAAGTCAATCGCAATTGCGGATTCCAAAACCGGCAGCCCCTCGCCAAAGATGAATGCCGGGACTCCGAGCACTAAGCCGATATTGAAAATGTTGCTACCGACCACATTTCCCACGGCCATGTCGGTTTCGCCCTTGCGGATTGCAACTATGGAAGTCGCCAGCTCTGGTAGAGATGTTCCGATTGCAACCACCGTCAGCCCAATAACCAGGCTGCTCACGCCAAGAGCAGTCGCAATGCTCACTGCCCCTGTGACCAGAAGCTGCGAACCGCCCACCAACATGCCAACTCCGAGGACCAATAAGCCAAGTGCTACCGCAATGGCAACCGGGGCAGAGTTCAAGGGCAAATCAACGGCCTCATACTTGGGCTGCTCGGTTGCCTTCTTCCCCATAATGACGCTGATGGCTGTGTGGATGGCCAAGAGCCCGAACAGGATGGCGCCATCGATGGGGCTAATTTGGCCATCCAGACTGAATAGAACAAGCAACAGCGACATTCCAAGCATCACCGGGATGTCAAACCTCACGAGCTGACGCTGAATGAGTAATGGACTGATCACCGCGGCCACGCCAAGTATCAAAAGAATGTTGGCAATGTTGCTGCCGATTACGTTTCCAATTGCCAGGTCTGGTTCGCCGTTTGCCACGGCACCAATAGTCACGGCAAACTCTGGCGCCGAGGTCGCAGCAGAGACCACCACAAGACCGATGATCAGCGGCGAGATCTTCGCCTTGCTGGCGATTGTTCCCGCGCCTCTAACGAGTGCCTCGCCGCCAAAGCCCAAGAGGGCAAGTCCAGCGATGACGAAACCGACATCCAAGAGATTCATAGCGACAACTCTAGATTGATGGAGACGCGATAGGTGTCAGGAATTTCAGGTTTTGTCTCAGCCCTGAGGCAGGATTCGCTTGATGACATCCTTCACGGTCACCACGCTCTGAAGCTCATCGGAGTGGTTTACCAGCGCAAGCTGCACGCCTGCCGTCCTCATGCTGGAGAGCATCTCGTGCAGCGGGGTCTCGGCAGATGTGGTGAACACGGGCCTGAGGAACTTCTTAATCGGCTTATCGGCGGCAACCTGCAGAGTGTCGCGAATGTGGACCACGTGCGTGATTTCATCCTTTTTGTTTCTAACGAGGATTCTCAGGTGTCCCGATCTGCGGCTCTCCTCTTGAATCTCTCCAACAGTGCTGGTGCTCGGCACCGAGGCAACCTCCTGGTCGGCTTTTGTAAAATCACCTGCGGTGATGCTTTGAAGTTGAATCGCCTCTGTTATCTGAGATTTCAACTGCGGTTCTAGAACACCGATCTGAGCTGAGTGTTCGACAACCTGTCTAATCGTGTCCGCATCTTGCCCACCAACAGCAGCTCGATCAACTGGAGTTACTCCCACTGCGCGGACCAGAAGGTTGGCAATCATGTTGACCCAGTTCAAAAAGGGCCTGATTGGCCAAAGGTAGACACGTGAGGCAACACCAATCACCTTCGCCGAGAGCTCTGGGTTAGCGATTGCCCAGGACTTTGGTGCCATTTCACCAACCACAAGGTGCAAGAAGGTAACCAAGAGTAAAGAAAGTGCAAACGCTGTTCCGCCAGCTATCCAAATTGGAAGACCAAGTGATGTCAGAATCGGCTCCAGCCAGTATTCAACGGCTGGCTTTGTAACAGCACCCAATCCAAAGGTGCAGGCGGTAATTCCAAGTTGCGCTGCGGCCAGCATGGTCGTGAGCTCGTTCATACCCCGAAGAGCTGCACGGGCCGATGCTTTTTCTCCGGCCTCTGCCTCTAGCCGGTGCCTTCTTGCGCCAATCAGCGAGAACTCAATCACCACAAAAAATGCGCTCAACACAATTAGCAAAACCGTGACGAGGAAGACAGTCCAATCAAACATTAGAGTTGGCCCCCTTCTCGAGAGTCGTTCTCAGGCTCTGGGGGAGTGATCCTGGCGAGTTCAACAATCACGTCGTCCGGGATGTGTCGATCGATTGAGCCAACCTGGGCCCTTAGCACCTGAATAGTCTCTTCACCACTGGTGATGTCTTCGGCGGTTTGCTCAATCTCAATTTCTAAGACCTCGGCCACCTCTGGCAGGCTGCCCTTTGTTCCAATGAGTAATCCGGACAGCGTCTCCCAGTCGCCCTCGGGAATGTCAATCCCCATAAGTCTCTCGAGCTCGTCTATTGGCATCGAGCCTGGCAGTTGCCACTTGCCCTCAGCGAGCTGCAGGACTACGTCAACCTCATCGGTGTCGTGCTCGTCACTGATTTCACCCAGCAGCTCCTCACCAAGGTCCTCAATGGTGAGAACTCCAGCAAAGCCACCGTATTCGTCGATAACGAGTGCCATTTCGTTCTGGCTCTCTATCAGTGCGGTCAACGCCTCTGGCAGGCTCATAACTGTTGGCACAATCAGGGGTTCTCTCATGTGTTTAGTTACGGGCTTTGGGTCGTTTGGCTTGCAGTGCAAGACATCTGACAGGTGCAGGACACCCAGTGGCTCCTCACCCTCACCAATCACCGGGAAACGGGTGTGGGATGTCGACATCAACTCTCTAGCCTCAGCAATGGTTGTGTCTGGTTCGATGAAGTCCGTTCTGGATCTTGGAACCATCGCATGCTCAACATCTCGATCTGGGAAATCAAGAATTCGATCGAGCAGGACAAAGAGATCTTCCGGAAGATCCCCACTATCAAAAGAGTCTTCGACCATATGTTCCAGATCATCAGCATTGGCAGTCGCGTCCAGGTCGTGCACGGGCTCAACGCGAATCAGTCGGAGGAGCGCGTTTGAAGATTTATCAAAGATTGAAATCAGCCAGCCAAACGCAGCAAGGTAGATCAGGGTCGATCTTGCAAGCGCCAACGACATCGGAGTGGCATTTGAGATGGCCAAGTTTTTTGGAAAGAGCTCGCCAAAGATCATCTGGACCACAGCGGCAAGAACCAGGGCAAAAACGGTTCCAATGGTGATACCAACAGCTGGCGGTATTCCGGTTGTGCCAAGCAATCGACCTAGTGACTCACCGACCAGTGGCTCTGCCACGTAGCCGACCATAAGGCCGGTGATGGTGATTCCCAGTTGCGCGCCGGAGAGCATGAAGGAAGTGCGATTTGTGACCTTAAGCGCCCTCTTGGCGCCATTGTTGCCCTTAGCGGCCATCGCTCTTAGGGTTGGGCGGTCAACCGCCATGTATGAGAACTCTTGTGCAACAAAGTAGCCATTGAAGGCAATGATTATGGCGATTACCACTAGGCCGATTAGGACTAGACCGATTTCCCCTAGCATTTCAGACCTCGGGAACCAGGTCCGAGCGAAAATGTGGTTTGAGAAAGCGGCGAATCAAGTTGATTCAGGCTAAAACTATTGGGATAGTCCACGGGTGGACATCGCCTCCTTGATGTAGTTCCGAAAAAACATACCACAGCAAATCTGGTGTTCGAGAGATTGCACAGCTCAACTCTTTTGCTTACCTGCCCTGCTTTTCAAAGTAGCAAGCTGCACACAGCGACTCATAGGAAACCCGGTCACCGTCGATGGCAACTTGATCACCATCGAAGATGAACTTGCCGTTGATTTTTCTTCCGTTAAACGTTGCTTTTCGCCCGCACCTGCAGATTGTTTTCAGCTCTTCTAAAGAGTGTGCGATCTCCATGAGTCGCCTTGAACCTGGAAAGCTCTTGGTCTGAAAGTCAGTGCGAATTCCATATGCCAAAACCGGAACTCCGTCCAGCACTGCAATCTCGAGTGCCTGGTCCACTTGCTCGGGAGTTAGAAACTGAGACTCGTCTAATAGCAAGCAGGCAATCGAGGCCGAGTGCTTGGTCGAGAACTCTTCGGCATAGTCCGCGAAGATTTCACGGAGGTTTTGGTGAGGCTCTACTAGGAAATCAACCTCTCTAGTGACCCCGAGCCGGGAGACAATGCTTTTATCTCCCTTTGAATCCAGTGCGGGCTTAGCGAGGAGAACGTACTGTGAGCGCTCTTCGTAGTTGAAGGCAGCCTGCAGTAGGGCCGTGGATTTGCCCGAGTTCATAGCGCCGTAGCGGAAATAGAGTTTGCTCATAGTTGTTCTAGTTACAAATCGTATAGGTGGGATTGCATGCAGCTACTCTTTGCGGACCAGTTGGGTCCGCATTTCGACCTTGGGGGAGAGATTCTTCTACCCATAGTCAGAAATCAATTCAGAAAGCGCCCCTACCACCGTCAAAAAGCACACCTAATTCTTTACGCCCTTAGAGCTCGCGCAAAGGACCCCAGGGTCAAAGCTATTGAGGTTGAGAGCTATCGAGATCTGATTGGGGAGCCTGGGATTAGATCAGCCATCTCTCCGTCCTCATACCCGATGCTGAAGCTCGCCAATGCATTAGATGTCGAGCTACTGGATCCCCGTGGCTTTTGCTCCTCAAAGACTGATTTCAACATGTTTGCCGAAGGCAAAAAGAAGCTGAAACTAGAAGATTTCTATCGCCAACAGCGCCAGCGACTTGGCCTGTTGATGAACGGGCAAGAACCTGAAGGCGGAAAGTGGAATTTTGATGAGGCGAACCGCCTGCCACCTCCAAAACAGGGCCTTGGGATCAAAGAGCCGTGGATGCCAACCGAGACTGAACTAGACCAGCAAGTTCGCGCCGAGTTGGATGCACTCGAGGCCGATGGCGTCATGTTCGCCGGCGAGGATGGCCCTAGGCGTTTTGCCGCTACCGTAGAAGAGGCGGAGTTGGCGGTCAGCGACTTTCTCAGCAATCGGCTTGATCTATTTGGTCC
The DNA here is from genome assembly GCA_036554355.1 of Aquiluna sp. Classification (GTDB taxonomy): domain Bacteria; phylum Actinomycetota; class Actinomycetes; order Actinomycetales; family Microbacteriaceae; genus Aquiluna. The sequence continues at coordinate 5,460 of DATBNK010000045.1, forward strand.
CTACGAGGATGCGATTGACTCGGGGGACTGGGTAATGGCCCACTCCATGCTCTCGGTTCCAATGAATTTAGGCCTTATTGATCCAATCAACCTGGTGAATCTTGTTGAAAAGGAATATGTGGCGGGTAGAGCGAGAATCGAATCTGTCGAAGGGTTTATCCGGCAGGTGATCGGTTGGCGAGACTACGTCTGGCACCTCTACTGGCACTTCGGTGAGAACTACACGGCAAATAACGAGCTGCAAGCTAATGCACCGCTGCCAGCAACTATCAGAGATCTTCAATCAAGTCAGATCGAGGCAAGCTGCTTGTCCTGGTCGATAGACCAGGTGAGCAAAGTGGGATGGACCCACCACATTCCGCGGCTCATGATTCTTGGCAACATCTTCATGCAGCGAGGATTTGATCCCAAAGAGGTCAACGATTGGTTCATTGACTCCTTTGTCGATGGCACGCCCTGGGTAATGCCAGCAAATGTGATTGGCATGTCATTGTTTGCAGATGGCGGCCAAATGTCCACCAAGCCATATGCTGCCGGCGGTGCCTACATAAACAAGATGTCCAATCTCTGCAAGGGCTGCAAGTTCGACCCAAAGGTGCGGTTGGGTGAGAACGCATGCCCGGTAACCGCGGGCTACTGGGACTTCATCGGCAACAACCTAGAACGCTTCTCTAAGAACCACAGAATGTTCCAACCGGTCTCCGGTTACAAGCGACTTAGTGACACAGCAGCTATCCATGAGCAGGAGCGAGGCCGACCGGGGCTTTGACAATTCCAAACCCCAAGGCTTATGTTTGGGGTATCCGATTCAGGACGTTGGGGAAGACGAAACTGGATCGGAAGGGTAGAAGTGGCTCGGATATGGGTGCTCAGTGCATCTACTAGCCAGCGGCAAGCGGTCAATAACCTGTTTGCCGTCGTCGGCCTGCGCCCAGCCTGGCAACCGCAGCCCCACCAGCCAACCACCTTTCAAGCAGTCATCGAGGCGAATCTCGATGCCTCCAACCTTGCAAGCGACTTAGCAAGGATTGCTTGCCCTTTTGAAATTGATTGCATTGGCGAGCGCTTCTTGTTTCACCCGGGACTGGGAATTCTTAGGCAGCAGCTGGATGACGCAGGGGAGCCGGTCATCCGCATGGGTCAGCTAAGACAGCAGGTGCTGGAGTCGGGCGGAAACATGGCAGAGCTTGAAAGACGGCTTCGATTGATTGAGGGTCTTGCTTGGCTGGATCTACTGGAGCCCTATCGACTCGGCGCTATTCGCTACAGCGCGATGCCGCGAGCTGTTTAGAGGTTTCTGAAAGCTAGAACAGCGTTGTGACCACCAAAACCAAAGCTGTTACTGATCGCGACCGCGTCTTTTTGAGTCAGTGAGTAAGGTTTCGCTGGCACGTTTAGGGGGATTTGGTCATCCTGGTTATCTAGGTTGATGGTCCCTGGAGCGAGCATGTGCTTTAGCGCAAGTATCGTAAAGATTGCCTCAACGGCGCCAGCGCCACCAAGAAGGTGGCCGGTGGAGGCCTTTGTAGCGGAGACGATCAGATTCCCGGTGTGTGAACCAAAGACTCTTTCTAGCGCCGTGTACTCAGCAATATCGCCTACCGGAGTTGAGGTTGCGTGAGCGTTTACGTGCTCAACATCTTTGATTGATGCCCCCGCCTGTTCGAGAGCGCTAGTCATCGCCCTAGCAGCTCCAGCACCCTCAGGGTCTGGAGCGGTGATGTGGTAGGCGTCCGAGGTAACCGAAGAGCCGACTATCTCGCAGTAGATCTTTGCGCCCCTAGCCTGAGCTGACTCTAGGGTTTCCATAACCACAGCCCCTGCACCCTCACCCATCACAAAACCGTCTCGATCTGTGTCGTAGGGCCTTGATGCGCGCTCTGGGTCGTCATTGCGCTTACTTAGTGCGTGCATCGCGGCAAAGGCGGCAATGGGAAGTGGGTGAATAGCGGCTTCGGCTCCGCCCGCAACAATCACGTCCGCTTCACCACTGAGAATCCTGTGATAGCCATTCGCTATTGCCTCGTTTCCAGATGCGCAGGCGCTAACGGCAGTCCTAACACCGGCTCTAGCTCCAAGTGCCATTCCGATCGCCGCTGCAGGGCCATTTGGCATGAGCATTGGGACGGTCATCGGGAGCACTCGCCTTGGGCCGCGTTCCTTGAGAGTTTCAAAAGCATCAAGGAGTGTCCAGACACCACCAATGCCCGTTGCAAAGTCAACGCCGAGCCTCTCTGGCTCGACTTCGGGTTCGCCGGCATCTAGCCATGCTTGCCGAGCGCTAATAAGAGCAAATTGCGAGGAGGGGTCAAGGCGCTTTTGTTCTTGCGGGGTCAAAATTGCATCCGCTGCGACCTTTGCTTGACCTGCGAATGTGACTGGGAGTTCGTATTTGGCGACCCAATCTTGCTGGAGAGTGCTGATACCCGATTTACCCTCGAGCAAAGCATTCCAGCTACTCGCGACGTCACCACCTAGGGGAGTGGTAGCACCGAGCCCGGTGATGACGACGCGGCGCATGGGTTAGCCCTGGTTGGAGCTAATGAAGTTGACGGCGTCAGCCACGGTGATGAGGTTCTTTACTTCCTCATCTGGAATCTTCACGCCAAACTTGTCTTCTGCGTTTACAACGATGGTCATCATCGAGATTGAGTCGATGTCTAGATCATCGGTGAATGACTTGTCCATCTGAACGGCGTCGGCACTGATGCCAGTCTCGTCGTTTACTAGCTCTGCTAGTCCAGCTAGTACTTCGGCTTCTGTGAGTGCCATGTTTTCTCCTAAAGTGATTCTTGGATGTCGGTTTATTTTATGGGAGTTCTACAACTTGAGCGGCATAGGCAAGCCCCGCGCCGAAACCAATTTCAAGAGCGTAGCCACCAGATTTCACCTTGCCCTCGCTAAGAATGCGATGCATCGCAAGTGGTATTGAGGCAGCCGAGGTGTTTCCGGTGTCAACCACGTCCCTTGCAATAACTACGCTCTCTGGAAGCTTTAGCTGCTTGGCAAGTTCGTCAATGATTCGCTCATTGGCCTGGTGGGTTACCAATGCAGCTAGGTCTTGTGCCTCAAGGCCGGAAGCTTCGAGCGCCTCTTTAGCGACCTTGGCCATCTCCCAGACCGCCCAGCGGAATACGGATTGGCCTTCCTGCACCAGTGTTGGCCAAGGCGCTTTTCCGTCTCGGAAATCCAGCAGCGAGTCGGTCATCCCAACCTTGTCCCAATTGGCACCATCAGCACCCCAGATCGTTTTGGAGATGCCTGGGTGATCGCTTGGTCCGACGATTGCCGCTCCCGCGCCGTCACCCAGCAGAAAGGAGATTGAACGATCAGTTGGTTCAATGAAGTCGGAAAGCTTCTCTGCACCGACCACCAAAACATACTTAGCGGTGCCGGATCTAACCAGCGAGTCGGCTTGAGCAATGCCATAGCAATAACCAGCACAGGCTGCCGAGATGTCATAACTTGCAGCACCCTTTGCGCCGACCAATTCGCTTAGAAGCGATGCACCCGATGGTGTTTGGTAGGGAAAGGAAATCGTGGCAAGAATCACAGCGTCAATCTCGGCCGGGTCGATTCCCGCTTTTTGGATGGCTTCGTTGGATGCCTTGACGGACATGTCCATCAATGACTGCTCCTCGGGTGCTCTCCTGCGGGTGGCGATACCGGTTCGCTGGCGGATCCACTCATCAGAGGAATTTATGGGACCAGCGACATCATCGTTTGAGACAACTAGGTCACCCCTGGCTGCGCCGAGGGCGTAGATCTTGCTGAAGCTAACGGGTTCGCTCTGCAGTAGTTGTTTCACTGTGTAACCCTCTCAAAGTCTTGAGGTGTTCGAAGTGGTAAAGCCCTACAATCTTGGACCGCTCTTTTGAGTAAACCCGACAAAGCACCCGCCGGAACTAGTTCAATGACCTCGGCGTCTAGCCCATCGAAATTACCCATCACCAGATCCCAGCGCACTGGGTTTGCAACCTGGTGCACCAAGAGCTTCAGAAACTCCTGACCCGATCGGACCAACTGTCCCGATTCGTTACTCCAAAGCTTGGTCTTGGGGTCTGAGGGAACTATTTGCTCACTGTAGGTTTCCAGTTCACGGCGAGCATCTTCCATGAAGTGAGTGTGAAAAGCCCCCGCGACTTTGAGTTCTATGACCCTTGCTTTCTCTGGTGGAGACTCGATCAGTTTCTCGATGTCTGTCTTCAGTCCTGCGGCAACTAGCTGTCCGGCTCCGTTGTGGTTTGCCCCCACTAGAGAAAACTCTTCGAGCTTCGCACTGACCTCGGGTTTCTCCCCACCAATAATGGCTGCCATGCCGGTGGCAATCTTGGCCGACGCTCTAGCCATTGCCTTTGCTCTGACGCTGACCAGCTTTAGTGCGTCCTGATCACTCAGCACACCGCTAATTGCGGCTGCGGTGAATTCACCGACCGAGTGACCAGCGACACCATCGATCTTTATATCTGGCATGGTTCGGTAGCTGGCAAGCGAAGCCGCCACAATCAAAGGTTGAGCGATTGCGGTGTCCTTGATTGTTTCCTCGCTTGCCCTGGTGCCGAGTTCAATCAGGTCTAGATCAACGACCTCTGAGTAGGACTCTAGTAGCAAGCGGAATCCGGGAACATCGGCGATCCAAGGCGTTAGAAAACCGGCTGTTTGGGACCCCTGTCCGGGCGCTACAACGATTGTGGTCAATCTCGTTTCACTCCTGTTTCTGAATCGGATATCGCGCCTAGAGCCAGTGCGATCTGCAATACGAACGCGGTGCGGGGGTTGGTGGCATCTTCACCCAAGATCTCCTGGATTCTTCTGAGGCGATACCTAACGGTGTTGGCGTGAACAAAGAGAACTTTGGAGGTTGCCTCCAGGCTTCTTCCACACTCAAGGTAGGTCTTCAAGGTATTCAATAGCTCAGTAGAGGCATCAGCAATGGGGTGGTAGAGGCTTTGCAGGAGAGTCTGCTTTGCAAGAGCGTCACCAGCCAAGGCCCTTTCCGGCAGGAGTTCATCGGCAAGGATTGGCCGGTGCGAAAAGCTAGTGGTCGCGGCAACTGAGTTGGCCGCCAGGGCGGCCTTAGCCGACCGGGACGCCTCGGACACGGTTGGTACTACAGGACCTAAAACCAGAGGTCCCTGCGCAAATAAACCTTCTATCAAAAAGGCAAGTTGGGTGATCTCCAATTGAGCATCCCCAGAGGTCTCGATAAGACCAATCACCACGACCTGTCGACGCCCCTGAATCCCAATCAGCACATCGCACTTCGACTTGCGGGCAATCTTTCGGATTGCATCCGGGTCTGGCTCTTTGGGCGATGTTCCGAGCAGCACCGCAACCTGGCCATCTGATCGCCAACCTAGAGCGGCAACGCGGGAGGAAATCTCTTGAGAGCTCTCACCGCTGATAACTGAGTCAACCACTAATGCTTCAAGCCTTGCGTCCCAGAGGCCTCTGGCTTCAGCGGCTTTGGCATAGACATCGGCGGCACTAAAGGCGATGTCTCTCGAGTAGCGCAGGATTGCTTCGTGCAGGTCTGGATGTTCCTTGACGACCAGCTCTTCCACCATCTCCACAACCACTCGAATTACCTGAAGCGTCTCTTGCAGGGAGATGGATCTCAGTAGCTCACGAGGAGCACTTCCGAAGACGTCAGCGGCAACCATAGGTTGCGAGGAAGGCTCTTCATACCACTGGATGAAGCTGGTGATGCCGTTCTGAGCAACTGAGCCGACTGCGGCCCTTCTCGCAGGCGGCATGTTCTTGTACCAGGGCAATGTTTGGTCCAGCCGCGTGAGTGTCGCGGTGGCCAACTCCCCGGCTATTGACTTTAGCCAGGTGAGCGAATTAGGCGTCACCACCGGCCGATCCACTGGTTCCCGCCGCTACGTTGTGAAGGTCATACTTCTCAATTGCCTGCTGCGGGATCTCACTAGCGATCTTTTCCTTCTCAACTAGCTGCTCCAAAACTCGAACCGCTATTGAAGGTCCATCGATCTTGAAGTACCTTCTGGCGGCTGGCCTGGTGTCGCTAAAGCCAAAACCATCGGCTCCCAAAGTTGCATACTTTCCAGGCACCCAAGGTCTGATCATGTCAGGAACTGAGTGCATGAAGTCTGATACGCCGAGCTTTGGACCCGACGCATCGGCAAGCTTTTGAGCGATGTAGGGCATCGGTGCGTCCTCATTTGGATAGAGGAACTTGTGCTCATCAGCCCTGAGTCCATCTCTGCGCAACTCGGTCCAACTGGTGACAGACCAAACATCTGCTGAGACACCCCACTCCAGCAGCAGTTGCTGGGCCTCAAGGGCCCAGGGAACTGCAACGCCAGATGCCAAGATCTGGGCCTTGTGGCCCTGTGCTGAGTTCTTGGAAATCAGGTGAATACCCCTAATGATTCCCTCGACGTCGACATCCTCGGGCTCCGCTGGTTGCAGCATTGGCTCGTTGTAGACGGTTAGGTAATACATCACGTTTGGGTCTTCGTGATTGCCCCCATACATCCGATCAATACCGCTTTTCACGATTTGGCCGATCTCGTAGCCGTAGGCGGGGTCGTAGCTGATGACAGCGGGATTGGTGCTTGCGATAACAGGGGAGTGGCCATCGGCGTGCTGAAGGCCCTCGCCGGTAAGAGTGGTTCTGCCGGCGGTTGCACCGATCATGAAGCCGCGCACCATTTGATCGCCTGCAAGCCAAATAGCGTCAGCGGTGCGCTGGAATCCAAACATCGAGTAGAAGACGTAGAACGGGATGATTGGCTGTGCGTGGGTGGCATAGGAGGATCCCGATGCAGTGAATGCGGCAACAGATCCAGCTTCGTTGATGCCGGTGTGAAGAATCTGGCCGTTAGTTGCCTCTTTGTAGCTCAGCAGCTGCTCGCGGTCTACCGACAGGTACTTCTGGCCGTGCGGATTGTAGATCTTTGCCGTTGGGAAGAACGCGTCCATACCGAAAGTCCGTGCCTCATCCGGAATGATCAGCTGGATTCTTGGGCCAAACTCGTCTGAGCGCAATAGGTCTTTGAGCATCCTGACAAATGCCATGGTGGTGGCAATTTCCTGGTTACCACTGCCTTTTTTGGCTATTTCATAAGCCTTATCGGCTGGTAGCGCGAAGCTGACGAAGTCTTTACGACGCTCTGGCAGGTAGCCACCGAGTTCACGCCTGCGCTCCTGCATGTAGCGAATCTCGGGGTTGTCTTGTCCTGGATGGTAGTAGGGAGGCTGATATGGATCCGCTTCGAGCTGGGCGTCGGTAATTGGCACCCTCATCTCATCGCGGAAGTCTTTGAGGTTATCCAGGGTGAGCTTCTTCATCTGGTGGGTAGCGTTTCGACCCTCGAAGCTCTTTCCTAGTCCATATCCCTTGATGGTCTTTGCAATGATCACCGTTGGCTGACCCTTGTGGTTCATAGCTGACTGGTAGGCGGCGTAGATCTTGTTGTAGTCGTGGCCACCGCGCTTTAGGCCCCAGATCTGATCATCGGTTAGACCCTCCACCATCTGGCGGGTTCTTAGGTCACGGCCAAAGAAGTTCTCTCGGATAAAGCCTCCGGATTCGGCCTTGTAGGTCTGGTAGTCGCCATCTGGTGTCTTGTTCATCAAATCAACGAGGGCACCGTCTGTGTCCTTGGACAAAAGGGCATCCCATTCTCGACCCCAGATGACCTTGATGACGTTCCAGCCCGCTCCCCGGAAGAAGCTTTCCAGCTCCTGGATGATTTTGCCGTTGCCGCGGACTGGTCCATCAAGACGCTGGAGGTTAGCGTTTACCACGAAGGTTAAGTTGTCAAGGCCGTCATTTGCGGCCATTTGCAACGCGCCACGGCTCTCAACCTCATCCATCTCGCCATCGCCCAAGAATGCCCAGACGTGCTGTGCGGATGTGTCCTTAAAGCCGCGGCCCTGCAGGTAGCGGTTGAACTGTGCCTGGTAGATCGCGTTGATTGGACCCAATCCCATCGAAACGGTTGGGAACTGCCAGAAATCCGGCATCAATCTTGGGTGTGGGTAGCTGGGTAGCCCTCTTCCAGGGCGGGACTTTTCCTGACGGAAACCGTCCATGTCCTCCGGGGTGAGTCTTCCCTCTAGGAAGGCTCTTGCGTAGGGACCGGGGGAGGCGTGACCCTGAATGAAGACCTGGTCAGCACCCTGAGGGTGGTCGTGGCCTTTGAAAAAGTGATTGAAGCCAACCTCGTATAGCGAAGCGGATGAGGCAAATGAAGAAATGTGGCCGCCGACTGCAATCTCTGGACGCTGTGCGCGGTGCACCATAATCGCGGCGTTCCAGCGCATCCAGGCGCGATAGGTGCGCTCAATGGCCTCATCACCTGGGAACTTTGGTTCATCCTCTGGAGAGATTGTGTTTATGTAATCGGTCGTCGGAACCAGTGGAACATTCAACTGCAAATCACTCGATCGCCTTAGCAGCGATTGCATAATTTCGCGAGCTCGTCCTCTGCCGTGAGCCTGGGCTAACGCCTCAAGCGATTCAATCCACTCCGCGGTTTCCTGTGGGTCGCGGTCTGGGGTTGCAGGAACAAATGGATCCTGGTTGTTAAATGACACCGAAGCCTCTTTTCGTGGCCTAATTAGCAAAGGTCCCTTGTGGGGGCCTCTAAAGTCTATTGAGATTAGAGATGATATTTCTGACAACACCAACAATTTAGGAAGACGAGGGACCCGGCATGAGTATTTCGGTTGGAGAGAGCGCACCAGATTTCACATTGACAAACCAGCACGGGGAAGAGGTGACCTTGAGTAGCTACCGCGGCAAGAGTGCAGTAGCACTGGTTTTCTACCCGCTGTCGTTTTCGGGGACCTGCACTGGCGAGCTGTGCGAGCTAAGAGACAACATGTCGATGTTCGAATCTGCTGGAGTAGAGCTGATTGGCATCTCGGTAGATTCGAAGTTCACTCAGGCTAAGTTTGCGGAATCTGAGGGCTACAAGTTCCAGCTGTTGGCAGACTTTTGGCCGCACGGAGCGGTGACTAGCTCCTATGGGGTTTTCCTAGAAGAGCGCGGCCACGGTACCCGCGGCACCTTTTTGATCGACGCCGAGGGCACGCTAGTGGCAAAGTTCATCACCTCACCAGGGGAACCAAGGGATCTTGCTGCCTATAAAAAGGCCCTCGAACTTCTCTAGCGAGGAGATTTGGTAGTAGTCTTTCGGGCGGGCCTTTAGCTCAGTTGGTAGAGCGCCACGTTTACACCGTGGATGTCATCGGTTCGAGCCCGGTAGGGCCCACTCGAACACCCCGGACGCCTAGCGTCCGCCATAGACACGATTTGGTTGGCCATGGTTTCTTTGGAAGTTCTCACTCAGAGCTTCGAAGAACTATGGCCAATTTCGTCCAAAGACGACTGGGATCACCCAGGGCTTGCCTTTGGTTCTAAAGATGTAGAAATCAACAGGGTTCTACTGTCGGTGGATGTCACCGCCGCGGTTATTCAAGAGGCCATCGAGAATCAGGTTCAGCTGGTATTAGCCCATCACCCCGTGTTGCTTCGCGGAGTCAACGAGCTTGGCACAGGCACCATCAAGGGCAACATCGCCAGTCTGGCAATCAAGAACGACATCGCAGTATTTTCCGCCCACACCAACGCTGACAAGTCAGAGATCGGCACCGGACAGGCGTTGGCTAGGGCTATGGATGTGAGAATCACCGGTGCGCTAGATGCCACTAGTGGTCACGGTTTTGTGGCAGAACTAAACG
>DATBNK010000062.1:0-5133 GCA_036554355.1 Aquiluna sp.
AGCGTTGCCCTAATAAAGTCCAGCTTGTCTCCGGTGTCATAGCGGCGCCCTGAGAACACCACACCGCTCACTCCACCTGCGACCTCGGGGTTTTGCGCAGCAAACTGCAAGGCGTCGGTGAGCTGAATCTCACCGCCGCGACCAGGCTGGGTTTTTTCTAGAACATCAAAGATCTCGTGCCTGAGCACATACCTACCAATAACCGCATAGTTTGAAGGGGCAACCTCTGGCTCTGGCTTTTCAACCAGGTCGGTAACGGCCACAACATCCGATTCGGAGGTTGGCTTGATTGCAGCCGAGCCGTAGAGGTGAATCTGGTCCCTTGGGACCTCCATAAGGGCAATCACATTGTCACCGGTTGCGGCATGGACTTCGAGCATTCGCACTAGGAGCGGGTCTCTTGAATCAATAACGTCATCACCCAACAGCACCGCAAACGAGTTCTCTCCAACGTGGCTCTTGGCTCGAAGGACTGCGTGACCCAAACCCCTGGGGTCACCCTGGCGGGTGTAGTGGATGTCAGCTAGCTGTGAGGACTCCTGCACCGCAAAAAGGCGCTTCTCATCGCCCTTTTTGCTCAGCACGTCCTCGAGCTCTGCGACTCGATCAAAGTGGTTCTCAAGAGCGTTCTTGTTTCTACCGGTGATCATCAGGAGGTCAATAAGCCCTGCGGTCACGGCCTCTTCGACCACGTATTGGATGACGGGCTTGTCCACTATTGGAAGCATCTCTTTTGGCATCGCCTTGGTGGCGGGGAGGAACCGGGTGCCAAGGCCGGCGACGGGAATTACCGCCTTAGTGACGTGGTAGCGCGAATCAGCCATGGCTAAAGCCTAGACTCGTTTCACAGGAAATCTTTGCCTTAGCTGGCTACACTTTCCACGCAACTGACAAAGGGGATAGGGATTGGTTAAGCGTTTCATTGCAGGTGCTGCGGTTGCCCTGCTGTCGGTTGTTGGACTAGCACCAAGTGCGCAAGCCTCGGTTTCAGAACCAGCCTTCAATGCAATCAACGCCGCAACCCTTTGGGACCGCGGCTTTATCGGTGAGGGCAGCTCAATTGCTTTTATCGACCAGGGTGTGAATCTCTCTCACGAATACTTTCAAGGTGAGGTCATCGATGGCTTTTGCCTCTATGCCGCCTTCACCACTAACTTCTGCCCCAACGGCCAAAAGACCCAAACCGGCATCACAGCTGCTTCGCAGCGGATCTTGAATAACTTTCCTGTCATGCAGGAGAACCACGGCAACATGGTTGCCGGCATTGCCGCTGGTAAGCCCAACACCGTAGCTCCCGGCGGCATAGCTCCGGGTGCGAAGATCGTGATGGCAAACATCGATCTCACCCTGGAGGGCATCACCGCTGCCGCGCAATACATTCTTGATCGCTCGGATGCCAATAACACCGTCGCACTCTCACTGTCTTTTGGTGGTCTGTTTCAGGAGATTCCCCGCTCTTGGCTGAAGTGCGATGACAACCCGGCGCTCGCAGGTCTTGCAGGAGTGTTCAAGCAGCTTCGCGACAAGGGCATCATCACTTTTGCATCAGCTGGCAACACCCCAACTTTGGACATCGCAACCTCGGTCTTCCCAAGCTGTCTTCGCGAGGTGGTTGCGGTTGGCTCGGTGAACCAGCTCAATGAGATCTCCTGGTATGTGACCATGAGCCAAAAGATTGAGCTTTTGGCTCCTGACTATGCGATCAGCGCCAACACCATTGGCTACCTAACCTCCTCCGGCACCTCTGCCGCAGCTCCGCTCGCGGCAGGTGCCTTCACGCTGTTGCGCGATGCATTCCCAAACGCCACCTCAGAGCAGATCTTGAATGCCATGAAGTCAACCGGGACCATGGTCGACGATGTCCTGCGTAAGCAGATACCGATGGTGAATCTAGAAGCCGCCTATAACCAGCTTGCGAGCGGTACGACATCAACGGAACCCACGACACCAACTACACCAGTAGAGCCTGAGAATCCAGACCAAAAGGTGACCATTGGAACCTTCAATGGTTACATCGCCATCTACACCCAGGGCTATGAGGGTCGAAGAATGACCGCCAAGGTCGCAGGTCGCTGGTTGGCAGTTGATCCAATCACCCTGGCAGCCGGCAAGAGCTACTCGCTCACGAAGCGCAACACCGGTGCGGGATATCTAATCAATGTCGAGGTCTATATCGATGGCAAGCTCATCAAGACCCAGCAGGTGCTAACGCGCTAACACAAAAAGCGCGAGGTTTTTGATTCCTCCAAGCTCCCTTATTCGCCTGAGGCCAAAGGCCAGGCGAATAAGCGGGGCTCCTCTTCCAAAAACCCGAGTGAATATTGCCGCTCTTACGATCCGGTCCTCTGTGGTTCCCCATCTAGAACCGGAGGAGTCCTCTGGGTGTGTGGCAATCACTATTGGAACGAACACCGCCTTGCCACCAGCTGACAAGAGGTCGACAATGAAAATGTATTCATCACCAAGGTAGTTTTTAGCTCCGGCTCCAAACTCCTCGTCAAACCAAACCCCAAGCTGCCTGATGGCATCAACCCTGACAATCATTTCGTAAGTGGCAGCTTTGGCAGAGTTGAACTTTGTCAGATTCTCGATCTTTTTGGGGTAGCGCTTTCTTGTCTTACCGCTTGAGTCCTTAGCCATTGCCAACAGCAGTGAATACTGCGGGTGGTCATCGAGATAGGCAATGGCCTTGGTGAGGCCATCAACATCGAATTCGACATCGTCATCACCAAAGACCAGGTACTCGCCCTTGGCGAGCCAGATGTTTCTATTTCTGCTCTTTGCCACCCCGAGGCTATTGAGCTCTTGGACCTCGATGTCATCGCGCAGCATCAGCTGCGCGAGACGCTCGCCTCGCCAGGCGATTGATTCGGGGTTTTGAATGACTATTGAGACTCCCCAGTCACGATGGACCGGGGGCGAGGCAATAGCGCCAACCCGGTCTGCCAAGGTTGAGTAGCCGATGGTGAGCTTTTGCATCAGAAGCTGTTTGCTTTTGCCCTGGCAAATCTCATCAGGGATGAAGACACAGAGCTAAAGGTGGTGTTCTGCAGGCGCAGGCCCAAGAAGAACACGATGGTGTTAGAGAGCGAGATCATGCCCTCAATGCTGAACCAAATCAGCCCTCCCATCAAGAGCACGACACCAAAACTTGCTAAAAGCGTCCCAAACTCAGCCTGTTGAATTCGCGAACCAAGTCGCTCTGCAGGAGTTACTACCTTCTTGGCGCGCTTTTTCTCAACAAAGCCGCGTTGTTTTTTGAGCTGGCGTTTGAACAGCACGCCCATCACTTGCAAAACCACCAGGATCAAAACCAGGTTGATTCCAGCAAAGGTTGGGTTCAGCAAAAAGAAGAAGCCACCAATCACAAACAGCTGAGTCAAAAACGAAAGCACGTTCACAAGCTCAAGACCCATTGCCCACTCCCAAGACTCCTTGGTTGAGCTTCTTTCCCTGTCATCGGCACCAAACGCCTTGTCAAAGAACTTCACCCGGTAGGTCTTCTGGGCATAGTTGGCAACTCTCGTAGTTGCAAACAAGACCGCAAACAAAACCACTGCCAGCACAATCTCCGATAGTGGCCTGTTAGCCCCATCAACTACCAGGTCGGTGAACAGCTTGGCAACCAACAACTCGGTCACTGGGATCGCTGCCGCGATTACTACCAGCATGATCAATTGCCACCGATAGCGGCCCTTCGGGACTAAAAGTCTCGAAGAGGCCCAGAGCTCGGTGGCAATTTTCTTCACTTAGAGTCCAAACCTAGAAAGGGCTTCTCGCATTGCATCGCGAACCTCGGCCTTTTTGGTTTCACTGACCTCGATGGTTCGAACTAGCCCTTGGTAGTCGTATTTGCGCAGATCAAGCGGAACAACACTTGGGTTCATAACCTCAACCCCAGCACCAAGGGCGTAGTCCTCGTATTTGATGCCAGTGCCGTGAACGTTCTCCTCAGCACCCTCGAAGCTCACCAGCGCGCATGGAATGCCATAGGACTGGCAAGTGATCATTACGTGCATGGCGCTAGTGACCACCTGGTCATAGCCAATCAGCGCCGTCACAAAGCTCTCAATGTCCCTAGGCCTTGATCGCATTACCGAGATCTCGTCAACGTTGTCTGGCAGCTGCATCGGCAAACCTGTGTGAGAGAAGTGACGAACAAAGGCAACCCTGCCATTGGTTGCGACTCTTTTGAGCGGGTAAACATCGGAGAGCAATACCCCTGGGTCACCAAAGCTAGAAACCTCAGGACCACCCGATTGCTTTACAAGCTCCGCGGTCAGTGGACCGCGGACAGAGATGTAGTCAGCTTTTTTGTTTAGCTCGATGTCCATCGAGCTGATGCCGGTTCCAAGCACAACGGAGTTTGGCTTGATGAACCTACCGATTGAACCAAGTGAAATGAGGTGCTTCTTTGAAGCCGGCTTCACCGGAGACTGCAGCAAGATCTTGGCATCGGTGTATTCAGAGACAATCAGCGGGCTTAGCCAGTCTCCAAAGTTTCCTGGGAAGGGCTTTGACCACCAGGCAAGTTTTAGCTCTTTTTCTGAGGGCTTGGCTGAGTAGTGCAAGAAAGCTTGGGCAGCCTCGATGGTTGCACCCTCGCCATAGCTGGCGATGTACTGGGCATCGAACTCTTTTTGAGCTTTTTCAAAACCAGCACTGTCGCCCTTGGCGCCAGAACCGAGCATCTCGCCAACCATGCGGAAGCGCTCTGGGTCAATGCTCTTGGCTTTGCCGGCAGTCAAAACACCCGTCACGCCAACCTGGTCGGCAATGCGGCGCAATGGCTTCTTGATGCCATCCGGCAGTGCCTTCTCGACCCTCTTGGCAAGCTTGAGCAGCTTCTTGCGAGGTCCAACCTTTTTGCCCTGACCGTGCTGAACAACCTTGTCCTTGAAATCTGCAACATTGCCCGAGGAGCCAAAGGCAAAGAACGCGTCTCTTGAACCGGGTTCCTGCAACTTGCGCTCACGAACAATCGCGGTTGAGGGAATCATTTGAAAAGTCAGCTTCTTGGCATTGGCTCGCCAGGCCTCTTCCAAAAAGTAGTCATCGGTGGCCTTGATGGTGGCGCGCTGTTCAAGCTCATAGGCGTCGGAAACAAGCTTGCGACCTTGCTCGGTGGCATTA
>DATBNK010000070.1:0-7274 GCA_036554355.1 Aquiluna sp.
TTTAGCACCCCGTAGGTGTCTGGCCTGCGGGTTCCAAAAAACGGAAACAGCTCAAGCCAGTCTCGTCTTTGGTCTAGATCAAGATCTGCAATCAATATCTCGTCTGTGTCCCTGGCGGCTTGAGCGAGGATGCGCCCATAAGGATCGACAATAAAACTCGAGCCGTAAAAATTGATGCGGCCTTCGTTGCCAAACCTGTTGGGCACAACAATGAACAATCCGTTTGCAATGGCATGCGAAACAATCACCTGTCGCCAAAGTGGCTCGGTGTCAAAATCTGGGTGATCGGGTTCTGAACCAATGGCTGTTGGATAGCAAAGAATATCCGCACCGTTTAGGCCATAGGCTCTGGCAACCTCCGGGAACCACTCATCCCAGCAGGTTGGAAGTCCAATCTTTGGGCTTCCCGCTAACCCCAGTTCGTAGACGGGATATGGGTTGTGGTTTGGACCGAGCTGAAAGTACCTATCTTCGAAATACCCTTCGGTTACCGGAATGTGCAGCTTTGGCGTTGCCCCGACTAGTTTTCCATCGGGCCCAACAATGATTGCGGTGTTGAGGCCTCTTTGGTCATCGAAGTTCCTGTCTTCAAAGACTGAGGCGTGAACATATATCTCTAGCTCTCTTGCCAGGCCTGAAACCAGTTGCATGGTTGGACCTGAGCCAAGATCCTCTGCGGTTTCAATAGGAGACCCTTCGGGGACAATGTCTGCCGGGTATCGGGAGAGGGTTAGTTCAGGTAGGAACACGACCTGCGCTCCCTCTGAAGCTGCTTTGCGAATCGCGGAAGCGATCATCTCTTGGTGCTCGGTTTGATTCTCACGCCAGCTGAACTGGATGGCTGCGACCCTGATGGCTGCGCGCTCGGGCTCTCTTACTCTTGAGAGCGATTTCGGAGCTTCGACCTTGGTGATTTTCATTGGTCCTCCAGTGAGTCGAGGATCTTTTTGAGATCCTCGAAGCTGGTCTTGGGGTTGATGATTGCAAATCTCAGGTTCGGTCTTCCCAGGTGACTCGAGGGCAACACAAATGCTTCACCTGAATTGAGAAGCTGTTCAGACCAAGCGTCATATTGGCTTTGAGCCCAACCGTTTCGCTCAAAAACCACAACCGAGAGTTCTGGTTCTCGAATCAGTGTTAGGTAGGGTCTTTGGCCTATTTCTTGGGCAATGTCTTGGGCCAGCTGATTGTTTAGCGCGATGGCATCGCGGTAGGCCTGAATGCCGTGGGTGGCCATCGAGAACCAAAGCGGTAGGCCTCTCACCCTTCGGGTTAGACCAAAGCCGTAGTCAGCTGGGTTGTGGTCGGGGGAGTCGTTTAGTGCTTCAAGGTATTCACCTTTTTGCATGTGAGCAGCTCTGGCCTGCTTCGGATTTCTATAGACCAGGGCGCAGGCATCGAATGGTGCATAGAGCCACTTGTGTGGATCAACAATGAAGCTGTCACAGTTCTCAATTCCGGCAAACAGTCCTTTGGTTGCAGGGTCCAGGATTCCGGCTAGACCATATGCGCCATCGATGTGCAGCCAGAGGCCATTGGCAGAGGTCACTTTTGCTATCTCGTCGATGCGATCGACGATGCCAAAGTTTGTTGTTCCTGCGGTTGCCACAACCGCAAACACCTTTTCATTTGTTTCCTGCAGCGCTCTTTGAACAGCTAAGCCAGTGAGCTTTCCAAGTTCGTCAACCTCTGCCTTGATCAGCTTGAAGTTCATCACCTTGGCGACCGCGGAGAGAGAGCTGTGCGCCTCTCTGCTGCAGATCACCGCCAAGGGTGTGGAATCGGGTAGCGAGTGAGTTTGTCTATAAACCTCTCGGGCGGTTACAAGAGCCGAGAGGTTACCCAGAGTTCCACCTTGAACAAACAGGCCACCAGCGCCCTGTGGCAACCCAACTTCTTTGGCTAGAAACTCCAAGACCTGGTTCTCGGCGTAGACCGCTCCTGAGCCCTCCATCCAAGACCCGCCATAGATAGAGGAGGCCGAGACCACGAGGTCAAAAAAAGTAGCTGCTTCGCTCGGAGCATTTGGGATGAAGCTCAAAAAGTTCGGGTGGTCAGTTGAGATGGTGGCAGGAGCCAATAGCTCGCCAAATATCTCCATTGCCTTTTGGCCGCCAACACCTGTTTCTGTGATGGTTTGCGGCACGTTTTTCTCGAGCCACTGTTTGGTCTGTGGGGCATCTAGTGGGGCTGGGTCTAGATCCATGCGCTCGATTGCGTACTGCACAATCTGGTTTCTCAGTTCCTTGGCTTCGGGGCTCTGAGTGTGCATCCTCGCACCGTCACGCATTGATTGACTCCTGGGTTGTTGGCTCCCCAACTCTAGCTAATTGGACCCTTGTGGGAGTGCTCGAAAACTATGTTGGTTCTGGTGTTGGCAACCGAGGCGTTGTTGCTTAGTTGCTCTAGAACAAACTCCCTGATTTCTTCGGAATTTCTCACGGCAACGTGGACCAAAAAGTCCTCTGCACCTCCCAGGAAGAACACCTGAATCACCTGTGGGTGCTCACGCATCGACTGCATGAATGCAGCGAGGTTCGCTCTCGCTCCAGCTCTGAGGGTCACGGATATCATTGCTTGGAGCTCGAGCCCGAGTGCAGCTGGTGAAATCTCGGCGGAGAAAGATCTAATCACTCGCTGTTCAACCAGACTCCTGACTCGTCCCAGGCACGTTGAAGCTGCAATGCCAACCTTTTGGGCCAACTCAGCATTTGAGATTCTGGCGTTAGCGGACAGCTCCTTGAGAATCTCGAGGTCAGTGCCATCTAGCTGAGGTTGAATATTCTTCGGATTCTGCATTTGAAATCTCCATTTGGGGCGTAAAAGTTGTTGCTTACAGCTTTTCTATGAAGATTATTCGATTTAGTGGCGAAAGTGTCGAAGATGTTGTGATTATTGGCGTAATTGTTGAAGGAGCAAACATGCTGGTTGGTGTCCCGAAGGAAATCAAGAACAACGAAAATCGCGTTGCGATGACCCCAGCGGGGGTTCACGAGCTCGTTAGTCGAGGGCACCAGGTGCTGATCGAGGCTGGTGCTGGTGTTGGTTCTGGTTTTGAAGATGCCGAGTATGTATCAGCCGGAGCGAGCCTGAGCGCAACCGCACAGGATGTTTGGGCCAAGGCCGAGATGATCGTGAAGGTAAAAGAGCCAATCGCTACCGAATACTCACTGATGCGAGAAGGTCAGGTGCTGTTTACCTTCTTGCACCTTGCGGCATCAAGGGACTGCACCGATGCGATTGTGAAATCTGGAACCACTGCCATCTCCTACGAAACAGTTCAGCTTCCGAACCGATCACTACCGCTATTGCAACCAATGAGTGAGGTTGCCGGGAGGCTCTCCTCTCAGATTGGTGCGAACCAGCTGATGAAGTTCAATGGTGGCACAGGGGTTTTGATGGGTGGAGTGCCCGGCACCCCAAGGGCAAAGGTCGTGGTGATCGGTGGCGGTGTTGCCGGCACCGAGGCTGCGTTTGTGGCAAACGGCATGGGAGCCGATGTCACAGTGATTGATCTTTCGATTCCAAGATTGCGTGAACTGGATGCCAGGTTCAACGGCCAGGTGCAGACCAGGGTTTCAACAGGCTATGAGATTGCGGAGCAGCTCAAGGATGCTGATTTAGTGATCGGTTCGGTGTTGATTCCTGGCGAGAAGGCTCCAAAGCTCGTGACCGATGCGATGGTCAAGACCATGAAAAAGGGCGCTGTGCTGGTGGACATCGCAATCGATCAGGGCGGTTGCTTTGAACACTCCAGACCCACCACTCACGATGACCCAACCTTCATGGTGCACGACACCATTTACTACTGCGTTGCAAACATGCCAGGGGCAGTTCCAGCCACCTCGACCAGAGCACTCACCAATGCCACGCTTCCCTACGTGATTGCGATTGCCTCAAAGGGCTGGAAAAAGGCGCTTAGCGATGATGCATCGCTAGCGCTGGGGCTAAATGTGCATGAGGGCAAGATCGTCTACAAGGCGGTCTCTGATGTCTTTAGCGAATTTGAAACCGCAGACCTTGCTGAGGTTCTCTAGCGCTTACGCTTCTTATAAGCGCTATAGGTCGTGACGGCGATTGCAAAGATCGTTATGCCGATGAGTAACACCAGTGCAATGTTTCGCTCCTGAGCGATTGATTCACAAGAGGTCCAGCCCTCAACCTGGGCATCTGGAGAGCAGGTTTCGGGATCAAAAAAACCAACCCACCAGGCCAGAATGCCTATTGAGGTAATGGTTGCCAGCATGGCAAGTGAGTTGTTGCGCATGCTGTTGGTTGCTACTCCGCCGGTTTTTCTTTGGCGATTTCGGCGCGGACTTCGTCCATGTTTATTTCCTGCACCTTGCCAATTAGGTCTTCCAGTGCTGGACCGGGCAGTGCACCGGCCTGGTTAAACAAAAGGATTCCATCGCGGAAAATCATCAGGGTTGGAATCGAGGAGATTCCAGCCATGCCGGCTAGCTGCTGCTGCGCCTCGGTGTCAACCTTCGCAAAGGTGATCTCCGGGTAGTCCTCGGATGCCTTTTCAAAGATTGGACCAAACATCTTGCAAGGTCCGCACCACTCTGCCCAAAAGTCGACGAAGGTGATGCCTTCTTTTGTCACGGTCGACTCGAAGGTGTCGAGGGTGAGCTCCATTGTTGCCAAACTAATCAACTACTTTCACTGTTTTTTGCTTACGCGCGGTTTGCGCTAACAGGATTCCTGCAATAACCACCATACTTCCCAAGGCTTGGGTCGTGCTAATCGCCTCCCCAAGCCACAAAAGTGCAATCACTGCGGCGGTCACCGTCTCCAAGGTTGCAACCACTCCCACCACCGTTGCACTCAGGTGACGAAGCGCTAGGTAGCTAAAAGCCATTGGCATAAACGATCCGGTGACGCCCATAAAGATGAACATTGCCCAGAGCGGAGCGCTAAAGCCTGCGAGGTTGCCACTTAGGTCAACTGCGAGATCGAGTTTTCCGAAATCAAAACTTCCCAAATCCGAGGCAATCAAGAAGATGAAGGTGGCAATTGCCATGCCGTAGGTCATCACAACATTGGTTGGCAGGTGCCGCTGGATGCGCTCCCCGGTAATGAAATAGGTGGTGAGTGAAGCCGCTGCGGCAAAGCCAAAGAACACCCCGACCGCATCCAGCTGTGAATCCCAAACCTGTCCCACAACCGCAAGGCCACCGAGCACCAAGGCTGCTCCAAGCCAGATCTGCCGTTTTACTTTTTCTTTGAAAAACACCAGAGCAATGATCGGCACCCACAACACGGCGGTGTACTCAATCAGAAGCGCCACGCCAATCGGTAGGTAGGTGACCGCGAGTGAGTATGTCCACTGCAGCATTCCAACCCCAACTATCCCCAAGAGGATGAGGGTTGGAATTAGTTTTCTCGGAACTTTGAGCAGCCTGGGGTTGGCTATGAGTGCCCAAATGAGTGCGATTATCCCTGCGGTCAGGGAGCGAACAAATACCACCATCTCGGGGCTAATGCCCGATTCGATAATGACTTTGGTTGTGGAGGCGTTTACGCCGAATAAAAGTGCTGCGGCTAAGGCATATAAAACACCAAGCGTTGGGTGCTTCTGGCTCAATTCTGCTCTTTCTGGCTGGCACTTATCAGGAATCAAACCACCAGCCAATGTAGTTTAGGTAGATATGGAAACTTTTGTGCTTGGTGGCGGGTGTTTTTGGTGCCTTGATTCTGCCTACGTTCAGTTCCGCGGGATCTCTGATGTGACCTGCGGTTACACCGGTGGAGCCAAGGAGACCGCGAACTACGAAGCGGTTTGTAATGGCAACACTTCACATGCCGAGGTGGTGTCTGTGACATTCGATCCCGAAGTGATTACCCAAGAGCAAATTTTGGACATTTTCTTCACCCTGCACGACCCCACCCAGCTCAATCGCCAGGGCAACGACGTCGGCACTCAGTACCGCAGCAGCATGTTCTATCAAAGCCCCGAGCAAAAAGAGATCTTTGAAGCAGCTATCGAGCGCGCCAAGGAGATGTGGGGAGACGACATCGTCACCGAGGTCGTGCCGCTGAGAGATTTCTACCCAGCTGAGGAATACCACCAGGACTACTTCGCCAAAAACCCAAACCAGGGTTACTGCGTCGCAGTGGTTGCGCCAAAGGTCTCCAAAGTTAGAGCTAAGTTCTCCACACTTTTGGCCTAACATCTAACTTTTTGCCAAAGTTATCCACAGATTTCAAAAACCCCTTTCGCTAGTATTTCGTGCTTGAGAGGCTGTGCTGACCAACTATCAGAAAGGTCAGCCATGACAGACATAATTGCCGTCACCGGTTTCGTCGCCACCGACCCAAAGGTGACTAACCCCAACCCAGATCTCAACATCACCTCCTTCCGAATGGCATCGGTCGGGCGCAAGTTCAACCCTGAAACTGAGCGCTGGGAGGAGACTCAGCCGAACTGGTACTCCGTGCACTGCTATCGAAAACTGGGCGACCATGCCGCCCAGTCAATCGTTAAGGGCGACCGCGTAATCGTTAGAGGCAAGCTCAAGATTAGAGACTGGGACAACGGTGAGCGAAATGGCACCGCGGTCGAGATTGACGCCCAGTCAATTGGTCACGATCTCATGTTTGGCGTTTCAAGCTTCGAAAGAACAACTCACAGCCCCGATCCCGAGGAAGAGGAATCGGAGGTTGAGCTACAACCGGCTTAGCCTCTGTGTGGCCGGGATAAGCGGCGCCCCCCAATTCCCACTGCTACCCGGCCTACCCAAAACCCCTCTTCGGCTAAACTCCATTGTCGGAGAGGGGTTTTCTCTCGCGTATCGCAATCTCGGATTGGTAGCACTTTGGCTGAATTTATTTATCAGATGATCAAGGCTCGCAAGGCCCATGGCGACAAGGTCATCTTGGACGATGTCACCCTGGCCTTTTACCCAGGTGCAAAAATCGGTGTCGTTGGCCCAAACGGTGCTGGTAAGTCATCGGTTCTCAAGATCATGGCCGGCATCGACAGTCCATCAAATGGTGAGGCAAGGCTGACTCCGGGGTTCAGCGTCGGCATGCTGATGCAGGAGCCGCCGCTGAATGAAGAGAAGACCGTCTTGGGCAATGTCCAGGAGGCCGTTGCTCCATTGATGGCAAAGATTGACCGCTTCAACGAGATTAGCGCCGAACTCGCTAACCCAGATGCCGATTACGACACCTTGCTGGCAGAGATGGGAACACTTCAAGAAGAGATTGACGCAGCCGATGGCTGGGACCTCGAAAACCAGTTGGAGCAGGCAATGGATGCTCTTCGCTGC
>DATBNK010000071.1:0-6622 GCA_036554355.1 Aquiluna sp.
TGCTGGAGGTCTAAAGCGGCTAGGTAGCTGGAACCTAAGCCATAGATATCAAGCCTGCGACAACTCATGATTGCCTCGGCTGCAGCATCGAGAGATTTTCGATCCACCGTTCGAGCAGTGTCAGAAATGGCTTCGGCCTCCTGGAATGAGATTTTGTAGAGGGTCTCGTCTATCGAGTCATCTTCAGTGATATCGCCATCGCCAATCGCAAATTTTTCCTTGACGCTGCGCTGGCGATCAATGGCAATAACGATTGCGGCCTTCAGGTCTGAATACCCCGAGTAGTCCAGGCTTTCGCAAAATCTAGTGATTGTTGCTGAGGAAACCTTTGCAAAATCGGCCAATTCGGCAATGGTGAGGTGGGCTGCACCCTCCATGTTTGAAAGTATTTTGTCGGCCAGAACCTTTTGAGACGGGGTCATGTTTTGGCGGTAGGCGTTGATTCGTTGCACTAAATCAAACATCGGACCCCTTTTCCCTGAACATCCTGCCAGACAATCATTTCTGAAAAAGTATTTCAAATTGATAAATTTTTTCAAAAAATAGCGAGGTTCTGAAATTTATGCAATAAGTTCTCTGCATGGCTCAGATTACAAATGGCACCGGACAGCTCGCTCAGCTTGACCTGCCCACTGAGATTCGTAATCCAAAGAGCATGGATCTCCATCTTTTAGAGCCTGAGCGAATCCTTGAGCTGATCAACGACGAAGACGGTTTTGCTATTGAGCAAGCCAAGCTGCAGATTCCAAACACCTCAAGGCTTGTTGCACTGGCGGTCCAGGCAATCTCTTCGGGAAACAGCGTTCACTATTTTGGAGCGGGAACCTCGGGTCGCATTGCAACTCAGGATGCAGCTGAGCTTTACCCAACTTTTCACTCGCCTAGAGAGGCTGTGCAGGCACACATGGCCGGAGGCTTAGATGCACTACTGACCTCTGTGGAGAACGCGGAGGATGACTTCGAAGCCGGCATGGCTGACGCAGGCAAGGTTCGCGAAGGCGATGTTGTGATTGGGCTAGCCGCATCTGGCAGAACCCCCTATGTCGGTGGCGCACTGACTGCAGCCCGGGCTCAAGGGGCAAAGACCTCCCTTATTGCATGCGTTCCAGAGCCTCAACTTGGCCACCTGGCAGACGTTTTGATTGCCGGTGACACCGGTCCTGAAATCTTGACCGGCTCGACCCGTCTCAAGGCGGGCACTTTCCAGAAGTCAGTGCTATCTGGCTTTTCCACGGCCCTGATGGTTGGGCTTGGTCGGACCTACTCGAACTTGATGGTGTCGATGGTCGCGACGAACGAAAAACTTCACTCAAGAAGCATCCGCATCTTGATGGAAGGCTCTGGAGTCTCAGAGTCAACGGCAACCGAGCTTCTTGGCCAAAGTGGTGGAGATCTCAAATTGGCGCTGACTTCGGGAATCTCAGGGGTCACCCCAGTTCTAGCGCAACCTCACTTGGAAAAAGCAGGTGGTGTGGTGCAGCGAGCACTGGAGTCTTTGGCGAAAGCCCAAGACAAATAGGTTTGTGGGTTTGGCTAGCCCATAAAGAACAAACACAGCCGACAGCGACGAAGCTAAGGAGAAACAATTGCGAAAGAGACTAAGTGCTCTCGGTTTGCTTGGAGTATCGGCATTAGTACTTGCCGGTTGCGCACCAGCAACGCCAGAGCCAACTGAGACCAGCCAGCCAACGACTACCGCGACGGCTGAGCCGGTTGAACCAGTAACCCTGACCATGTGGTCGTGGAGAACCGAGGATGTTGAGAAGTACAACACCATCTTCGACGTCTACGAGGCACAAAACCCAGGCGTGACAGTTGAGTTCGAAGCATTCCTAAACACCGAGTACAACCAGATTTTGGCTACCGGTCTTGAAGGATCTGACGGACCCGACTTGGCAATGGTTCGTGCATACGGTGGAGTTCAGCCGCTTATTGAGGCTGGACAGCTGCTACCAATCGACGGAATTGTCGATGTTTCAAACGTTGAGCAGAGCTTGCTTGCTGCAGCGACTGGTCGTAATGACGGATCGCTCTACGGAGTTCCATTCGCTACCCAGACCCTGCAGGTTTTCTACAACAAGGGCATCTTTGACGAGCTTGGTCTAACCGAGCCCACCACCTGGGATGAGTTTGTTGCACTGAACGAAGCAATTGAGGCTGGCGGCTACACCCCAATGGCACTTGGTGCCAAGGATGCCTGGATGTTGCCAATCTTCCACGAGATCGTTGGAGCTGCTCGCTACGGTGGTCCTGAATTCCGCGATGCACTGCTTGCAGGCACCAAGGACTTCACTGACCCTGACTATGTGGCATCAATCGACATCGTGAACCAGATGACCAACTACATGGTCGATGACGTTGTTGGTGTTGCCTACGCTGACTCCCAGATTCAGTTCACCTCAGGTCTTGCAGCACAGTTCCCAGGCGGAAGCTTTGAGCTAGGAACCTTTGCTACTCAGGCACCTGACATGGAGCTTGGTGTTTACCTTGTCCCACCACCTCCCGGTGCTGTTTCTGACAAGCCACTATCGGCTGGTTGGGGAGACGGTAGCTTCGCTATCAACGCAGCAGGTGAGAACCAAGAGGCAGCCATCAAGCTGCTGAACTGGCTTGCCACCCCTGAGTTCGGACAGCTCTTCGTTGACGAGGTCAAGCAGTTCTCCGTCATCAAGGGCTTGAGCTACTCTGACCCACTCATGAAGGAGATGAACGAGCTGTTCCTCTCTGGCCCAACGGCATACATCAACCTGGTTGACATGCGTTTTGGTGACCCAACTGGTTCTACTCTGATCGGTGAGGGAATCCAGAGCATGTTCCTAGGCGACATGGGTGCATCGGGAGTAGCTGACAAGCTACAAACTGGTATCTCAACCTGGTTCGTACCAGGCGCCTAACTAGGCAACTAAATAGCTAAGGGTTAGAGGATGAAGAAGAGAGTTGTGTCTCACGCACAGATGCCGTTTCGTGTCGGCATGCTGTTCGTGCTGCCAGCACTGCTGCTGTTCTCGATCTTCATCCTCTACCCCCTGGCAACTGCCCTGAGCTATTCCTTCTTTAGCTGGAAGGGCACCCTGCAAGGCCCGTTTATTGGCCTTGACAACTACGTCACAATCTTTACTCGCGCCCCATTTGACGAAGATCTCCCTAACGCCTTCAATCACAACCTGCTGTTGTTTGTTGGTGCGATGGTGTTCCAGAACTCTGTTGGGCTCGGGCTTGCAGTTGCACTGCACAAAATCGGCAGACTCAAAAGACTTTTCCAGACCATGTTTGCAATGCCCTACCTGGTATCACCTCTGGTAGTTGGCTACCTCTGGTCACTATTGCTTTCACCACTATTTGGTCCTGTGAATGCCATTTTGAAGCAGGTTGGTTTGGGTGAATTTGCCCACCCCTGGTTGGGAGACCCCAACACCGCTATCTGGGCAATTGTCTTTATCACCGCTTGGCAGTGGATCGGCTTCCCGATGCTGCTCTATGGGGCGGCTCTCGGTGGCATCCCGGAGGAGATCACTGAGGCCGCCGAAATTGACGGCGCCTCAGGACCCAAGCGTTTCCGTCTGATCACGCTGCCACTTTTGCTGCCCGCGCTGGGCACGGTTTCAATTCTGACTTTCATTGGGGCTATGGAGGCCTTCCCAATTCCCTATGCGGTTGGTGGCTCTACGGGATCACCTGCTGGCGCCACAGACGTCATGGCCTTGCTGTTCTATCGCACCGCCTTTGAATCTGGCGACGTTGGTTCAATCGGAAACTCCAGCGCCTTGGCGATGGTGTTGTTCCTATTCATCTTTGGAGTGGCAGTGGCCCTGAGGTTTGCCCTCGCTAGAGGCGAGAGGAAGCTGTACGGCTAATGAAAAAACGCTTTAATATTCTGCTTTTGCCAAAGCACTTCCTGCTTTGGCTCTACGCCTTCGTCTCACTGGCTCCGCTATCAATCATGATTCTGAACTCGTTCAGAACCACTCAGCAGATGGCGAAGGAACCCCTGGGGTTGCCCGAGGGCCTCAACATGGTGAGTTACCAGAAGGCCTGGGTCACTGCCTCGTTCGAGACCTACTTCATCAACTCGATGTTTGTCACCATCAGTTCGGTTTTCCTCGGCACCGCAGTTTCTCTGCTTGCCGCATATGTTTTCGCCAGGAGCAAGCGCAAAGTATTTGTCTGGCTGGAGGGTCTATTCCTTTCGGGACTCCTCCTCCCAGTGTTCCTGGCGATATTGCCTATCTTCTATCTATTCGATGCATTGGGGTTGATTAGCAACCTTGGCGCACTGATCTTGGTCTACGCGGCTCTGAGCATTCCGTTTTCCTCATTCATTCTGGCCGCCTTCTTTAGGCAGTTGCCAATAGAGCTTGAGGAGGCGGCCAGAATCGACGGTGCCGGCTACTTCAGAACCTTCTTCTTCATCATGTTGCCGCTGGTTAGGCCAGCAATTGCCACGGTTGTGGTGTTTAGGTTTGTGCCAATTTGGAACGACTTCTTCTACCCACTGATGCTGATGCGTGATCGCGCCTCATACACTTTGCCCGTGGGACTAACAAGATTCTTTGGTGAATACCAGACCGACTGGGCGACTCTGTTTGCCGGTCTAACCATTGCGACTATCCCACTGGTGATCCTGTTCCTTATTGCTTCAAAGCAGCTGGTGGCGGGACTGACAGCGGGTATGTCAAAGTGACCCTTGCCCTGGGTCTGGATCTTGGAGCTTCGGGGATTAGGGCTTATCAGAGTCTCGATTCTCAAGCGGTTGCTGAAATCAGTTCTGGACCAACCTCGAAGAATCGAGAGTCCGACACCATTGCGCTAATTGGTCAAGTGGCGAAGCAACTGGGAGGCAGGCAGTTCAGCTCTGTAGCGCTGGGCATGAGCGGGTTTTCCTCACTAGATGTAAAGCCGGAGAAAATTGCCGATGCCATAATTCGCGACTTTGGGGCAACCAGCGCAGTCGTAACCTCAGACATGGTCAGCTCCCATTACGCCCACTTCGAAAACGAAGATGGAGTTATCGCAGTTATCGGCACAGGTGCGCTGGCATTTGGCATCGGTTCGAACTCCCACCACAGGGTCGATGGCCTTGGTGCCTCACTCGGTGACTACGGCTCCGCACACTGGATTGGCCTAAGGGCGCTTCGGGAGTCCAAGCGGCAGTCAGAGCTCCATGGCCATAGCAAATTGCTCGAAGCACTCGAGAGTGAGATTGGCGCATCCACGACATGGCCCAAACGGCTCGGGGCGGGCGAGCTAACCACCTTTGAGATTGCAAAGTTGGCCAAGGTGTTGGACAAGCTAGGTCGCGCGGGAGACCAGCTGGCGATTGAGATCCTTTCTATGGCCGCCAGCCATGCAGCCGAGTCTGCAATTAGCTGTGCACGAGAGACTGGAAACAATCTGGTCGCATACGGCGGAGGCGTTCTTTCGCATCAAGACTCGGTCGCGGTTTTGGCATTCCAGGACCAGCTCCGTGAAGAAGATATCCGATTCGAGGTCATGGGGGCAGTGCCGGGGGCGGGGGCTTTGAAGATCGCATCAGCGAACAACTGTCCTAGAGTCGAATACCTGGTGGAGGCTGGACTTGCCTTCAGGAAGGTTGTTGCCCAATGACCCACTCCGAACTACTCGGATTGCTTGAAGCGCAAGGGTTTGAGAAGTCACGACTAAAACAATCCTCGGCTCGCAATGTGGTTTGGTCTAGAGACGCCTCTCACTTCCAAATAGTCCCAGAAGCCACTCTTAGAGCACAGAGCATCAGCGATGTTGCAGAGCTACTAAAGGGTGCGAGTATCACAAAGTCCACCGTCACCTTCCGGTCCGGAGGCTCAAGCCTGAGCGGCCAGACCGTTGGTCGAGGCGTGGTGATTGACACTCGGAGCAGCTTCGGTGAAATCAAGAACATCGGAGCAGCATCGATTACTGCAGAACCTGGAGTGACTCTTTCCAGGCTCAATGGCCACCTTGCAAAGAACAAGCAAAGACTAGGACCCGACCCGGCATCCATGGTTGCCAGCACGCTCGGCGGAGCTGTAAGTAACAACTCAAGCGGCATGACCTGCGGCACCAAATTCAACAGCTACGCCACTATCTTGAATGCAAAAATTGTCTTCGCTGACGGGGTCATTCTCGACACCGCACTGGATAATGCAGATCAGCTATTCAGTCAGCTAAAGCCGGATATCTACCAGACCCTGATTGCAAAGCGGGATCAAATACGCGCAGATCCGCACCTGGTCAAAGAACTTAGAAGACTGTTCTCGTTGAAGAACACCATGGGTTACAACCTGATCGCTTTTCTAGATCACGACGCCCCAGTGGATATCTTGCTTCGACTGATGGTCGGCAGTGAAGGGACCCTTGCATTTCTGGGCGAAATTGAGATGCAGACCCTTCCGGTCAAAGCGGCAAAGCAGACCAATCTGCTGCTGTTTGAGAGCCTTGAGTCGGCAAATGATCAATTACTGGAGATCATCACATTTGCTCCTGCAGCAATTGAGCTGATGGACCGCACCTCCCTAGAAGCGCTCAACGGGCAAAAAATGCTGCCTGATCAGGTGGTGGAAAGACTTGGTCCAGATTCCGCTGCAGTGCTGGTCGAGTTCGAAGCAGATAACGACCAGGAGATCGC
>DATBNK010000078.1:0-5287 GCA_036554355.1 Aquiluna sp.
AACCCAGATGACCTTGACTCGTACCACATGTACTACTTCCAGACCTCATTTGGTGCTCCAGTATTCGTGCAGAACCCTGACGGTTCCTACACCTCAGAGCTCGGCATGGCTGGCGAAGAGGGCTTTGCATACGCTGAGTGGCTAGCCGAGTTTGGTCCAACCGCAAGCCTGATGGGCTACGGAGACATTGAAGCTGGTGTCAAGGCCGGAGAGATCCCTTGCTGGGTAACCGGTCCATGGGCTGCTCCTGGCATTGCTGAGGCTCTAGGTGAAGATGGCTACGCCATTTACTCACTGCCTTCAGTTGGTGGCGAGACTCCTAACCAGTTCATGGGAGCCTTCGGTTTCTACGTTTCCTCACAGACTGAGGACCCACTGTATGTAAACAAGTTCCTTTCTGAGTACATTGCCTCCGAGGCAGTTCAGACTGAGATCTTCGAGGTTGGTGGCCGCATCCCAGCTCACATCGGTGCCCTAGAGGCAGCTGGTGACAACAAGATTGTTGCCGGTTTCGGTGCAGCTGGTGCCAACGCAGCCCCAATGCCTAACATCCCTGCAATGAACTCCGTATGGGCTTCATGGGGTGCCACCCAGGCAGCAATCTTCGACGGCAAGGTAGATCCTCGCGAAGGTTGGCAGAAGATGATTGATGAGATCAACGCAGCAATTGCTGGCTAATCAAATCAACTAACGAGAATGGGGGCGCCTGTATCATTCAGGCGCCCCCTTTTTCTCTTGTAACTAACCTTCTGCAAGGAAACAAATGACAGAGCAAAGACTCGGCCTGGATTTTAGGTTGCCCGAGGGGCGCAAGAGGAAAAACAGTGCGCTCAACGATGGCGGCACCCCGTCATTGATGGGCATAGTCATCAAGATCATTCTCTTGGCTCTCTTAGATGCCGCGATGCTGTTCGCGGTGATGGTGCTTATTACCAATCAGGACTACCTGTTCGCCGGAATAGTCACCCTGGTCACCGTTTTGGTCAACTGGGCATTTCTCAAGCGCGGCAATCTGCCGGCCAAGTACTTGCTCCCAGGGCTGATCTTCATGCTCATATTTCAAGTTTTTGTAGTTGGTTACTCGGCGTATATCGCCTTCACCAACTACGGCACCATGCACAACTCCGATAAGCCCGATGCCATCAACGCGCTTCTGCTAAATGGCCAGACCAGGGTCCCAGAGGCCAATGTTTACCCGCTCAGCGTCGTTGAGGGACCAGATGGTGGGTTGGGCTTTCTTGTCACCTTCATAGACGAAGCGGGCAATCAAGAGATAAAGGTCGGCCAGGCCGACCAGGTCTTTAGTCCCGCGATTAACCCTGAGTTCAATTCACTGGGCAAGGCGGTTTCTTCCGAAGGGTTCCAGGAGCTCTCGTTTGCTCAGGTGGTCGAGCGCCAGCAAGAGGCCTTGCGCATGCGGGTCTATCTAGAGGACAACATCGAGTCCTACTTCATCATGACTCCAGATGCCTCGCAGGCTGTGACCTTTAGGCCAAGGCTGGATTTCAACGAAGAGCTTGACACCATGACCCGGGTCGAAGACGGCAAGGTCTTCTTTGATACCGGCCAGGGCATCTACACCGCACAGGATGGCGAGAAGCTGGCTCCAGGTTGGCGAGTGTTTATCGGCATGGACAACTTCACCAGAGCGGTGACCGAGGAGGGTATTAGGGGGCCGCTTCTAAGAGTGACGCTCTGGACCTTCACGTTTGCGATCCTGTCGGTGATCACCACCTTCGCACTTGGCTTGGGGCTGGCGATTTTGTTCAACGATGCCAAGCTCAGAGGACAGCGTTGGTATCGGGTGGCAATGGTCTTGCCCTATGCGTTCCCAGGTTTCCTATCGGCCTTTGTTTGGCGAGCGTTGATGAACGAGGACTTTGGTTTTATCAATCAGGTCTTGCTTGGTGGTGCTGAGGTGCCGTGGCTCACAGATGAGCTGTTGGCCAAGATATCGATTTTGATGGTGAACCTCTGGCTTGGTTTCCCCTACATGTTCCTGATCACAACAGGAGCACTGCAGTCGATACCCGAAGAGCTGATGGAATCAGCTCGTATCGACGGAGCCTCGCCTTGGCAACAGCTCAGGCTAATCAAGTTGCCGCTGCTGTTGGTATCGGTTGCACCACTGTTGATTACATCGTTTGCATTCAACTTCAACAACTTCTCGCTGATCTATCTATTGACTGGTGGTGGTCCAAAGGACTTCGATGCCACGATCAATGTTGGCCACAGCGACATCCTGATCTCCATGGTCTACAAGATCGCCTTCTCCACCGGGGAGGGTAGAGACTTTGGTTTGGCATCGGCGTTCTCAATTCTGATCTTCTTTGTGGTTGGAACGATCTCCTACTTCTCCTTTAGAAGGACCAAGACTCTAGAGGATGTGAACTAATGGCGGATATGACCAAACAAGAGCGCAAAGCCTATGAGGCTGCTCGGGCAAACCTGACCGATGAGCGCAAGTTGACCTTTGGCAGGTGGGCCAAAACCAAGGGGTGGCGTCACGCCATCGGCATGGTGGTCGTGGTTTATGCACTGTTCCCGATCGTTTATGTGATCTCGGGCTCATTTGCAGATGCCACGCAGTTCACCTCGTCGCTTTTCACCTCCTTCACGCTGGACAACTATCGGGATCTGTTCAATGACCCCTATCGGCCCTATGCAAACTGGTTTGTGAACACTCTGTTTATCTCCGGCACCGCAGCAATCGGTTCGGTGTTTTTATCGGCGCTCGCCGCCTATGCGTTTTCAAGGCTGCGGTTTACCGGCAGAAGAGCGGGTCTACTGACCCTGATTCTGGTTCAGATGTTCCCGCAGCTTTTGGCGCTGGTTGCCATCTACGCACTGCTGGTTGAGATTGGAAACGTGTTCCCAATCCTCGGTATCGGATCTCAGCTCGCGCTAATCATGGTCTACCTCGGTGGAGCACTCGGAGCCAACACCTATTTGATGTATGGGTTTTTCAACACCATTCCCAAGGAGCTTGATGAGGCCGCCAAGATCGATGGTGCTACCCACACCCAGATCTTCTATGGCATTATCCTCAGGCTCGCAGCTCCGATCTTGGCCGTCATTGGATTGCTTGCTTTTATCGGCACCAGCTCCGATTTCATCCTGGCAAACATCATCTTGACCAACCCCGAGTCGAGAACTCTGGCGGTTGGTTTGTACATGTATGTCTCGAACCAGTTTGGTCAAAACTGGACGGTGTTTGCGGCCGGTGCGGTGTTGGCTGCTATCCCGATTGTTGCTTTGTTCTTGTATCTCCAGAGATACATCGTGTCGGGTCTAACCGGCGGTGCGGTCAAGGGCTAGTAGCGTTGTAGTCATGCCTCAACCCCTTGCCCTCAAGCCGCATCACGACGGCTCCGCACTCTATGTTGCAAATCAGCGTCCAAAGCTTATGGACAAGGTCAAGATCCGGATTCGAATCCACGAATCCATGGGCAAGATCAAGCAGGTTGTCGCCAGGCAGTCAGACTCCGGCGAGGGTTTTCTAACTCCTAAGTTCAAGCCACTGATGAAGCGTCACGGTTGGGACTGGTATGAGGGTCAGATAGTTATCTATAACCCAGAGGTCCACTACCGGTTTTTTATAGAGCTTAAAAATCACGAGAGTTTCTGGCTAAACGCCGTTGGCCTTCACGAACTCGACCAGCCAGACCGCGACGATTTCAAAATCAATGTCTACAACAAAGTCCCGAAGTGGGCAACGGGTTCTGTGCTCTACCAAGTCTTCCCAGACCGCTTTGCCAAAAGCGATGAGGCAGACAAGCGCAAGCTCCCTGAGTGGGCAATCCCCAAGGAGTGGAACGACAAGGTGATTGGCAAGGGTCCTGGCACCGCCGAGCAACTATTCCGAGGTGACCTAAAGGGCATCGAGGAACACCTCGATCACCTCAAAAAAGTCGGCGCGACCATTTTGTATTTGACCCCGTTCTTCCCTGGAGGTTCTAACCACCGCTATGACGCCTCCAGCTTTGAGGTGGTTGACCCACTCTTGGGTGGCAACAAGGCGCTGAGCTCACTTGTTGACAAGGCCCATGCCATGGGCCTCAAGGTCATGGGAGATCTGACAGCGAACCACTCAGGAGACAAGCACGAGTGGTTCAAAGCCGCCTATGGAAACCCAAAGGCACAAGAGTCCGAGTTCTATTACTTTTCTAATGGCAACAAGACCTATGACTCCTGGTGGGGAGTGAAATCACTGCCAAAGTTCAACTGGAACTCCAAAGAGCTCCGCAAGAGATTCATTGAGGGCAAAACTTCCGTGGTGGCGAAGTGGCTCAAGGCACCCTACGGCCTTGATGGCTGGCGCATCGATGTTGCCAATATGACTGGGCTTATTCGTGGAGATGATTTCAATCGGGATGTTGCCAACACCATCAGAAAGACGATGGATGAGATCAACCCCAATTCCTTCTTGATTGGCGAGTTCACCTCGGATGCCGCCAACCACGTCGAGGGCGACAACTACCAGTCCACGATGACCTATTCGAACTTCACCAGACCCGCCTGGCGTTGGCTCTGGAATCCAACGGACTCAAGAGAAGAGGGCCAGGTCGGTATTGGTCGCAAGGGCATCAGCGCCGAGCAGTTTGCTCAGCTGCACAATCGGTTCGCAGGTATCTTCCCCTGGCATGTTCGCATGCATAACCTGAACGCTTTAGACACTCACGACACCGGAAGGTTTAAGACCTTCACAATTCCTGGCAGCCAGCGGGTTGCCGCCGGATTGCAGTTCACCTTCCCCGGCATCCCAATGATCTTCGCCGGGGATGAGTTTGGTCTTGATGGTCTAAACGGTGAATACTCCAGAACTCCGATTCCATGGAATGGCGAGCGCAAGAGCGACACCACCATGATTGAGACCTATTCCAGGCTTGCTCAGATTCGCAAAAAGCACCGCTCACTGGTTGAGGGTTCGATGCGCTGGCTCTATATCTCGAAAGAGGCAATGGCCTTTATTCGCGAATCTAAGACCGAGTCGGTTTTGGTTATTGCCTCCAGAGGAAAAGACCGCAGGGTCGAAATTCCAAAGGATGCGGTTGGCGGTATTGAGAGTGCGGAGAACCTGTTTGGCAATGGTGCCTTGAGGGTGGTTGGCGGCAAGATTCGCTATGACGCCGTCGCACTCGATCTGCAGATTTGGCGGTTGCCGTCCGCGGTTCGCTAGTGCTAATCTTTTGCGGTTGCCTTTATGGCTAACGCCCCGATAGCTCAGTGGTAGAGCACTTCCATGGTAAGGAAGGGGTCGACAGTTCAATCCTGTCTCGGGGCTCTC
>DATBNK010000086.1:0-1885 GCA_036554355.1 Aquiluna sp.
ATGCAGTGGGACAAAAAGCTTTGTGATGCATTCGAGATCCCTATCTCAGCCCTGCCAACCATCACCCCGTGCTGGGGAGATCTTGCCAGGACCAACCCCGAACACTTCTTGGGTCTGGATTTGCCAATCACCGGCATGGCCGGTGATCAACAGGCAGCACTGTTTGGCCAACTCGCGTTTGAGGTTGGGCAATCCAAGGCCACCTATGGCACCGGGGCCTTTATCTTGACCAACACCGGCAGCGAAATAGTTCTTAGTGAGAAGGGGCTTTTGGCCACCGTTGGTTGGCTTTCGGCCGATGGCCAAAAGACCTATGCCTCGGAAGGTTCGGTGTTTGTTGCAGGGGCTGCGGTGCAGTGGCTCAGGGACGGCCTTGGCATCATCAGCACCTCCGGTGCTGTTGAGGCACTGGCGTTGGAGGTGGACTCCTCGGATGGGGTCGTCTTTTTACCTGCACTCACCGGTCTGGGAGCTCCTTTTTGGGAGCCTGATATCCGCGGCAGCCTGTTCGGCATTACCCGTGGCACCACAAAGGCTCACATTGCAAGAGCGACTCTCGAGGCAATCGTTTACCAGGTCCACGCCGTCTTGGAGGCAATGCAGATGGACATGGGCAAGCGGCTGCAGGAGCTTCGGGTTGATGGTGGGGCTGCCGCCAATGACCTGATGATGCAGATGCAGGCAGATCTATTGGGTGCGAGTGTGGTGCGAGCCAAGAACCTAGAGTCAACTGGCTTTGGGGCTGCGATGATGGCGGGCCTGGGAGCCGGCATCTTTGAGTCTCAAAATGAGCTGATGCAGCTCAATCCCCCGGCCCAAAAGTTTGAGCCAAAAGCGAACCTAAAGACTGGCTACCAGGGGTGGCTCAAGGCAGTGAGTGCCACCAAGAGTTACACCTAAAACTAAGCTTTAGGGCATGTATGACGCAGAGTCCAAGCTGGCCGCTCAGGCGCTAAGCGCTGGCTACTCTGCCGAGCAGATTATTCACAACCTCGACCTCAGCATCCCCACTGGTTCAGTGACCGCAATCATCGGTCCAAATGGTGCTGGCAAGTCGTCACTACTGAAGGCCCTAGCTCGCAAAATCAAGGCTGCAAGCGGTTCGGTTTTGCTCGATGGCGTATCCATTACTTCTCTCACCAAAACCGAACTGGATCAAAGTATTGGCTTTCTAGGAACCATCCCGGCCGCTAGAAACTCGGAGACCGTGTTTGAACTGGTATCGCGCAGCGCGATGGCAGCAAGCGGCATCTCTCGAGTCTCTCCGAGGCTCAAAGAGGAGATTGAGCTGTTGCTCGCGAGGACATCTCTCACCAAGGTCAAGGACAAAAAGGTCGGCGAGCTCTCAAGTGGTTATCGGCAAGCTGCGGTGATTGCTGCCGCTTTGGTGAAAAACCCGCAGGTGCTGCTCCTTGATGAACCCACCAACTCACTTGACTACTCACACCAGCTGCAGGTAATGAACCTGTTGTCCTCCTTGAAGCGCGAGCGTGGGATGAGCGTGGTTGCTGTGATTCACGACCTAAACCTCGCGGCTCGCTTTGCAGATCAAATTGTGGTCCTCAAAGACGGCCAAATAATTGCCCAGGGCAAGCCCAAAGACGTTATTACCCCAAACAACCTAGCTAGTGCCTTCAACATCTTGGCCAGGGTGATTGAGGACCCGGTTGGCAAAACTCCGATGGTTGTTCCGATCCGCCAACTGGGGTAGTTGGTAATTCGTTAACTTAGTTGCATAATAAGAAATGTAGTTCGTTGATGAAGGCGCAGTTACTAGCAGTGACGCCAAAGAGGCTTGCGCATATCAACGGATGAGGGCAAGGACTGGGCCCAAATAATAAATCGGTCGATTGTCTGGTTGTGAAACTCAATGCGCATCTTGCTC
>DATBNK010000087.1:0-1531 GCA_036554355.1 Aquiluna sp.
GAGCAAGATGCGCATTGAGTTTCACAACCAGACAATCGACCGATTTATTATTTGGGCCCAGTCCTTGCCCTCATCCGTTGATATGCGCAAGCCTCTTTGGCGTCACTGCTAGTAACTGCGCCTTCATCAACGAACTACATTCCTTATTATGCAACTAAGTGAACAATTCGCCAACTATCCCAGCTGGCGAATCGGAACAACCATCGGAGTTTTGCCAACCGGGTCCTCAATCACCCTGGCCAGGATGTTGAAAGCGGTGGCCAGGTTGTTTGGGGTAATCACGTCTTTGGGCTTCCCCTGAGCAATGATTTCACCATCTTTGAGAACCACAATCTGATCGGCAAAGCGAGCCGCGAGGTTTAGGTCGTGAATCACGGCGACAACGCTCATCCCACGCTCGCGCCTTAGGGATGACAGCAGGTTCATCACCTGCAGCTGGTGCGAATAGTCAAGTGAGTTGGTGGGCTCATCAAGCAGTAGCACCTGCGGGTTTTTCACCAAGGCGGCAGCAATCACGGCAGCTTGCCGATAACCACTTGAGAGTTCGCCGACCTTCTTGTCCTTGACCTCGGTAAGAGATGTCCTGGCGAGCAACAGCTCGATTTCCTCTTTGAGCCTCGGAGACACTCGAGAGATGCCGCTTGCTGCCATCGCGCTGCGCGATACCAGCTCAAACACCGTTTCCGAGTTTCTGGCAGCCGGGATGGTTCCTAAAAAACCGATGCTTTGATCCAGTTCGGTTTTGGTGAGAGAAGTAATGGATACGCCATCGAGCAAGACCGAACCGCTTGCGACCTTGATCTTGCGAGCCAGGGCCTTCAGTAGTGAGGACTTGCCAGCACCATTTGGACCAATGATTGCGGTGACTGAACCAGTGGGGATACTGAGGTCGAGGTTTTGGATAATCTGCTCGGCAGAGTAGCCAGCGCTCAGAGCCTGAGCGGCCAGTTTGGACTCTGCGTCATACATGTCCTAAAGCTTAGTTTTAGGTGTAACTCTTGGTGGCGCTAACAGCCTTGAGCCAGGCCCGGTAGCCGGTCTTCAGGTCTGACCTTGGCTCAAACTTTTGGGCTGGGGGATTGAGCTGCATCAGCTCTTTTTGAGATTCAAAGATTCCAGCCCCAAGACCCGCCATCATCGCAGCCCCAAAACCGGTTGACTCTAGGTTCTTGGCTCGCACCACACTCGCACCCAAAAGATCTGCCTGCATCTGCATCATCAGGTCATTGGCAGCGGCTCCTCCATCAACCCGAAGCTCTTGCAGCCGCTTGCCCATGTCCATTTGCATTGCCTCTAAGACGGCATGAACCTGATAAACAATTGCCTCGAGAGTCGCTCTTGCAATGTGGGCCTTTGTGGTGCCGCGGGTAATGCCAAACAGGCTGCCGCGAATATCGGGCTCCCAAAACGGAGCTCCCAGACCGGTGAGTGCGGGTAAAAAGACGACCCCATCCGAGGAGTCCACCTCTAACGCCAGTGCCTCAACAGCACCGGAGGTGCTGATGATGCCAAGGCCATCTCTGAGCCACTG
>DATBNK010000079.1:0-2356 GCA_036554355.1 Aquiluna sp.
TGGCAGAGCTCGCTGCGGACTTTATTCTCACCGGCCACAACCTCGATGATCAAGCTGAGACGGTGTTGTTAGGTCTGACAAGAGGTTCGGGTTTGAAATCAATTGCCGGCATGAAGCTGGTGGATGGTTTTATTGTCCGACCACTGCTTGGGATTCAAAAGTCGGACTTGGCTCAGGCCTGCCTGGATAGCGGGGTGGAGTTCTGGGAAGACCCGCACAACCAAGACGATGCCTTCACTCGAGTTCGGATTAGAAATCTGATGCAGAAAATCGAATCGGAGCTTGGCCCCGGGGTGAGCGAA
Organism: Aquiluna sp.; assembly: GCA_036554355.1. Classification (GTDB taxonomy): domain Bacteria; phylum Actinomycetota; class Actinomycetes; order Actinomycetales; family Microbacteriaceae; genus Aquiluna. Next base: position 303 of record DATBNK010000079.1, read on the forward strand.
GCGCTTTCTAGAACGGCAGCTTTGGCCTCCGAGGTCGATGACTATTTGACCTCTCAGGCCAAAGAGCTGATTGCCCAAGCCGCCAAAGATGATGGCTACAGCGTCTCGGTGCTGGAGGCTGCTCATCCGGCACTGAGAAATAAGGCGTTGCAAATAATGGCTTTGGAGCAAGGTGCAGGCTCGATTTCACGCTCTCAGGTGCTCGGGATTGCCGAGCTAATTACCAATTGGCACGGGCAGAAACCCTTGAGTCTTTCTGGCATTACAGTAGAGCGGGTAAGGGATCAGCTTCTCTTTCAAAAATCATCCTGAGACCCCGGGAGCACTAGTGCAGCTAAATCACCCAGACATTACAAAAGTGCTGGTTACAGCTGAGCAAATCCGCGAGAAAATCGCTGGAATTGCCGGCGAAATCGATGAGCACTACAAGGGCAAGAACCTCCTTTTAGTCGGCGTTCTAAAGGGAGCCGTGCCATTCATGGCAGATCTAGCTCGGGCAATGGAGCTTCCCACCACTCAGGACTGGATGGCGGTGAGCTCTTATGGCTCAGGAACGATGTCCTCTGGCGTGGTGAGAATCTTGAAGGATCTGGACACCGACGTGAAGGACAGAGATGTTCTAATTGTTGAGGACATCATTGATTCAGGGCTAACACTCTCCTGGCTCACAGCCAATCTCAAGGCCCGCGGGGCAGCATCTGTTGAGATAGTGACGCTTTTGCGAAAGCCAGAAGCTGCCAAGGTTGAAATAGCTGTCCGATGGGTGGGGTTTGATATCCCCAACGAGTTTGTTGTTGGCTATGGCCTTGACTACGACGAGCGTTATCGCTCGCTAGATGGTGTCGGAGTGCTTGCACCAAGCGTCTACAGTTAAACGCTTTCAAAGATAAGGCTTAGCCAAAGATTATGAAGTTGAAGAAGTTTTTCAAGGGTCCATGGTTCTGGATTGCGCTTGCGCTCTCGGTTGTACTGATAGGTAGCTCACTACTGAACACCAACCAGTACCAGCGAGTCGACACCCAAGAGGGCCTCGACCTCATTCGCACTGGCCAAGCCAAGTCCGTCACCGTCATAGACGGTGACCAGCGGGTTGATGTTCAACTAATTAATGCCAACTCCTCTAATGGTGAATACGTCCAGTTCTACTTCGTCTCCGGCAGGGCCGACACTGTTGCAGAGATAGTTGCCAGCTCTCCAATTAGCGAAGGCTGGACCGACGATGTCCCCTCCACCCCTTGGCTCTTGGCAATTCTTGGTTCGCTTCTGCCGCTAATTATTATTTTGGCGCTGTTCTGGTTCCTACTTAGTTCAATGGGCGGCGGTGGCAGAGGGGTCATGAGCTTTGGTAAGTCCAAGGCAAAGATGGTCACCAAGGAAACCTCTTCAACCACCTTCGAGGATGTCGCCGGCATTGAAGAAGCTCTCGAAGAGCTCACCGAGATTAAAGACTTTCTCAAAAACCCTAAGAAGTTTGTCGACATGGGAGCCAAGATCCCAAGGGGCGTTTTGCTCTATGGTCCTCCGGGAACCGGTAAGACCCTGATCGCCAAGGCGGTAGCCGGCGAAGCCGGCGTGCCGTTTTTCTCGATCTCCGGTTCTGATTTTGTGGAGATGTTTGTCGGTGTCGGAGCCTCGAGAGTTAGAGACCTCTTCGAGCAGGCCAAGCAGTCTGCCCCCGCAATCATCTTTGTTGACGAGATCGATGCGGTTGGTCGTCACCGCGGCACCGGAATTGGTGGCGGTAATGATGAGCGCGAGCAAACCCTGAACCAGCTCTTGGTCGAGATGGACGGTTTTGACACCAATACCAATGTGATCTTGATCGCAGCCACCAACCGCCCAGACGTTTTGGACCCCGCGCTATTGCGCCCGGGCCGCTTTGACCGCCAGGTTGGTGTGAACGCACCAGATCTGAAGGGCCGCGAGCAGATTCTCAAGGTTCACGCCAAGAACAAGCCAATCGATAAGGACATCGACCTGGCCCTGGTTGCTAGAAGGACCCCAGGTTTCACCGGAGCAGATCTTGCAAACGTGCTGAACGAGTCCGCACTTTT
>DATBNK010000119.1:0-9666 GCA_036554355.1 Aquiluna sp.
TGGATAGAAACCTTGGGAGCGTGCAGGTGGGTGAGCCCAACTCCTGGAATCTCCTTTGGGGCAAACGCCAACTGAGCAATGGTTGCGAACTCTTCTAGTGTCGTGCTCCACTCAAGTTCGGGTCTTAGATTGCGATACTGCTCCTCGAGTCTCACCTGGCGAGGAGTCCTGACGGACTCAAGGTCAATTGAGGACTGGAACCAGGCCGCAATCTCCTTGAAAGCTCGATATTGCAAGAGCCTTGCAAACAACAGGTCTCTGGCTTCTAAAAGTGCAATATCCTCTGAATCCACCGCCTCACCCTGTGGCAAAAGAGTTGCGATCTTTAGATCCAAAAGGGTTGCAGCGACCACCAAAAACTCAGATGCGGAATCGATCTCCTGTTTGGCATCAAGCTTTTTGACGTATTGCAAAAAATCGTCTGTGATCTTTGCCAACGAGACCGTGGTGATATCTAGCTCATGCTTGCCGATCAGGCGCAACAGAAGGTCGAACGGGCCTTCAAAGTTATCTAGCTGGAGCTGGAAATCAATATCTGATTCAAGCTGCACTGCCACGCTTCACCAGCTCCCTTGCCACCCTGCGATAGGCCTCGGCGGCGTCGGAACTGGGTGCGAATTGCGTGATGGGCTTTCTCGCAACGGTGGCGTCTGGGAACTTAACCGTGCGAGAGATTGCGGTGTCGAAAACCTTGCCCGGGAATGCCTCCTGCAGACGCTCCAGGACCTCCTTGGCGTGTAGGGTCCTGCCGTCGTGCATGGTTGGAATCAAACCATCGAGCTCGAGAGTCGGGTTGGTTCTGGCCTTGACCTTGTCGATGGTTTGAATCAGTAGCGCGACACCGCGAAGAGCGAAGAATTCGGTTGCCATTGGAATCAAAACACCATGTGCTGCAGTCAGGGCGTTCACGGTCAAAAGTCCAAGGGAGGGCTGGCAGTCAATAAAGATGACGTCGTAGTCGTCTTTGACCTTGTGCAAAATTCCATCGAGTACTCGCTCGCGACCCATCTCGGTAACGAGGTTCATCTCGGCAGCCGAGAGGTCGATGTTGGCAGGAATGATGTCTAGGTTTTCGATGTCGGTTTGCTGGATGGCGCTCTTGGGGTCCACCCCGGTAGACATCATCAGGTCATAGATCGTTGGGGCATCTTGATAGTCAGCAGCGAGGTTTACGGATAGTGCTCCCTGGGGGTCAAAATCGACAACCAGGACCCTGCGTCCATAGTCTGCGAGCGCCGCTGCCAAGTTGATGGTCGTGGTTGTTTTACCAACCCCGCCCTTTTGGTTACACATTGCAATAATGCGTGCCGGACCATGCCCCTTGAGCTTTGCCGGAACGGGGAAAGTCTTTGAAGAGAGATTCACCCAGACCTCCAATTTCTAGTTCCCATAGCCTACCGCTGTGCTCTGGGGTGTGCAGCCAGATAGACCTCCCTGAGGGTGTCAACGCTGACCATCGTATAGATCTGAGTGGTTGTCACAGAGGCGTGGCCCAAAAGCTCCTGCACCACCCTGACATCTGCTCCGCCCTCCAGCAGGTGAGTGGCAAACGAGTGCCTCAAAGAGTGCGGTGAGACTTCCTTCTCTAGCCCCGCGGCCGCCTTCTGAATGATCTCCCAAATTGACTGCCGAGAAAGCCTATTCCCACGCATGTTTAAAAACAGTGCCCTCGCCGCAGCCCTAGCAGCCAGTGTCGGTCTTGATCTAACCAGGTAGGCATCTAGGGCTGCCTTGGCATAGGAACCTACTGGCACCAACCGCTCCTTGGACCCCTTGCCCCTTACTCGCATTAGCCCCGAGTCATCAACCTCATCGAGATCCAGGTTCACGATTTCACTGACCCTGGCACCGGTTGAATACATCAGCTCAACAATTGCCCGGTTTCTAAGTCGCAGGTAGTCAGCGCTCTCATCCTCGGGAGCCGGCCCCGCGGCCTCAATCAGCTGCATTACCTCCTGTTGACTAAGCGCCTTTGGTAGTCGCAATGCCAGCTTCGGTGCGCGCAGTCTCTTGGTTGGATCGTCAACCCGCAGGTTCTCCATCACTAAGAATTTGTGATACCCGCGCAGTGAAGCCATCAACCTGGCCCTCGAGGATGCGCTCAGCGAACTGGCAACCGAAATCGAGAATTCCTCGAGGTCCTTGGCGCTGGCTGCAACCGGGTCAGATGAGCGCCGTTCTAGAAATTGAAAGTACTTGTCCAGGTCAGTTCTATATGCGGCGAGGGTGTTCTTACTTAGCCCGCGCTCTAGTGTGAGATGCCGCAGGTAGCTCTCAAGCGGCGATGACACTTCTTAGCTCTCGTCAAACAGCTTCTGCTGTTTTTGGCGCTCAAGTGCTGCTTTTACTAACCCGTGGAACATCGGGTTTGATCTCGTTGGACGAGAGCGGAATTCCGGGTGAGCCTGAGTGCCGATGTAGTAGGGGTGAACGCTCTTTGGTAACTCGACATACTCAACCAGCTGACCATCTGGTGAGGTTCCCGAGAAAACTAGTCCGCTCTGCCCGATTTGATCACGGTAGTGATTGTTCACCTCATAGCGGTGGCGGTGGCGCTCAGATGCACTCTCGGAGCCGTAAATCTCTGCGGCAAGCGAGCCCTTTTCAAGCTTTGCCTCATAAAGACCTAGCCGCATGGTTCCGCCCATGTCGCTGGCTGCAAGCTTGTCGACCTGCTCCGCCATGGTTGCAATCACCGGGTTTTTACCCTCGGGATCAAACTCACTGGAGGTGGCATCTTCGATGCCGGTAACGTTCCTGGCGTATTCGATGACCATGCACTGCAACCCAAGACAAAGCCCAAGGGTCGGAATCTGGTTCTCGCGAGCGAATTTCAAGGCGCCGAGCTTGCCCTCGATACCCCTAATGCCAAAACCGCCTGGGATGCAGATTGCGTCTAGTTCGGCAAGGTGCGCCTTGGCGCCCTCGGGGTTCTCGCACTCATCGGATTTAATCCATTCAATGTTTACCCTGGTCGATTCGGCAATACCGCCGGCCCGCAGGGCCTCGGTTACCGAGAGGTAGGCATCGGGTAGGTCAATGTACTTTCCTACCAAACCGATGGTTACCTCGTGCTTAGGCTGGTGCACTGCCTCAAGCACTGGGTTCCAGCCGTTCCAGTCAACCTCTTTGGTATCCAACCTGAGGGCATTGATGATGTAGCTATCTAGCCCCTCCTCGTGCAAAACCTGGGGGATGTCATAGATAGAGGCGGCATCGGCTGCAGTGACTACAGCTCTGCGGTCAACATCACACATCGCCGCAATCTTGTCCTTGATCGCATCTGGAAGCTCGCGATCCGAACGACAAACGATTGCATCTGGCTGAATTCCAAGAGACCTAAGCATCGCAACCGAGTGCTGGGTTGGCTTGGTCTTGAGCTCCCCAGATGGCTTGAGATATGGAACCAGGGTGACGTGCACAAAAAACACATTGTCACGGCCAACATCTTGACGAACCTGCCTGGCCGCTTCCATGAATGGCTGCGACTCGATATCGCCAACGGTGCCACCAATTTCGGTGATGATCACATCAGGGATTGGGTCCTGGGTTGCCTGCAAGCGCATTCTGCGCTTTAGCTCATCGGTGATGTGCGGGATCACTTGAACGGTGTCGCCGAGGTACTCACCCTTGCGCTCTTTGGCGATAACAGTCGAATAAGCCTGACCGGTGGTGACATTGGCAGCCGCATTGAGGTTGATATCTAAAAAGCGTTCGTAGTGACCAATATCGAGATCGGTCTCAGCACCATCATCGGTAACAAAAACCTCGCCATGCTGGAAGGGGTTCATGGTCCCGGGGTCAACGTTCAAATAGGGGTCGAGCTTTTGCATGACGACCAAAAGACCGCGAGCTCGAAGGAGATTTCCCAGGGAGGCGGCTGTTAGACCCTTGCCTAAAGAGGAGGCGACTCCTCCGGTGACAAAGATATGTCTTGGAAGTTTTGTGCCATCAGCCATGGAATGCCAATCTATCAGCGTGCGGGCTCTCAATAGAACTCAACACGACAGATTATTTGCTGGAATCCAACAATTCTTTTGCGTGGCTAATCGCAGACTCAGAATCCGGGTTACCCGAGAGCATGCGCGCAATCTCCACTTCCCGCTCACTGTCGCTTAGCTCCGCCACCGAGGTCAACGTGATATCCCCGGAGAGGTCCTTGGAGACCCTAATTTGGTGATCTGCCAAAGCTGCAACCTGAGCGAGGTGAGTAACAACAATCACCTGGGTGCTCTCGGAGAGCTTCTTTAGGCGCTTTGCCAGCTCAAGTGCTGCCTGACCGCCAACGCCCGCGTCCACCTCGTCAAAGACCATGGTGGGAACGCTTTTTTCACTGGCTAAAACCAGCTCTAATGCGAGCATGATGCGGCTCAGTTCACCACCAGAGGCACCCTTGGCCAGTGGCCTGGGTTCTGCTCCGGGGTGAGAGGCAAGTAAAAACTCCACCTTGTCGTTGCCGCTGAGTTCCAAATCGGGAAGCTCGGTGATCCTGATCTCAAATCTGGACCCTGACATAGCCAACTGCGTCAGCTCAGCGCTAACCGCATCTGATACTTGAGCAGCAGCGCTTCTTCTAGCAGCGGTTAGCTCTTTGGCCGCGAATGCGGCCTGAGACAAGGTTGCCTCAAGTTGCATCTCGAGTCGCTCGATTTGCTCATCCGAGCTATCGAGATCTAATAGCTCTGCGTTTAGCTGCGGGATGGATTCAAGCAGCTCATCAATGCTTGCCCCAAGTGACCGCTCTAGCGAGACCAGCTCAGCCTTGCGTGAGAGCAAGCTGTTGAGCCGCTCGGGATCGGCCTCAAGAGCGGACAGGTAGGAAGAGAGGTCAACATTGACCTCTGAAACCAAAGAGCCAATTTCACCAAGCCGCTGATATAGGTCAACCAGCATCGGATCGCTTTGACTCTCCAAAGCTTTTCTGGCAATACCGATCATTTCCCCTGCGGCAAGTTGGTCTTCCGAGCTCAAGGCTTCGCGGGCCTTCACGCTTGCTTCCCGCAGCGACTCCACATTGGACAATCGCTCAATCTGCTCGGTAAGCTCTTCAATTTCACCAACGTTGGGAGAAACCTTTTCAATCTGGGAGAGGCGGTCTCGAATCCGCTCCACCTTGAATCGATCTGCCTCGGAGGCGGATTGCATCCGCTCGAGGCGGGCTTGAAGCTCTTTATATTGCCTAAAGACCTGCTGGTAGCTGGTAAGTGCTTTCGCTATCTCGGAGGAGAACCCATCGAGGGCCTCGCGCTGAGCGGTATTGGAGCGAAGTCGAAGCTGTTCACTTTGACCATGGACGGCGACCAACTGCTCAAAGACCTCTTCCAACTGCGAAACCGGAACACTTGCTCCCCCGAGTGCAGCTCGCGATCTACCCTCGGAACTCACCGAACGATTCACGATTAGTTCTTCGGCTTCGACCTCTGCGCCTAGTTCGGCTAGCTTCTCCAAGAGCGCGGGATCGGTGACATCGAGTCGACCCTCAACAAAGAGTTGCTTTTCTCCGGTGCGAACTCTGCCCGCATCGGCCCGCTCCCCCATCAATAGTCCTAGGGCAGTGAGCACCATTGTCTTTCCTGCGCCAGTTTCACCAGTTAGTGCGGTGAAGCCGGGGCCAAGCTGGAGCTGCGCGGAGCTGATCACTCCGATGTTGCGAATAGTCAGAGCGGAGATCAACCCTGTTCCTCCGGACCACGCCAGCCCGTCACTGGAAGGGCAAATTTGCGAACCAGACGATCGGTGAATGGGTGCTCTTCAAACATCACCATTGGCACCGGCCTTGCACTCTGATTTACCTCTACCCGGGCACCGGGTCCAAGATCAAAGGCTCTGCGTCCATCACACCAAATAACGCCGGCCCCCGGTGAGCGTTTCAGTACTTCAATGGCCATCCGCGACTTAGGTCCGAGCACCAGCGGTCTTGCAAAAAGAGCGTGCGCGCTCAGTGGCACAACCAAAAGCGCCTCCACATTAGGCCAGATGACCGGACCGCCAGCGCTGAATGCGTAGGCGGTGGAACCGGTCGGTGTGCTGACCAGCACGCCATCGCAGCCAAATGAAGAAACCGGACGGCCGTCTACTTCCAGAACCACCTCGAGCACTCTTTCGCGAGCACTCTTTTCGACGGTGACCTCATTCACTGCCCAGCTGGAGAAAACCAACTCGCCCTCTTGAAAAACCTCGACCTCGAGTGCGACGCGGAAGCCGACCTGGTAATCACGCTTCTCTAGGCGTTCTAGAACCGTTGGCAGCTCTTCGCGCTCGGCCTCCGCCATAAAGCCAACGTGGCCTAGGTTGATCCCAAGAATTGGGGCAACCTGCGAGCGAACCAGTTCCGCTCCGCGAAGGATCGAGCCATCGCCTCCAAGAACGAGAACTACCTCGATCTCCTGGGCGGAAAAAAGATGGGGGTCGCTAATGTTTGTGCCCGAAAGGTTGGCAAGACGGACAAAGTCCTCTTCATCCAAAAGCCAGTGGAATCCTCGTTTTTCAAGATCCTGGCAGACATCCAGGGCCGCAAGCGCATTGGCTTTATCGGTGGCGTTAGAAACCACCAAAACAAACCTGGACATTTGCGACCTTTCGACTCTTACAGACTAGTAACTAAGCCATGTTGATGCGTTTTGAGTTTCCACAAGCAAAACCAGAAATGATCACCAATCACTCCCCCGACTTACAGATTGCCGGGATGCTCTCTAGCAACTCGAAGTCGTGCGTGCGTCCCGGTAAGAGATGGGCAAGGTATTCACGATTGCCATTGGTGCCTCGAATCGGCGATTCGATAAGCCCTTGAACCCCAAGCCCCACCTCTTTGGCGAAATCCAGAACCTGCAAGATGCCCCGCTCTCGCTCCGTCCATGCTGAAACCACTCCGGAAGCGCTCAGTGAGTGCTTGCCGACCTCAAACTGGGGCTTTATCAGCCAAATCTGGGGCGCATCTCTACCGAGCTCAGCGAGGTTTTTAGCAACCAGGGTCAAGCTGATAAAGCTGAGATCCGCCACAACAAGACTGGGGTTTATTTCAACTCCCGCAATCTCTGAGAGCTGGGCTCTATCGAGATCGCGCAGGTTGATGCCCTCTAAATTCAGGACCCTCGCGTCGGTTGCGATTTCCGGAACCAATTGACCGTGGCCCACATCGATGGCCAATACCTGCTGGGCACCGCGCTCCAGTAAGACCTGGGTGAAGCCGCCGGTGGAGGCGCCGGCATCAATGCACTGGCCGGAAACCGTGATTGCAAATTCATCGATTGCGAAGGCTAGTTTGTGCCCAGCCCTTGAGACAAAGTCCACACCCTCGGATAGTTCAACGTTGTCCTGCGGCTGAATCTTTTGCGCTGGCTTAGTTGCTGGTTTGCCATTGACACTAACCCTGCCATCACCAATCAGGGTTGCTGCGTGAGAGCGCGAGCGGGCCAGGTCTCTGATCACCAGCTCGACGTCGAGTCGCTCGCTCACTTCAAACTGTTTTCAAGCTCTTCGACGAGCTTTGCCAACTCGCTGATTTGCTCTTCGATCTCCAGCGCCTCAATCCGCTTTAGCTCTGCGTCCAGATCCCTCATCAGCGCTCACTTCCCTGGTACAAAATTGGCTCAACATCTAGGCCGTAGATTGGCTTGCCACAGTTCCAGATTAGTTGCGTGGCAGCTCGCAGGGTGTCAATCGAGTCCGGGTCACCAGAAACTAAAACAATCTTGTTGCCGAGCTTCTCCACCTGCGACTTGCCGCACTTAACTCCGCGACGGGTCTGCTTGATCTTGGGGTAGTCGTCAAAAATCCCGCGCATGTCGTCAAAAATGAAAGTTGGGCGATCCTCAGGCTTGGCTCCGATTAGCTCCTTTTTAGTCGCAATCCCCGTCAAGACTGCAGCGGAATCCATTCCAGCTTGCTTTGCTCCCCGAATATCGGTGTCGATTCGGTCGCCAATCATCAACGGTTTAGAAATGCCAAGCTGGTCAAGAGCCTGGTCAAAAATTGGTCGAAATGGCTTTCCTGCGAAGTCTGGCAGTATTCCAACGGCGGTATGGACAGCACCGACCAAAGTTCCATTACCGGGGGCTATGCCGGCCTCAAGTGGAATGGTCCAGTCCTGATTGGTCGCAATCCAGATTGCTCCGTTTTGAACAGCAAAGGAGGCCTGAGCCAGATCCTTCCACGACACATCCGGGCTAAAACCCTGAATCACTGCAGCTGGGTTATCTGCACTGGAGGACACTATCTCAAACCCGACAGCTCGGCACTCCGCCTTGAGCCCCTCACCACCAACAACCAAAACCTTGGCTCCGGCAGCAATCCGCTCTCGCAATAGTTTTGCCCCAGCTCTCGCGGAGCCAACTATCTGCTCCTCGCTAACCGCTAATCCATAACCGTTGAGCTGTTCGGCAATCGCCTTTGGCGTTCTAGAGGAGTTGTTTGTGACATAACCGATCTTCAAAATCTCCGCAGCTTTATTGATTGCCTCAACCGCATGACTAACAGCCTCACCTCCTCGATAGACAACGCCATCGAGGTCCAAAAGCAGAGAGTCATAGTTATCGAGAAGCATTTCCCCTGCTCCGACCAGAACCGGAATCCCTGCCCTTGCCAAAATCCCTGCCCTTTGAACCGGAGCCAAACTTGCCCTCAGAACTTCTCGGCTTGCGGTCCTTATCAAAAGGTCTTTTCTCAAAAGGCTTTTTATCGCCAGAAGATCGGTCATAAGGCTTTTTGTCGAATGGCTTTTTCTCAAACGGCTTCTTTGCGGTTCGATCAAACTCTTCGCTGGTTGGGATCTTGATCTCTTCGATTAGCTCGAACAGTTCACCATCGACATTGGCGAGCGCCTTGCTCGCGCGCTCTGCTAATTTGTCCCAGTCGTCGCCATCGCGACCAAGCTCTCTCAAGACCTCGGCATATGAGGAGAACAGAAGTGGTGATTGCGGGTAAACGCTCTTAGGAGAAAGCTCAGCGATTTCGAGCTCCTCTAGAGCCAGCTGCGCTTCACCTAAATCAAGCCTTGCACCAGATAGCGCAATCGCGAGATTGATGCGGACTCCAACCGGCAGCTTGCTGCGGTCGATGCCCGAGACTATTTCGAGGGCCTTTTTTGGTCTGCCCATGCCGCGCTCGGCATCCACCAAAATCGGCAGCTGGTCATTAGAACCGGAGAGCCTGCGGTGGGTTTGGAGCTCACGTATGGCAAGCGCAAAATCGCCCGAGGCGTAAGCCGTTAGGCCAAGTGTTTCGTGGACGATTGCTAGCCGGCCCGCTCTGCGGGACGCTGCCAGGGCGTGCTTGTGTGCGAGCCCTGGATCATCGTCAATTAGTAGACCCACCATTGCCAGGTGCCTTGCCACCATCTCAGCATTCTCAGCTGTCAGGGTTTTTAGTTGGACGCGAACGCTCATGTCTAGGTCCTCCGGAGTGATCTCCGATGGAACCAGTGGGGATTTCTCCTGGGGCTTGTCTCGCTGAACCCGCTTTTGCCAATCGGGGCGTTCGGTTTCGGTGCGCTGACCTCTACCAATCGGCCCCTCGGGCTTAGGTTTCCTCGATCTTGAATCCAAGATGTCTCCTAACGAGAATCAAGCTTAAATAGAAAAGGCCACCCCATAAGGAGTGGCCATTTCTAAAGTAAGTCCGGCGGTGTCCTACTCTCCCACAAGGTCCCCCTTGCAGTACCATCGGCGC
>DATBNK010000022.1:0-3529 GCA_036554355.1 Aquiluna sp.
AAACGTCTGCCGTTTTCACGGGTTAGCCCACCGTTTTCCTTGAACCAGTTCACGCTGTCCGCGTCCAATACCTCAGACCAGATATAGCCGTAGTAGCCGGCAGCGTAGCCGCCACCAAAGATGTGGGCGAAGTAGTTAATCTTGTAGCGGGTTGGAACTGCAGGGTGGCTAAGGCCATAATCCCGTATGGCCTGGCGCTCAAAAGCAGCTAGGTCTTTGGGTGCATCTGATTCATGCAGCGCAAGATCTAGAATGGCGGCCTGGAGGTAGTGGGTGGTTTCATAGCCCTGATTGAAGGCCTCTAGTTTGTTGAGTTTTTCGATCCAAGATTTGTCTAGCTTTTCGCCAGTTTCGAAGTGGATTGCATAGTTCTCCAGCACCTCTGGCCACAGCATCCACATCTCGTTCACCTGAGATGGGAATTCAACAAAGTCACGCTCAACGCTGGTACCCGAGAAGCGCGGGTAGGTGACATCAGAGAGGATTCCATGCAGGGTGTGACCGAACTCATGGAACAGGGTGTTTACCTCGTCAAAGGTCATCAGGGCAGCTTCACCGGCGGCCGGCTTTGGAATGTTCATGTTGTTCACGACAATTGGCTTTTTGCCAAGTAGGTGAGACTGATCGATGAGGTTATTCATCCATGCACCACCGGATTTCGACGGCCTGGCATAGGGATCGAATATGTATAGCCCGCACTTCTCACCGTCTTCGTAGAAGACCTCATAGATCCAGTTGTCGGGGTGGTAGCCGGTTAGATCCTCGCGCTGAACAAACCGCAAGCCAAATAGCTTGCCCGCTGCAAAGAAGACGCCGTCTTCCAGCACTCTGCGCAACTCGAAGTAGGGCTTTAGTTCGCCAGTGTCAACGTCGTAGTCGCGCTTTTTGAGCTGTTCCGAGTATCGATCCCAGTCGAAAGCCTCAACCTCTGCATCGGGGCTCTCGTGCTTCATGAGCTCATCGAGCAGGGACTTCTCGGCGTTAGCGTTTCTTATTGCAGCAGGAGCGATTGATCTCAACACCTCATGGATGTTCTTAGGGCTCTTGGCGGTTTGCTGGCTGGTTACGTAGGCGGCATAGGACTCAAACCCAAATAGTGCTGCCTTTTGTTTTCTAAGTTCTAGCATTTTCAAAATGACGTTGGAGGTGTCGTTTTGATTTCCGCGGGAGCCGCGGCTAAGGGTTCTATTCAGAATCTCCTTTTTGAGTTCACGATCTTCAAGTTTGGCTAGTAGCGGGTGACCGGAGTAGTTCAAAAGTGGAATCACGTAGCCAGATTTGTCCCGATCCTTGGCCGCTTGGGCAAGGCTGGCCTTCTCGGAATCGGTGAGCCCAGCAAGTCTTGAGTCGTCTTCTAGTTCAATGGCAAGGTCATTGCTATCGGCGAGGAGCAACTTGTCGAATTCTGCGCTGAGCGATGCGAGCTGTTCGTTTATCTTGCTGACTTCGGCTCTCTCGGCCTCGCTCAGCTCAGCTCCTGCAAACCTAAAATCCTCTAGGTATTTCTCTAGTAGCCGTCTTGACTCAGCATCAAGAGAGCTCAGGTCGGACTTTTCTAGAGCGACGAGTCTTGAAAATAGCTCCGGGTCCAACTTGATGCTGTCTAGGTGGTTGGACAGTTTGGGTGCGAGGACTGCCTCGATGTCCTGCAGAGTCGGGTTCGTATCAGAGGCGCTCTTGTTGTAGAAGACCATCATCATGGAATTCAGAAGATCTCCCGAGCGCTCCATGGCCAAAAGAGTGTTTTGAAAAGTGATCTCAGGGTTTGCCTTTATCGCGGCAAGTTCTTGATTGTGAACCTTCACGGCATTTTCAAATGCCGGCAGGTAGTGCTCATCTTTGAGGTTCTGAAAATCAGGGAGCTCGTACTCTAGAGAGGATTTTGATAGCAGCGGGTTAGTCATTGACCAATGCTACGACTTACTCGCTGAAGCTAAGTTCCAAGATCGAAAGCTCAGCGGCGTCTGTCAATAGCAGGTTGCTGATCTTGCCAACGTCCTTGAGGTCACCGAGCAGTTCTTTGAGCTCTGCTGGGCCAGCGAGCTCAAGAGATCCAATTTCGGCCTTCATTGAGAGCTTCGCATCGGATTTTGACTTCCTAATCAGAATCAGCGCGGAGCTAGCAAGGTCCAAGAGCTCTGGGTTGTTGCCCGAAAGCTCTGAGGCTTTTGGCCAGGCTGCCTGGTGGACGGAACCCTCTTGCCACCAGCTCCATACCTCTTCAGCTGCGAATGGGATGAAGGGGGCAAACAGTCTTACCAACACCGCAAGCGCTTCTCTGAGCGCTGCAACAGCACTGGCAGTTTGCTCCTTGGTGTGGTTTCCCAGACCGTAGGCGCGCTCCTTGACGAGCTCCATGTAGTCGTCGGTGAAGACCCAGAAGAAGCTCTCGGCTAGTTCTAGTGCCTTGGTGTGGTCATACTTCTCAAACGCTGCTGTTGCCTGCTCGACAACTTTGGATAGCTGAGCCAACATGGCAAGGTCGATTGGCTCTGAGACCTTGGGGGATTCGGTTGGAATCTCAAAGCTCAGGCTGAACTTGGCGGCATTTAGCAGTTTGATCGCGAGCCTGCGACCGATCTTCATCTGACCCTCATCGAATGCGGCATCAGTGCCGAGTCTCGCCGAGGCTGCCCAGTAACGAACTGCGTCCGAGCCGTGGTTCTCCAGAAGTTCGTTTGGCACCACAACGTTGCCCTTGGACTTCGACATCTTTTTGCGATCGGGATCCAAGATCCAACCACTCAGTGCGGCGTGCTTCCATGGAAGTTGGTCGTGCTCGAGCTGCGCCCTTAGCAAGGTGGAGAACAGCCAGGTTCTGATTATGTCTTGACCTTGTGGTCTTAGGTCATAGGGGAAGACCTTGGCAAATTTCTCGGGGTCAGACTCCCAACCACCGGCTAGTTGCGGTGTGAGGGAAGAGGTTGCCCAGGTGTCCATGATGTCGTGCTCGCCAATAAAGCCCATTGGCTTACCACGTTGTTCTGGTTGGTAGCCAGCGGGGACATCGGAGGATGGGTCAACCGGCAACTGCTCATGGCTTGGGGTTATTGGATTGTCGTAGTCGGGGTTGCCGTCTTTATCTAGCGGATACCAAAGCGGGATTGGCACTCCAAAGAATCGCTGCCTGGAGATTAGCCAATCGCCGTTTAGGCCATTGATCCAATCGTGCAGTCTTACGCGCATGAACGGAGGGTGGAACTCAAGTTCGTTTCCACGCTCAACCAACTGTGCGGATAGCTCTTCGTCGTTACCACCGTTTTTGATGTACCACTGGCGGGTTGAGACAATCTCGAGGGGCTTATCGCCCTTTTCGAAGAACTTCACGGGGTGGGTGATAGGTCTTGCCTCGCCTACCATGTCGCCGGTTTCCTGCATCGTTTTGACCAGGATGTCTTTGGCGCTAAACACAGTCTTGCCGGCTAGCTCGTCATAAAGGGTTGGGTTTTTGGATTCCTTGATGGCCTCGGGAGCCTCTGAGATGAAGCGGCCATCAAATCCAATAACGGCTCGGTTTGGAAGCTTTAGC
>DATBNK010000034.1:0-6999 GCA_036554355.1 Aquiluna sp.
AACCAAGAATCTAGCCCTCTAGGCCGGAGTAAAGCGGGAACTTCTCGGTGAGAACTCGGACCCGGGCCTTCAATGCAGCCAGGTCAGCACCCGGCTTTAGCGCACCAGCAATCACCTCTGCCACCTCATAGAACTCCTCGGCTCCAAAACCACGGGTTGCCAATGCTGCGGTGCCGATTCGAACACCAGAGGTCACCATTGGTGGCCTGGGGTCATTCGGCACGGAGTTCTTGTTCACGGTCACTCCAGCGTGGTGCAAGAGGTCCTCAGCGGTCTGGCCATCGATTGCAGCATTTCGCAGATCAACCAAGACCAGGTGAACGTCAGTGCCACCGGTCAAGACTGAGATACCGGCGTCGGTGATGTCCTTTTGAACTAGTCGTTCGGCAATAATCTGAGCGCCCTCAATGGTTCTGAGCTGACGCTCCTTGAAATCTGGCTGCATGGCTGCCTTGAATGCAACCGCCTTACCGGCGATGACGTGCATCAGTGGGCCACCCTGCTGACCTGGGAAGACACCCGTGTCGATCTTTTTCGCCCACTCTTGCTTGCAAAGAATCAAACCGGACCTTGGTCCTGCCAAGGTCTTGTGGACGGTGGTGGAAACGACGTCAGCATATGGGACCGGGCTTGGGTGCACGCCTGCTGCAACTAGACCTGAGAAGTGAGCCATGTCGACCCAGAGTTTGGCTCCGACCTCATCGGCAATCGACCTAAAGGCAGCGAAGTCGAGGTGGCGAGAGTAGGCGGACCAACCAGCAATCAAAACCTCTGGCTTGGTCTCCAGGGCGCGCTGACGAACGATGTCCATGTCGACTCGGTAGGTGTCTGGGTGCAGTTCATAAGCGTGTGGCTCATACATCTGACCGGAGAAGTTCAACTTCATGCCGTGAGTTAGGTGACCGCCGTGGGCTAAAGAGAGGCCAAGGATGCGATCGCCTGGTTTTGCAAGCGCCATCATCAGTGCGGCGTTTGCGGTTGCACCAGAGTGGGGCTGCACGTTTGCGTGCTCGGCACCAAAGAGCTCTTTGGCTCTTTCGCGAGCCAGTTCCTCGGCGATATCCACTACCTCGCAACCACCGTAGTAGCGCTTACCTGGGTAACCCTCGGCGTATTTATTGGTTAGAACAGAACCGGTGGTTTCCAAGATGGCACGAGACACAAAGTTCTCACTGGCAATCATCTCGAGCGTGTGACGCTGGCGGTCCAACTCCTGCTGCAGCACGGCCGCAATCTCAGGATCGACCTCGGACAAAGGTGCATTGAAGGCAGCAGATTGATTTGGCATGGCGAGAGTTTACCAGCGAACTGGCCCATGAACCCTTGGCACGCTGAATAGGATTGGGCGCATGAGCGAGAACAAAGAGCACTGGGTGCTCACATTTATCTGCCCCGATAGACCCGGCATCGTGCATGCCATTTCCGGGGCAGTGGTTCAAGCCGGGGGAAACATAACCGAAAGCCAGCAATACACCTCAGAAGACACCGGTCGGTTCTTCATGAGACTGCAAATTGAAGCAGACATCACCAAGGCTGACTTCGAAAAGAGCTTTGAATCAATCGCGCTCGATTACCAAATGGAATACGTACTCGATTTCGTGGGTCGCAACATGAAGACCTTGGTCTTGGTCTCCAAGGCCGGGCATGCTCTGAATGACCTCATGTTTCGCCAGCGATCAGGCTCACTCCCAATTGAGATTTCAAAAGTCTTTGGTAACCACCCGGACCTCGCCCCGCTTGCGGAGTTTTTCGGAGTCGATTTTGAACACCACGCAATCTCTAATGACTCAGAAAAGCAAGCTTTTGAAAACAAGCTTCGTGAATACATCACGACTAACAAAATCGAGCTAATTGTTCTTGCCAGGTACATGCAGATCCTGAGCCCAGAGTTCTGTGATGAGTTCCGAGGCCGAATCATCAATATTCACCACTCCTTCCTCCCCGGCTTCAAGGGAGCCAACCCCTACGCCCAGGCTCACGCCAGGGGCGTAAAGCTGATTGGTGCCACCGCTCACTTTGTCACCAAGGACCTAGATGAGGGACCAATCATCGAGCAGAACGTCACTCGCGTTGAGCACTCTGATTCCAAATCCCACCTGGTGGAAATAGGACAGGACGCGGAGTCCAAGACCTTGACCCAAGCGGTCAAGTGGTTCTCAGAACACCGCGTCCTGCTAGATGGTCAGCGGACCATCATCTTCCGCTAAGTCGCCAAGCCCCCACTCCCAAAGCTCCGATCGCAACCAGAAGTGCCACTGGCCACCAGGGGAAACCTGGTTGCTCCTCGGCTAACCCCTCACCTAAAACCGGCTGAGCCAGGACTGGCTCCTGTTCGGGTTGAGGCTCGAAGGTTGGCGTTGGTTCAGCTATCGGGGGCTCACTGGCGCCCTCAATCACCTCAGCTTCCTCACTAATCTCTAGCTCAGCTGGTTGCAGCTGCACTTGATCGGTTTCAACGCTGGGGATTGGATCCGACTCAACTAACACTGGTGAAGGCGGGGTAACGACGACGACAGTCGATTCTGTAGCCGTCTCAACTTCCTGCTCCGCCGGTTCGGTCTCGACTGAATCTGACGCCGTTGCTGACTCACTGACTGCAGACACCGAGTCAGATTCAGTTGTGGCCGGCGACTGGGTCACTGGTTCTGGTTCTGCTGCAGGCTCCTCAATAACTGGGGGCACTACAACAGGTGCAGGTGCCACCGGCACAGGATTGGACACCGGAGTTGGCGCAGGCGCTGGTGCTGGCGGTGGAGGTGGAGGAGGTGCGGGGTTGTCTAACCTCACAACTAGTGGCTGAGTGGCCATTAGGTTTCCAACCGCATCCGTCACCTGGCCTGCAAAGCTCCACTCCAAAGACGAATAGGAGCAGCTGGCACTAACAAGCAATTTGGTGTCGAGAAGCTCGCTATTTGCCTCACATAAAGCACTTGAAGCGAACGCCAAGGCGAGGTTAGAGACCGAAACCGGTTCGGAGAACTCAAGCGCTGCCGAATAGCTAAATGGACCATCACCACTGATTGCTATTTCGGACCAGGTGGCAGTAGGTGCCGTTTGGTCGATTGTGAAGCCCATGGTGATGGGCTCGGCTGGGCCAATGTTTTGCCAACTGTCCACCAGTGTGTTTTCCATAAGGGCAACACTCACCACTCCCTCGGAGCAGCTTGAGAGCAGCAATTCGCTATTGAACACATCAACCACTGCACAGTTAGACACCGAAAACGAAGTGGAGCTCAGCTGTAGCTGGTCGCTGACGTTGAATTCAATTACATGGGCCGAGAGAGCCGAGGCAAACTCCTGAGTTGAAAAACTGAATTCTGGGGCCTGGCCGTCAAATTGCATTTGGGTTGAGACAAGTTGGGGTGGTCCCTGCACAGAAACACCAAATGATTCGGGCAGCACCGAAAGTGAGACGGTTCCGTCATCGCAGCCATTGATTACACCAGAGGCAATTTGGCCGTTGGTGCTGAGTTCATCAATCGAACAACCAGCTCCCTCCAATAGGAGATCCTCGATTTCTAGACCAACAAAGTCTTCCGAGGCCTCAATGGAGAAGACGGCTCGCTCGGAGTTGACCTGGATTAGGTCGAGGTAGGAAATGGTAGGGAGCACCTGATATCTCAGTGTTAACCAACCGTGCCCCCAGTTGACTCCAGCTTCATGGCCAATGTCGGTGAAGTAATCGGTGTTGGCATAGGAGGAGCCGCCACCTCCACCGCCACCATCTGAGCAACAGGTGTTGTCATCGGCACCGCCGCCACCGCCGCCATACCAGCCGCCGCCACCACCGCCGCCGCCGGCGAAGGTTGAAAAGCCTCCCGAGCCACCAAAACCAAACTGTCCTTGAGTGGCCATTTGGAAGCCGCCGTTATTTACTCCGGCGAAACCACCCTCCGATTGGTTCGCCCCACCACCACCGGATGCCTGGCCGGAACCACCGTGAACAGCGACCTCCCCTCCACCGTGGGCGCCATTGCCACCGGCCTCGCCGCCTCCGCCGCCAGCGCCACCGGCGACCAAAATGCGAGACTCAAGATCTAGATCTGTGCGGATGTCTGTGGCGCCACCACCGGCACCTTCGGTGCCGGAGTTGCCACCAGAGAACCCGCCACCATTGAAGCCGCCCTCGATGCCAGACCCCATGCCGCCCGCTTCACCAACGAAGATGTAAATGGTCTCGGGGATCTGATCGAAGCGTGCGGTGATCTTGCCACCGGCACCACCGCGACCACCGGCTGCACCATACATCTCGACCGTGAGGTCTTTGATGCCTTCAGGTGGCGACCAGGCTTGGTAATCCCCGGTGTAGGAAAAGGTAATTTCGCAGTTGTTTCCAATGCACGCTGGCGTTGAGGCAACTGACTGGGGCACGACCATAGCGGTCGGAAGTAACGCGAGTGTAAGTGTTGCTAACCATTTTTTATTCATGCCCAGAAAGGTAAAACTCCCTGCAATTTCTTGCAGGGAGTTATCCACAGGCCGGTTTTGGCCCTAGTTTTAGGCCATTCGAGCTTTTAGGTTCTCAGCAATCGAAGCCATGAACTCCTCGGTTGACTGCCATTTCTGGTCTTTTCCAACCAGTGCGGCTAGGTCCTTAGTCATTTTGCCCGACTCAACGGTCTTGATGATTACGTCCTCAAGGGTCTCGGCAAATGCCTGAACCTCCGGGGTGCCATCGAGCTTGGCGCGGTGCATAAGACCGCGGGTCCAGGCAAAGATGGAAGCGATTGGGTTGGTTGAGGTCTTCTCACCCTTTTGCCACTGACGGTAGTGACGGGTCACGGTGCCGTGTGCTGCCTCTGCCAGGGCGGTAGCGCCATCTGGAGTCGTTAGCACGGAGGTCATTAGACCCAGGGAACCAAAGCCCTGGGCTACGGTGTCGGACTGGACGTCGCCATCGTAGTTCTTGCAGGCCCAAACATAGCCACCCTCCCACTTCAAAGCGGCGGCGACCATGTCATCAATCAGTCTGTGCTCATAGGTAAGGCCAGCCTCTTCGAACTTGTCCTTGTATTCAGCATCGAAGACCTCTTGGAAGGCGTCCTTGAACGCACCGTCATAGGCCTTCAAGATGGTGTTCTTGGTGGACATGTAGACCGGGTACTTGCGAGCCAGACCGTAGTTGAAAGAGGCTCTTGCGAAGTCGCGGATGGAGTCCATGTAGTTATACATTCCCATTGCCACACCACCGGCCTCCGGGTAGTCGGCAATGGTGTAGGTGACGGCTTCGCCGCCATCGGCCGGGGTCCAGGTCATGGTGACCGTTCCCTTGCCAGGAATCTTGATGTCGGTGGCCTTGTACTGGTCTCCGTGAGCGTGACGACCAATGATGATTGGCCGGGTCCAGCCCGGGACCAGTCGTGGCACGTTAGAGATGATAATCGGCTCGCGGAAAACCACGCCATCCAAGATGTTACGAATGGTTCCGTTTGGCGAGCGCCACATCTTCTTGAGGCCAAACTCTTGCACTCTGGCCTCGTCCGGGGTGATGGTTGCACACTTCACGCCAACGCCGTGCTTCTTGATTGCGTTTGCGGCATCGACAGTCACCTGGTCATCGGTGGCATCGCGGTGCTGAACCGAAAGGTCGTAGTACTCCAGATCGATATCTAAAAAAGGAAGGATCAGGTTGTCCTTGATGTCTTGCCAAATAATGCGAGTCATCTCGTCGCCGTCTAGTTCGACGACCTTGCCAACCACTTTGATTTTGCTCATTGCTCTCCTGAAAAAGGGCGCGATACGCGCGAAAAACAGCCTCGCCTAGCCTATCGGTTAGCATTGCTCGGTGCGATTTGGACTGAAAATACTCTCGATATTCACCAGCTCTTTACTACTAGCGGGCTGCATTGCCAGTGACCCGGAGATGGAGGCGGCAGTAACTCAAGAGACTCCTGAGGCTTCTAAGAGATACGAAAACCAGGTTGGTCTGCAAATGTTTATGTGGAACTGGGATTCCATAGCCAAAGAGTGTGAGTTCTTAGGGGCTTCTGGCATTGACTGGGTGCAGACCTCTCCCCCACAAGAGCACATCAGAGGCGCAGCGTGGTGGACGGTCTATCAGCCAGTTAGCTACCAAATCGAATCTCGGCTAGGTAGCCGGGAGCAGTTTAGAAACATGGTTTCAACCTGCGCCGAGCACGATGTTGACATCATTGCCGATGCCGTAATCAACCACATGACCGGCCAGGATTCTGGCACCGGCTACGCCGGCACCGAATTCACCAAGTATGAATACCCCGGCCTATACACAAGAGCCGACTTCCACAACTGCAATCTCACACCGAATGATCAAATAGCTGATTACAAAAATCTCGCTCAGGTTCAGACCTGTGAACTATTGGGTCTGAGCGATTTGGACACCAAGAGCGAAAAGGTGCAACAGACAATTCTTTCCTACCTCAATGACCTACTCTCCCTGGGTGTTGCAGGCTTCCGCATCGATGCTGCCAAGCACATCTATGCCCCGGAGCTAAAGGCAATAATCGATCAGCTTCCAGAGGGAACCAGAATCATCCACGAGGTCATTCGTGGCGGTGGGGAGCCAGTCCAGCCTGAGCAATACCTCGACTCCGGAGAGGTGTGGGAGTTCGATTACGCAAGAAACATGCGCAGCTACTTCAAGCGCGAGGTAATCACCCCAGCTGCCTCAAGAGCTCGATTCCTAAGATTCACCCCGAGCAACCAAACCGTCTCGTTTGTCTCAAACCACGACACCGAGCGAAACGGTGAAACCCTGAGCTATCGCGATGCCAGATATTTCGAACTGGCAACCGCAATGATGCTGGCCGAGGATTACGGCCAGCCCATGCTCTATAGCTCCTATGCCTTCGAAAGCTACGATGCTGGCCCCGATGAAAGAATCGATGGCGTCGTGGATGTCTCCTGCGATGGGGTAACTGGCCCAAAAACCGAATATGCCAACTACGAGTGGATCTGCCAGCACCGCTGGCAATCAACCATCAACATGATCGGCTTCCGGGACAAAGCCCAAGATGCTCC
>DATBNK010000041.1:0-9916 GCA_036554355.1 Aquiluna sp.
CAGATTGTAATTCCCGAAAACCTAAAACCACTAGACGGCAGATTCGGCTGCGGCCCCAGCCGCATGTGCAAAGAACAGTTTGAGGCCTTTGCAAAATTCGGTGCCGAATACATGGGAACCTCTCACCGCCAGGGGCCGATCAAGGCCCTGGTCGGAGAGCTCAAGGCCGGGCTGCTTGATATGTTCCAGGCACCCGAGGGCTATGAAATCATCCTGGGTAACGGCGGCGCATCCGCGTTCTGGGATGTCGCAACCCACTCCCTCGCCAACAACAAAGGCCAAGCCTTGGTTCACGGTGAGTTCGGTGGAAAGTTCGCCAAGATTTTGGACACCCCTTGGCTGGCTGCCCCAACGGTCATCAACTCGGAGCCTGGAACCAGAGGTGAATTTGCACCAGAGGCAGATGTTGACCTCTATGTCTACCCACACAACGAAACCTCAACAGGTGTTGTTACCCACGTTCACAGACCAGCTGGCATCTCAAGCGATGCGCTGATGCTCACCGATGCCACCAGCGCAGCTGGCGGCATTGACTTTGATCCAACTTTGACCGATGTCTACTACTTCGCCCCGCAAAAGAACCTGGCCTCAGATGGTGGGTTGTGGCTGGCGCTGGTATCCCCGAAGGCAATCGAGCGCATCGAAAAGGTGCACGCCTCGGGTAGGTATATTCCAAACATTCTCTCGGCCAAGCTCGCGCTTGATAACTCAAGAGACAACTTCACTCTGAACACCCCCGCACTTGCCACGCTGTTCTTCACTAACAACCAGGTGCAGTGGATCAACCAAAACGGTGGTCTGGCATGGGCAGATGAAAGAACCAAGCAGAGCTCGAAGATCATGTTTGATTGGGCTGAGAGAACCTCGGTTGCAACGCCATTTGTGAAAAATCCCGATCACCGATCCCAGGTGGTTGCCACCATTGACTTTGAGGGTGTGGACGCCAACCAGGTGGCGGCCATCCTGCGTGAGAACGGCATTGTTGACACCGAGTCCTATCGCAAATTGGGTAGGAACCAGCTTCGGGTGGCAACCTTTGTTGCTACCGAGCCTTCAGACTTTGAAGCGCTGACCGCCTCGATTGACTACGTACTGGAGCGAATCTAAATGCGTTTGTTTGTGCCATTTTCTGAGCGCAAGAGTCATCCGGAACCGGTTGATGTTGATGCCAAGAAGGTGGTGCTAGTTGGAACCCTCATCTGGGTCCTGCTCTTCATAGTCCTGCTCGCGCTTTATCCGACGCTGGCGGACTCGGGTCTTCAGTGGTGGCTGCACACTGCTGGAGTCGGAATCCTGCTCGGCATCGTCGGACTGATCATGATCAGAAAGCGCTGACGCCATATCCGCAATTAGCTGATCTGCCTCGGCATCGCTTTTAGCCTTGCCGGCCTCTTTAAGCTCGGCTCGGAATTGCGCCAGGCGCTCCGCCCAGGGCACCCAATCTGGAGCCAACACGGCATTTTCACCAGCCATTAGGTTTAGCTCTGCAACCATGGCCTGCTTGCGCTTATCGGGCTGCGTGAGAGTGACAACCCACACCCAACCCTCGTAGCCGCGCATGCTGCATTCAAAGCGCACGTCAATTGCGCCTTTTTCAATTTCTTTTTCATCAACAAAGCCGCCATAGCTTCCCTTGGGAAGCTCGGCCAGCGCCTCAGTGGCTAGGTCTTTGTTACTAACCTTCAAGCTCGTCCGCCACCTTGCGCAAAAGCTGAGCAACCTTGCGACCGTGAGGGGCATCGGGATACTTACCGCGCTTGAGGCTTGCGCCCATTTGGTCCAATAGTCCGATTAGATCCTCGGTAATAATCGCTAGATCCTCAGCGGGCTTGCGATTTACCTGAGTGAGGGTTGGGACCTCGAGGATTCTCACCGAGAGTGCTTGAGCGCCCTTGCGGCCATCGATGATGCCAAATTCAACTCTGGAGCCTGGTCGAATGGTTTCGGTGCCATCTGGCAATGCGCTGGCGTGCAGGAAAACCTCGGATCCATCGTCTGAGGCGATGAAGCCGAATCCCTTTTCGTCATCAAAAAACTTAACCTTGCCGGTGGGCATTGCTCCTACTTTCAACTGCTCGGCGATAAGTGTATCCGAAGAGTTAGAGTTGTCGGATGGCGCAATCATCCCGAAGACCTCAGATTGAGACCATCTTGGCCTACATGGCGGTGGGCGTAACGCTGGTTTCGATTCTCTCGATTCTGGCAACTCTCATCATTAGCGCAACGGGTTCGATTGAGATCCCTGTGATCCTGGCCCAGCTGCCACTGATCGGATTACCAATTGGCTTTGTGCTGATCATGGCGATGCTAATTACTGGCATCATCAGGCGCTCTAAACAGAATCGAGACTAGTGTCCTCACTACTGGAGCTATCCAAGGACCTGGCAACGCGAAGCGCTAATGAGCTGCGCGAACTAGTTTCAAAAAGCGCCTCTGCCACCCAGGGCTGCAATGACCTGCTAGATCTCTCAAGGCTCTTGCTATCGCGCCGAGAGCTTGAGATCAGAATCCGATCCCTGAGCGCCAAAGAACTCACAAACCTAAAAGACGCCAAACCCTCCAAGTTTCTAAAACAGCTCGCACTATCAGGGGATCAGGTCTTCGACGAGGCCGTAGCTCTAGCGCAAGAGCTCGAGCCGATCCCTCACAAACCAAACCTCAGCCATGGCAACTCGCTCTCGGCATACGAGACCATGCTCTGCATCACCGAGTTGCTGTTTGCATGCGAGCGCCACTGGCTGGGAGTGATTCGAGCCGGTATCCGCAGTCAGGATGCCAAGGAGATTGCCCTCAAGCTCAAGGTGACACCCAAAGAGGTTCAGCAACGCTTCCAGCTCGCCATGCGAGCTGGATTGGTTGCTAGCCAACAGGAACGCTGGGTGGCAACCGAAGCTGGTCTTAGCTGGTTGGAACTGGATCGCGAGCAAGCCTGGCTCGCTCTTGCGACTCCGCTTTGGAAACTGCCAGAGATTAGTTTCACCAAGGGAAACGTTTCAGAACAGCTGCTAAACGCCTACCCACTGATTGACCTTGGCAGCTTGGAGCTATTGGAGTTTGGAGCATTCCTTGGGCTACTGGATGGCGAAGAGGTTCTAGCGCCACTGACCAAGACCGATCTTGTTGCGAGTGCCAAGGCAGTCATCAAAGAACTACCCAAGGCCGAAGAGCGATTGATCGTGCAGGGAGATCTGAGCATTATTTGCCCCGGACCACTCTCCCCCATGCTGCATCGCCAGTTGGATTCTTTTGCGGAAAGCGAGGACCTCGGGCTTGCAGCCAGGTTCCGGATCTCAAACCTCACCCTCTCGCACGCCCTCGAAATCGGCATGCAGCTAACCGATGTTGAGGCCGTTTTGAAAAAGCTCAGCGGCAAGGAGTTGCCGCAACCGGTGCAGTATTTGTTTGAGGAGGTCAAAAAGCGATTTGGCCAACTCAAGGTCCTCATTGGTGAAACAGGAACGATCGTGGAGTCCTCCGACACCATCTTGATTACCCAGATAGCAAACGAGTCAAAGCTCGCAGGTCTAATGCTCAAGCCAATTGCGCAAGGGCAACTTGCCTCCCGGCTCGATGCCGAGCTGATCTATTTCAACCTCAGAGACGCCGGGTATCAAGCGGTCATGTTTGCAAATGGCAAGGTGGTCTCCCCCAGGTTTAGAAACTTCCAGGCCGCGCCTGAGGAAACCGGTGATGATCTTTTGGAGCTATGTGAAAAGCTGCTTTCTGGCACCAATGTTGAGATGCAAGAAAACGACATCCTCCGTCAGCTGCAGTTTGCCCTGAAGAACAAACTGCTCGTCAAACTCAGGGTCGAATTGCAAGATGGCTCGGAGCAGGAGTTTGAACTAGCCCCGTTGGGGATATCTGCAAACCGACTGCGGGGCAAGGACACCGAAGCCGAAGCTGAGCGAACTCTGCCAATTTCCAGGATTCGCGGAGTGCTGCTGGTTTAAGCTATAGGGATGTCTGGTCCCCTTATCGTGCAGTCCGATCGCACGGTTTTGCTCGAGACCGACCACCCCGATGCTCAAGATGCTCGCCACGAGCTAGCGATCTTTGCCGAGCTTGAGCGAGCACCCGAGCACATTCACACCTACCGCATCACCAAGCTCGGTCTTTGGAATGCCAGGGCCGCAGGGCACGATGCCAACTACATACTTGAGGGCCTAAGAAAGTATTCAAAGTTTCCACTTCCCCCACTAGTTGAAGCAGAAATCGAAAGCACGATTGCGCGCTTTGGCAAGCTCACCATTGAGCGAGACGAGAAAGGGCTTTTGCTTAGCTCTGATTCGATTGCGGTTTTGACCGAGGTCGGGTCCAACAAAAAGATTCAGGAGCTTTTAGAGGGCCGGGAAGAAGCCGGCTATCGCGTTCGCGACTGGGCCCGCGGTCAACTAAAACAGCAGCTCCTAAAACTTGGTTGGCCCGCCCAGGACAATGCCGGCTACACCCCCGACACCCCTCACGAGATTGACTTGGCAACCAACGGCTGGGCTCCAAGGCAGTACCAATTGGATGCGGTTGCAAAGTTTGTCGAGGGCGGATCGGGTGTTGTGGTTTTGCCCTGCGGTGCTGGAAAGACAATCGTTGGTGCTGCCGCAATGGCCCAGGTCAAAACCAACACCCTGATTTTGGTAACCAACACCGTTGCCGCCAGGCAGTGGCGCGATGAGCTTTTGGCAAAGACCTCGCTCACCCAGAATGAGATTGCCGAGTACTCCGGGTCTTCCAAGGAATTAGCGCCGGTGACGATTGCCACCTATCAGATTTTGACCACCAAGAAAAAGGGTGAGTTTTTACACCTCGCGCTTCTAAACGCTCGCGACTGGGGCCTGATTCTCTATGACGAGGTTCACCTGTTGCCGGCACCTATTTTTAAGATGACCGCAGACCTGCAAGCTCGCAGGAGACTGGGTTTGACCGCGACGCTGGTTCGTGAAGATGGCAGAGAGTCCGATGTCTTTTCCTTGATTGGACCCAAGAGATTCGATGCCCCCTGGAAAGAAATCGAGCAGCAGGGCTACATCGCACCGGCCAAGTGCTACGAGGTTCGAGCGATGCTGCCAGATGATGAGCGCATGGACTACGCGATTGCGGATTCCGATGGCCGGTTCAGAATCGCTTCGACCGCCAAGGCAAAGCTAGCCATCATGAGACGGATCCTAAAAAAGCACGAGGGTGAACCGACTTTGATTATTGGGCAGTACTTGGACCAAATCGCAGAGGTCGCAGAGGCTTTGGGGGTTCCAAAGCTCACCGGCGAGACGCCGGTGGATGAGCGCGAGGTGCTGTTTAAGAAATTCAGAACCGGCGAGATTAGCGCCCTGGTGGTTTCCAAGGTTGCCAATTTCTCGGTTGATCTCCCCGAGGCTTCGGTTGCGATTCAGATCTCTGGAGCCTTTGGCTCTAGGCAAGAAGAGGCTCAGCGATTGGGACGATTGCTTCGCCCCAAAGAGGACGGTCGCTCCGCTGCGTTCTACACAATCGTTTCGAAGGACACGGTCGAACAGGACTTCGCCCAAAACCGACAAAGGTTCCTAGCCGAGCAGGGCTACTCCTACGAGATCATGGACGACAACGAAATTTAGCCCGCTGCTACCTTTACAGTTCACTTACAGTTAGTTCTCAGGAAACTATCGCAAACTCAGAGCATGGAAAGCCTAAAAGTTCTAGTTGTAGACGATGAACCAAACATTCGTGACCTTCTCTCGGCAAGCCTGCGCTTCGCCGGACACCAGGTGAGCGTTAGCCCCAACGGCACCGACGCCATCAACAAGATCGTTGAACTCCAGCCAGACATCGTGCTGCTAGATGTCATGCTCCCGGACATCTCGGGTTTCGGCGTGACCAAAAAGATTCGCGGCATGGGCATTGAGACCCCAATCCTGTTTTTGACCGCACGGGATGACACCGAGGACAAGGTTGCCGGCCTAACCGTTGGCGGCGACGACTATGTCACCAAGCCCTTTAGCCTTGACGAGATCATGGCGAGGATCTCCGCGATCATGCGCCGCACCGGCAAGGACGCGGCCCCGGGGTCGGTCATCCGAGTGGGCGAACTCGAGATCAACGAGGACGCTCACGATGTGAGCGTGAATGGCGAATTGGTCGATCTCTCCCCCACCGAGTATCAGCTGTTGCGCTACCTAGCCACCAATCCAAACCGAGTCCTAACCAAGGCACAGATTCTGGATCACGTTTGGGAATATGACTTCAACGGCGAGATGGGTATTGTCGAAAGCTATGTCAGCTACCTCAGAAAGAAGTTGGACCCGATCTCCTCTGAACCGCTCATCGTCACCAAGCGCGGAGTTGGCTACATGCTCAAGGGGCCCAAGGGCTAGGCATTGAGGCAAAAATTCTTAGCAGCCTGGGAGAAGATTTCCCTCCGGGCCAAACTGACCACTTTGTCGGTGGGTCTGATTGGTCTTTTGCTAAGTGTTTCCAGCACCGGAACCGTCGCGCTGTTATCCACATATCTCCAGCAAAACACCGACACCCTTTTGACCACCACTGCGAATCAGCTGCGCGATGAGAATCCGCTTGGGCTAGAGCGCAGAGTTGCCTCCGGCGCTCTTGCGCTCCCCTCGCTGCCAAGCGATTACTACATCGCAATCCTGGATGCCGAGGGCAATCAGTTTCTTGGTTTGGTTTCATCTACCGGTGGCGGTAGGGAACTACCAAATTTTGCAACCTTAACTCTTGATAAGGTCATCGAGCTCGGCGGACTTCCCTTTGATGCCGAGGTCACCGGATCTCGAGGCGAATCCGATTGGCGAATCGTCGCCCTGCCACTCTCAAGAGCCAATGGCTCAGTGGTCGTGGCCCTGCCTACCAGTTCTAACCGTCAGATCATCGCCGAATACGGTGTGATTGGTGCGAGGTTTGGAATCTTCCTGCTGACTCTCTCCGGGCTCAGTATCTGGCTCACCATAACCTCTGCCCTCAGGCCCCTGAAAGAGGTTGAGCGGACCAGTGAGGCCATCCAGAGTGGCAAGTTCTCCTCACGTCTGGTGGAGCGAGATCCAAAGACCGAAATCGGCAGGCTGAACCGGGCTTTGAACTCGATGCTTGATTCGATTGAGGGCGCTGTTCGAGGCAGGGACAAAACCCTGACGCAAATGCGCAGGTTTGTCTCAGACGCCAGCCACGAACTCAGAACTCCGCTCGTGACTGTTCGCGGCTATGCCGAGCTGTATCGCATGGGAGCGATCAAAAACAAAAAAGACCTCAATGAGGCCATGCAGCGCATCGAATCAGAGGCCATCAGGATGACCGGGTTGGTTGAGTCACTTCTCACCCTGACTCGCATGGACGAAATCGGAAACCTAAAACTTAGAGAGCAAGACCTCTCGGAGATTGCAAGTGCTGTGGTGAAAGACGCCTCCGTTGCAAACCCCAAGGTTCGCTTCCTGACCCAAAGCTCAACCTCAGCAAAAGCAAACGTCGATGGCGATCGCATCAAACAGGTGCTAACAAATTTGGTAAATAACGCCGGGCGATTCTCACCCGAAGACTCTGAGGTTCAAGTGGCTGTCTCAAGCTCCAATGGCAAACACAGGCTCGAGGTCATTGACCACGGCGAGGGCATCCCCGAGATGCTCAGAGACAAAGTCTTTGACCGCTTCTATCGAGCCGATAGCTCTCGCAATCGCGAAACCGGAGGTTCTGGTTTGGGGCTGGCGATTGCCAAATCAATCGTCAGCGCTCACGAGGGCCAGATTTGGATCGAAGAGACCGAAGGCGGCGGCGCAACATTTGTAATCGAGTTACCCACAAAGGGCCCTGAGATCGAGTTATCCACAGCTTCAATCAAGACGGTCACCGAAAGTTAGCAATTGAGGCAGGGTTTAGCCATGCCTCAATTCACAGTAGACAGTGAGCGAATCCTCGCAGCTAACGCCAACATCCAAGGAACCATCTCTCGCCTCCAGCAGGAGGTGACATCTCTGCAAACCCAACTCGGCGGTCTGTCAGATTCTTGGCAGGGAGCTGCAGCGGTGAGCTTCCAAGAACTAATGGTCCGCTGGCGCACCACATCGGATCAGGTAGAGGCCCAGCTCGGCCAAATCGGCCAAGCCCTAAGCTATGCCGCCCAGCAGTACTCCGATATCGAATACGCCAACCAAAGGCTGTTTCTCTAGGCAACAAAAAAGCGGGGTGGTTTCCCACCCCGCCCTTTTGGTTACTTCTTTAGAAGTCCATGCCGCCCGATGGGTCAGCTGGCATTGCCGGAGCTGGCTCTGGCTTCTCAGCCACAACCGCCTCGGTGGTTAGGAACAGACCTGCAATGGAGGCAGCGTTCTGCAATGCAGAGCGGGTTACCTTCACTGGGTCGTTGATTCCAGCTTTCAACATGTCTACGTATTCGCCGGTGGCTGCGTTTAGACCCTGGCCTGATGGCAGGTTCGCAACCTTCTCGGCAACTACGCCTGGCTCAAGGCCAGCGTTGATTGCAATCTGCTTTAGCGGAGCGGAGATAGCCACGCGAACGATGTTCGCACCGGTTGCCTCGTCGCCGGTTAGCTTGAGGCCATCGAATGCGACCTTGCCAGCCTGTAGAAGTGCAACACCACCACCAGCGACGATGCCCTCTTCGACAGCAGCCTTGGCGTTGCGGACTGCGTCCTCAATGCGGTGCTTGCGCTCCTTGAGCTCAACCTCGGTTGCTGCTCCAGCCTTGATGACTGCAACACCGCCGGCTAGCTTCGCTAGGCGCTCTTGCAGCTTCTCGCGGTCGTAGTCAGAGTCGGTGTTGCCGATCTCTCGGCGAATCTGCTCGACTCGGCCCTTGATCTGCTCTGCATCTCCGGCACCCTCAACGATGGTGGTCTCGTCCTTGGTGATTACCACCTTGCGAGCACGACCCAGCATTGCCAGTTCGGTGTTCTCTAGCTTTAGGCCAACCTCTTCGGCGATTACCTGACCACCGGTCAGAATCGCGATGTCCTGCAGCATTGCCTTGCGGCGGTCACCAAAGCCAGGAGCCTTGACGGCTACGGACTTGAAGATGCCGCGGATCTTGTTGACAACCAGGGTTGCAAGGGCTTCGCCCTCGATGTCCTCGGCAATGATCAATAGTGGCTTGCCGGCCTGCATGACCTTGTCCACGATTGGCAGCAAGTCCTTCATGTTGGCGATCTTGCTGTTGGCAATCAGGATGTAGGCATCCTCGAGGATTGCCTCCTGGCGATCTGGGTCGGAAACCATGTAGGCGGAGACGTAGCCCTTGTCAAATCGCATACCCTCGGTTAGCTCCAGCTGGATGCCAAAGGTGTTGGACTCCTCAACGGTTACAACACCCTCCTTGCCAACCTTGTCGATTGCCTCGGCGATGATCTCTCCAATGCCGGCATCTCCTGCGGAGATGGAGGCGGTTGCAGCGATCTGCTCTTTGGTCTCGACTGGCACTGCCATCTTCAATAGTGCCTGGGTGACGGCCTCTGAGGCCTTGTCGATGCCGCGCTTTAGGCTGATTGGGTCAGCACCGGCTGCGACGTTGCGCAAGCCTTCCTTGACCAAAGCCTGAGCCAAAACGGTTGCGGTGGTGGTTCCATCACCTGCAACATCGTCGGTCTTCTTCGCTACTTCCTTGACGAGCTCGGCACCAATCTTCTCGAATGGGTCGGAGAGCTCAATCTCCTTGGCGATCGAAACACCATCGTTGGTAATGGTGGGGGCGCCCCACTTCTTCTCCAACACGACGTTGCGACCACGTGGGCCTAGGGTGACCTTCACGGTGTCGGCCAGGATGTTCAGGCCGCGCTCGAGGCCACGACGTGCCTCTTCGTTGAAGTGAATAATTTTTGCCATTTGGGTTTCTCCCGTTTGCACTTAAGACTTGATTAGCACTCGCGGATGTCGAGTGCTAACTAAAGTTTTAGCACTCTAATGCTCCGAGTGCAAGCGAACACCG
>DATBNK010000096.1:0-9525 GCA_036554355.1 Aquiluna sp.
ATGCTTCACTAGACTCTAGGCATCACCCGTTGGCTCAAGAAATGAATTAGTAATAGTGGATCTTTTTGAATATCAAGCCCGCGACCTGTTCGAAGCATATGGTGTTCCAGTGCTGCAGGGAGCTATCGCAGACACCCCAGAGCAAGCAGAGGCAGCAGCCGCAAAAATCGGTGGAACGGTCGTTGTAAAGGCACAGGTTAAAACCGGTGGCCGAGGCAAAGCCGGTGGCGTGAAGGTTGCCCACTCACCACAGGAAGCTCGTGAAAAAGCCGAGCAAATCTTAGGTCTAGACATCAAGGGCCACGTTGTAAAGCGCGTGATGATTGCCCAGGGTGCCTCTATCGACAAGGAGTACTACTTCTCAGTACTGCTGGACCGCTCGAACCGCACCTTCCTCTCGCTGTGCAGCGTCGAGGGTGGCGTGGAGATCGAGCAGCTCGCTGTCGAGCGCCCAGAGGCACTAGCCAAGATTCCAATCTCAGCAGTCAGTGGCATCGACAAGGCTAAGGCCGTCGAGATCGCCAGAGCTGCAAAGTTTGACGAGTCACTGGTTGACAAGGTCGCAGACGTTTTCGTGAAGCTCTACCAGGTCTTTGAAAAAGAAGACGCCACTCTGGTTGAGGTCAACCCACTGGTTCTCACTACCGATGGCGACATCGTTGCCCTCGATGGCAAGGTCACTCTGGACGAGAATGCAGAGTTCCGTCACGAGCGTGAGGCAATGGAGCGCGACTCCCTAGACCCACTCGAGGCCAAGGCCAAGGAGCTAGACCTCAACTATGTGAAGCTTGATGGCCAGGTGGGAATCATCGGTAACGGTGCAGGTCTGGTGATGTCCACCCTCGATGTCGTTGCCTACGCCGGCGAGAAACACGGAGGTGTGAAGCCTGCAAACTTCCTAGACATTGGCGGCGGCGCCTCCGCTGAGGTGATGGCAGCAGGTCTAGATGTGATTTTGAATGACCCGCAGGTTAGCAGCGTGTTTGTAAATGTCTTTGGTGGCATCACCGCTTGTGACGCAGTCGCAAACGGCATCGTTGGAGCGCTAAACACCCTGGGTGATAAGGCCTCCAAGCCACTGGTTGTTCGCCTCGATGGCAACAACGTCGAAGAGGGCCGCAAGATCCTCGCAGATTTCAACCACCCGCTGGTTAGCCTGGCGGACACCATGGATGGCGGAGCAGATGCCGCCGCAGAACTAGCGAACCGGTAGGCAAAAGAAGATGGCAATTTACCTAGACAGCAATTCCAAGATCATCGTCCAGGGCATGACCGGTGCCGAGGGTATGAAGCACACCCAGCGCATGCTGGCAGGCGGCTCCAACATTGTTGGTGGCGTGAACCCTCGCAAGGCTGGCGAGAGCGTAACAGTCGACGGCAAGGACCTGCCAGTATTTGGCTCGGTTGCCGATGCCATGAAACAAACCGGTGCAAACGTCTCGGTGATCTTCGTACCACCAGCCTTCGCCAAGGCAGCCATTGTTGAGGCAATCGACGCAGAGATTCCACTAGCGGTGGCAATCACCGAGGGTATTCCGGTTCACGACTCAGCAGCAGCCTGGGCTTACAACGTCGAAAAGGGTCTAAAGACCAGACTGATTGGTCCAAACTGCCCTGGAATTATTAGCCCAGAGCAGTCCAACGCTGGCATCACCCCATCAAACATCACCGGCAAGGGCCCAATCGGACTGGTTTCCAAGTCTGGAACTCTGACCTACCAAATGATGTTTGAACTTAGGGACATCGGATTCTCAACCGCAATTGGAATCGGTGGTGACCCAGTTATTGGAACCACCCACATCGACGCTCTAGAGGCTTTCCAGAACGACCCGGAGACCAAGGCGATTGTCCTAATTGGTGAGATTGGTGGCGACAGCGAGGAAAAGGCTGCCGACTACATCTCCAAGCACGTCACTAAGCCAGTCGTTGCCTATGTTGCCGGCTTCACCGCTCCAGAGGGCAAGACCATGGGTCACGCCGGAGCGATTGTTTCTGGCTCCGCCGGAACCGCACAGGCCAAGAAGGAAGCATTCGAAGCTGTTGGCGTGAAGGTTGGAAAGACTCCTTCCGAGACTGCCAACCTGATGCGTGAAATCGTCGCCAAGCTGTAGCCAAAGGTGAACCGGGGCCTCAGTTTTGCCATAGCAGCGCTGCAAGCGCTGATCATCGTGGCCACCGCTGTTGGCATTGTTGTAGCTCCTCTGACCCTCGCTTGGTTTATCGAAGGTGACGGCTCTGTCGACTGGCTGGTGACTCTTCGCGTCGCCGTCTACGCATTTCTACTGGCCTGCGGCGTCCCCATCCAAATCTCAGCGGGGGAACTGGCAGGAATCGAGTTTGCAAGCTTTGTGATGGCGGCAATGCCGCTCGGCATGACGGTAATGATGGCGGTGATGGCCATCCGAATCGGCTACCGGCTCTCGGCAGCCTCATCGCTCTGGCCAGCCTGGATTGGTGGAGGACTGGCCTTCGGCGGGATTTCCTATGGCGCTTCGTTGCTGGTTACGCATGAAAGCGTTGTTGTTGACGAGTTCCAACCCCTTTGGATTCCGGCTATCTTCTTTGCCGGTTTGCTCCTTATCTCCTCTGTCTCCGGCAAGAGATTCGAACTGTTTCCCGGTGCTAACGGTCCCGAGGCAAAGGAGCGCATTGCAATCCGTGATTTTGCAAAGCGCAGCTATGAATCGCTGCACTGGTCACTTAGAACAGTGTTGAACCCCGGGGTTCGGGTTGGCCTTGGAGTGGTTGCCACCATGATCGCAACCAGCTCACTGGTGATCATGCTGGCTCTAGGTTTTGGCTGGATAGAGGTCATCAGACTCTATGAGGCCCTGGGCTTGAGCATCTTGGGAGGGGTGATGCTGACCCTGGGTCAGCTAGCAATCCTGCCCAATCTGATTATTTACGGAGCTGGTTGGATCTCTGGGGTTGGCTTTCAGATCGGGGTTGGCTCCTATGTTTCTCCTCTGGCAACCCAGTTGGGTCCAATCCCGGCCCTGCCGGTTTTTGCTGCCATTCCCACCGGCGGCTATGACCGAGGAATCCTCTTTGCGCTGGTGCCGGTGGTAGCGGCTTTTGTTGGAACAATTCTGGTTCGCCGTCACACCGATCAGATGCGCTGGGAGTATGGCACTCGCTTTTCAGCAGCGTTCTCGCTTGCCATCCTGGCTGCTGTGACAGCGGGCATCGTCAGCTTTGTACTGGCAGCGCTTGCCTCTGGAAGCTTTGGTCCTGGCAGGCTGCAAGAGGTTGGCATCAATGTGCTTTTGTTCTCCGGGGTGGTTTTCCTGCAAACCTTGATTCCCAGCTTTATTGCCGGTCTTGTGGTCGCTAGGCCTTACGAAGACGAAACTCAGCGGCGGTAGGGTTTGAGCATGCTTTCGATCGTTGTCCTTATTTCAGGTTCTGGCTCCAACCTCAGGGCTTTGTTGGAGGCATGCGACAATCCGCTTTATCCTGCCAAAATCCTGGCGGTTGGAGCCGATTCTCCCGCATCAGGTCTTGAGCATGCCGAGGAGTTTGGTGTTCCAACCTTCGTTGTCTCAGAGGGCAATTTTGACTCTCGCGAAGCTTGGGCAAAGCGGGTTTTGGATCACATCAGCTTTTTGAAACCGGAGCTCGTTGTCCTTGCTGGTTTTATGAAGATTCTCCCCGAGGCTTTTGTTGAGGCACTGAGTCCAAGACTTATAAACCTCCACCCCTCACTGCTCCCCGATTACCCGGGAGCGCATGCGGTGAGAGATGCAATTGCAGCCGGAGCCCAAAAGACCGGCTCCACGATCCACCTTGTTGACTTCGGTGTTGACACCGGACCCGTGATTTCACAACGGGAATTGGAAATCTTGCCTGGTGAAACCCAGGCCGAGCTGCACGAGCGCATCAAGGTGATTGAACGCAAGCACCTGGTGGATGTTGTGAGGCAGATTGCAACGCAAGAAATCAAGCTAGAGGAGATAGCGCGGTGAGCGAACGCATCAAGGTTTCCAGGGCCCTGATTTCGGTATCGGACAAGAGCGGACTTATTGAGCTCGCTACGGCTTTGTCAGAGGCAGGCGTGAAGTTGGTCTCCACCGGGTCAACCGCCAAGCAGATCGCAGCTGCAGGTCTTCAGGTCACCGAAGTCTCTGAGGTGACCGGGTTTCCTGAATCTCTCGATGGCAGGGTCAAGACCCTGCACCCCTCTATTCACGGCGGTATCCTTGCCGATTTGAGATTGGCTGATCACCGTAAACAGCTCGATGAACTCGGCATCGAGCCCTTTGAGTTAGTGGTCGTAAACCTCTATCCGTTTGTTGAGTCGATTAGAGCTGGAGCGCGCGGCGCTGACGCCATCGAGCAGATCGATATCGGCGGACCAGCAATGGTCAGGGCAGCTGCAAAGAATCACGACAATGTTGCAATTGTGGTGAACCCAGATTTCTATCCGCAGTTGATCAGCGAAGTGCAATCTGGTGGAACGACCTTGGATTTCCGCAGAGAGTTGGCAGTAGCGGCTTTCAGCCACACCGCCAACTACGACTCTGCAGTGAGCTCACATCTAGCGAGCGAGTTCAGGGTTGAGCAGCGTGAAATGGGGCTTGGTTTCACCAAGCAGGCAGATCTGCGATACGGCGAAAACGCCCACCAAAGAGCCAGCATCTTTGCTTCAGGTTTTGAATCAGGAATTGCTACCGCCACCCAGCTTGGTGGCAAAGAAATGTCCTATAACAACTTCGTTGATGCCGATGCAGCACTTCGTGCTGCACACGACTTTGCTACCCCAGCGGTTGCAATCATCAAACACGCCAATCCCTGCGGCATCGCAACCGATCAAGACATTGCTGTCGCCTATCAGAAAGCTCACCTCACCGACCCTGTATCAGCTTTTGGGGGAGTGATTGCTTCGAATCGGGTTGTCACCAAGGCCTTCGCTGAGTCGGTAGTTGAGGTCTTCACAGAGGTCATTGTCGCTCCGGGCTTTGAACCAGCGGCGCTCGAGCTACTCAAGACCAAGAAAAACCTGCGCTTGCTCGAGCTATCTGAGGACTACAAGCTTCCCGCCAAGGAGTTCCGCCAGGTTTCTGGTGGGGTATTGGTCCAGCAACCAGATAGTTTTGCAAACCTCGATACCAGCCAGTGGGAATTG
The DNA here is from genome assembly GCA_036554355.1 of Aquiluna sp. Classification (GTDB taxonomy): domain Bacteria; phylum Actinomycetota; class Actinomycetes; order Actinomycetales; family Microbacteriaceae; genus Aquiluna. The sequence continues at coordinate 5,126 of DATBNK010000096.1, forward strand.
GTTTCGGGTGAGCAAGCCTCGGAATCACAGCTGGCCGATTTGAAGTTTGCCTGGATTGCTTCTCGGGCAGTGAAGTCAAATGCCATCTTGCTAGCAAAAGACCAGGCTGCGGTTGGAATTGGCATGGGTCAGGTGAATCGCCTCGACTCTTGCAGGCTTGCGGTTTCAAGAGCCGCCGATCGAGTGGTCGGGTCGGTTGCGGCCTCAGATGCGTTCTTCCCGTTTGCCGATGGGCTGCAGGTTTTGATCGATGCGGGAGTGAGCGCAGTGGTTCAGCCTGGCGGCAGCATGCGCGACAACGAGGTTATTGAGGCGGCCAGGGCCGCCGGCATCACGATGTATTTGACATCCGAGAGGCACTTCTTCCACTAGAAACCCAGGTGCCTAGTTGGCACCTGGGTCCTTTTGGTTATTACTTAACTTCGTTTAGTAGTCCGGTGGCAACATCAAAGATGAAGCCGCGGACGCTGTCGGTGTGAGGGATGAACGGGCTCTGCTTTATGCGAGCGATGGACTGTTTGACATCCACCTCGAGGTCAGTGAAGGACTCGGCTGCCCACTCAGGCTTGATTCCGATTTCGTCCTGAATGCTCTTTTTGAATCCATCGTCGGTGAATGTGAGCATGCCGCAGTCGGTGTGGTGAATGAGGATGATCTCTTTTGTGCCGAGTAGGCGCTGGCTGATTGCCAGCGAGCGAATCTCATCATCGGTCACCACTCCACCTGCGTTGCGGATCACGTGAGACTCACCCTCTTGGATTCCAAGGGCTGCGTGGACGTTGATTCTTGCGTCCATGCAGGCGAGCACTGCGATTTGGTTCTTTGGGGGCAGCGGCAGCGGCCCTTGGAAGTTTGCGGCGTATTTCTTGTTGTTCTCTAGGTATTGATCGGTGATCGTCATCGGATTCCTTTCCGGGAGTCATTTGAACACCTATTTGCTATTTAGCACGAAGTGTGTCCGATTGTTACCGATAAGCTGTAGGGCTGCCCAATGGGTGGCGGAAGTGATAAATGTCAAAGACTGAAACCACAACTCTCAGAGTTTTGCTGCGACTGGTGCCATACGCGAAGAAGGCACTGCCAAGAATCGCACTTGGAATTCTGGCCGGTATCGCAGCCCACATGTTCGCATTGGCTATCCCGCAACTTTTGCAAGACCTCGTTAACTCGCTTGTCGAGGGCGGGGTCAGCGCCCTGGTTCCTGCGGTGCTCTTGATTTTGGGTCTTGGCCTGGCAGAGGCACTGTTTGTTTTGCTCAGACGCTGGTTGGTTTTGATGCCTGGCACCTATGTCGAGGCTGACATGCGTAACTCTTTGTATGCGAGATTGCAGGATCTACCGGTTGCGTTTCACGACCGCTGGGCCTCTGGCCAATTGCTCTCGCGAGCGGTCTCCGATCTTCACCTGATTCGCCGCTGGTTGAGTTTTGGTTTGGTCTTGTTTGTTGCCAACCTTGTGACAATCATTGTCGGCATTGGACTTTTGTTCACGTTCAACTTCTGGTTGGGGCTGATTTTCTTTGTCGCAACCGTTCCAATCTGGGTTATCGGCTTCCTCTTTGAGAAGAAATACAAGGTGGTGGCCAGACTCTCACAGGATCAGTCTGGAGACCTTGCCACCCGAGTCGAAGAAGCCGTGCATGGCGTCAGGGTCCTGAAGTCATTTGGCCGAGGAGTTTTCGCTGCCAAGCAGTTCAGCAATCAAGCTGGAGACCTGCGCCAAACAGAACTGGTTAAGGCAAAGGCCGTTGCAAACATTTGGCTTTACCTGATCATGATCCCAGAGCTCGCGATTGGCCTAAGCATGCTGGCTGGAATCTGGTTGGTGTCAACCGGAGATCTCAGTGTCGGAGCACTAGTTGCCTTCTTTGCAACCACGATGGTGCTGAGGTGGCCGACGGAGTCTTTGGGTTTCTTGCTGTCTTTCACTCTGGAGGCAAAGACTGCAACCGAGCGCTTTTTTGAGGTCATGGATGAGGTTAACCCCATTGTTGATCCAGAAAAGCCAGTTTCAGTTCCTAACCCCAAGGGGCTCTTGGAATTCAAGAGAGTTTCCTTCCGCTATCCAGATGCTCCGTCAGACCAGAAGCCTTTGATTCAAGAGGTGAACCTCAGAATCGAACCGGGTGAATCGGTAGCGCTAATTGGCATCACCGGTTCTGGCAAGACCACGCTCACTGCCTTGAGCACAAGGCTCTATGAGGTCACCGGTGGAGCGATTGAGGTCGACGGTGTTGATATCAGGAACCTCTCTCGCAGTGAGCTGCGCTCCCACATCGCTATGGCATTCGAGGATGCCACCTTGTTTAGCTCCTCGGTGAGAGAGAACGTGCTGCTCGGCAATCCAGATGGCACCGAGGAGGACCTGAAGCAGGCGCTCGAGATTGCCCAGGCTCAGTTTGTCTATGACCTCCCAGATGGCCTTGATACCACCATTGGTGAAGAGGGACTTTCGCTCTCTGGAGGCCAGCGCCAGCGCCTTGCGCTGGCTAGGGCTGTCGCAGCTAAACCACGGATCTTGGTGCTCGATGACCCACTCTCAGCACTCGATGTTGACACCGAGGCAATGGTCGAGGATGCCCTCCGTCACGTGCTAACCACCACTACCGCCCTGATTGTTGCTCACCGACCATCAACGGTGATGCTGGCCGACAAGGTTGCCCTGTTGCAAGACGGCAAGATCACCGCATTTGGCACTCACCAAGAACTTTTGAAGACCTCCGAGCACTACCGCTGGGTGATTTCATCTTTGGATGAAGAGCAAAAAGCCAGGGAGGTGAACCTGTGAGCCTTTATGGAACAAACGATGAGGAGAGAACCGACCTCAACAAAGAAGAGTCTCGCTATGTTCGCGCTCGCTCCAGGCGACTGTTAGGAACCCTGCTCAGACCAATGCGTCCAAAGCTGGTCGCTGCCATTGCCCTGGTTTTGGTCTCTACGGGATTCCGAGTTGCCGGCCCGGCACTAATTGCTCTGGGTATTGACTGGGCAATTCCAAGGGCGCTGGTGCAAGACTTCACGCCGATGTGGACGGTCGTGATCGTTTATCTCTCCGCAGCCGTGTTGACCGCGATCCTGACCTACTTCTTCTTGATGCTCACCGCAAAGCTGTCACAGGCAATGCTGTTTGATTTGCGCAATCGGATGTTTGTTCACACCCAAAAACTAAGTGTCGAATTCCACGAGCGCTACACCGCAGGGCGGGTTATCGCTCGCCAAACCTCAGACCTGGAGTCCATTGGCGAGCTACTCTCGGGTGGCCTAAACGAGCTTGTGGTGGGTGGAATGTTCATGATCTTCACTGCCGGTGCTTTGTTCTTGCTGGACCCAACCAGCTTCCTGGTGCTCTTTGGTGCGCTTTTGCCGCTTGGGCTTTTGACCCGCTGGTTCCAGGTCAAGACCAATCGCGGTTATCGCAAGCAGCGGGTGGCATCAAGCCGCCTGATTCAATACTTTGTTGAGACCATGACCGGTATTCGTGCGGTGAAGGCATTCCGCAAGGAGCCAAAGAATCAAGAGCACTTCGGGGAGCTAACCGAAACCTACCGTAAGCACAATGCCCACCTAATTCAGCTCTTCGGCATCTATGACCCGGGTCTGATCATGATCGGTAACACGACGGTGGCAGCGGTGTTGCTAGTTGGTGGTTTCCGAGTACTAGAGGGCGATCTAGGCATTGGAGTGCTGACCGCAGCGATCTTGTATGCCAGAAGGTTCTTTGACCCAATGGAAGAAATCGCCATCTTCTATAACTCTTATCAATCAGCGGCCTCGGCGCTGGAAAAGATCTCAGGTGTGCTTGAAGAAGAGCCAACAGTGCCAGAGTCTGAGAACCCAGTTGAATTCAAAGACGCCAAGGGCAATGTGAAATTCGATGGCGTGAAGTTCCAGTATTCGACCGGCCCCATTGTCTTGCACCCGTTCGATCTAGACATCCCTGCAGGGCAGACCATCGCACTTGTCGGCACCACCGGTGCCGGTAAGTCAACCCTTGCCAAGTTGATCTCTAGGTTCTATGACCCTTCTGAGGGCAAGGTGACAATTGATGGCATCGACATCAAGGATGTTTCAAACAAGGACCTTCGTCGAGAAGTGGTGATGGTCACCCAGGAGGCTTACCTGTTCTCTGGATCGGTTGCCGAGAACATCCAGCTTGGTAGACCTGATGCCACGATGGACGAGGTCATTGCAGCCGCCAAGGCGGTCGGTGCTCACGAGTTCATCCTGTCTTTGCCCGATGGCTATGACACCGATGTCAACAAGCGCGGTGGCAGGGTCTCCTCAGGGCAGCGCCAGTTGATCTCATTTGCCAGAGCATTCTTGGCAAACCCCGCTGTTTTGATTTTGGATGAGGCGACCAGCTCGCTAGATATTCCATCGGAGCGACTGGTTCAGCATGGC
>DATBNK010000113.1:0-4172 GCA_036554355.1 Aquiluna sp.
CGGTTGTGCCAAGCAGCACAGCTGTGCCGAACGCCAGCACCACAATCTGAGTTGGGTGTAGCGAGAGCTTCTTAGTTTCGCTCACCGTGCAAGCCTATGCCTAACATTCAACAAACAAAAGGAACCTCAAAACCCTACACCGCAAGTTAGTCTTGCAAAATGGCAGTCAAAACCCCGATCCTGATCTTTGACGGAGACTGCGCTTTCTGCTCCTCAAGCGCGAGAGCCTTGCGGAAAATGACCCGTAACAAAATCGCTATTGAGCCCTACCAATACCTAGACCTAGCCGGCTATGGCCTAAACGAGGAGCTAACCTCCAAGGCCGTTTACTACGTCACCGAGCAAGAGAGCTTTTCGGCAGCAAAAGCGATAGCCAGGTGCCTGATTGATGCCAAGACTCCATGGTCGATTGCTGGCTTCCTTCTAAACATCCCGGTGGTGATATCGGTGGGAGAGCTGGTCTATGGCTGGGTTTCAAAGAATCGTCACCGATTGCCCGGTGGAACGCCAGAGTGCTCGCTGCCAAAACCAAGACCTGATAATCAGTAGTGTTTTTAGAAACGATCTCTTAGGAAGCAATGCAGCTCACCGAACTAAAGGCCCCCTACCTGATCTTTTTGGGTTCAGAGACCAACGAGACCTATGCCAAGACCGGTGCCGGGGTTGCCCACTGGTCGCCTGAGAAGTGCATGGGGCAGTTTCACTTAGAGGGTGGCTCTGTTGATCTCGGCCTTGAAGAGCACAGCATCGAATCTGCCGCCAATCAAGGAGCAAAGACCCTACTGATTGGCACGGCCATGATTGGCGGTGGCATCCCGGAGAGCTGGACCAAGGTCCTAGTTACCGCGATGGAGAACGGCATGGACATTGTTGCCGGGGTTCACTCCAGGCTCAATGACATTGAGGAGTTGGTGTTGGCTGCTAAAGCCAACGGAGTGAACCTGATTGATGTTCGAGTGCCGCCAAAGAACTTGCCCGTCGGCAATGGCAAAAAGCGAACCGGTAAAAGACTGCTAACTGTCGGAACAGATTGCGCACTGGGCAAGAAATACACCGCTCTGGCAATCGATAAAGAACTCAGAAACCAGGGGCAAGCCGCAACCTTCAGAGCCAGCGGTCAAACCGGAATCATGATTTCGGGCAGCGGAATCCCAATCGATGCCGTGGTCGCAGACTTTGTTTCTGGCGCGGCAGAAACTCTCTCCCCCGATAACGACCCGGATCACTGGGACATCATCGAGGGTCAGGGCAGTATCTTCCACCCCGGCTATGCAGCCGTTTCAATGGGGCTGCTAATCGGCTCTCAGCCAGATGCCTTTGTGGTCTGCCACCAAGCAGGCCGCACCCACATCTCCGGCTGGCCAGAGTTTGAATTGCCAACCATCCAGCAGGTGATCGACAGAACCATAGATATTGGCAAGCAAACGAACAAGTCGATCAAGTGCGTTGGCATCAGCGTGAACACCTCAGCGCTTAGGAGCGAAGAGGCAAAAGAGTATTTGGCAGCACTCGAAGAGGAGTTCGAACTTCCCGCCACCGACCCGATTCGCTTCGGGGTTGAAAACATCGTCAGGACACTTCAATGAAATACGAGATCACCCCGATGACGCTGCCGTTGGAGCGTCCCTTTGTTATCACCGGTCACACCTTCACAAACCTTGAGGCAGTCGTGGTCACCCTCAGGGACGGTGAAAACGTAGGCCGCGGCGAAGGAGATGGCGTCTACTACCTGGGTGAGAACCAACAGAGCATGATGGACCAGCTGGAATCGGTCAGAACCCGTGTGGAATCAGGAATGACAAGGGAAGAGCTGCAAGATGCACTCCCTGCTGGCGGTGCAAGAAACGCACTGGATTGTGCGCTTTGGGACCTCGAGTGCAAATCATCTGGCCAGCGGATATGGAAGCTTTTGGGGATTCAACCCAAGACCCTCAACACAGTTGCAACTGTTGGCATGGGCACCGCCCAAGAAATGGCAGCAAGGTCTTTAGATTTCTCAAGTTACCCAAACCTAAAAATAAAGCTAGACAACCATGACCCAATCGCGAAGCTCGATGCGATTAGGAACGCTCGGCCAGAGGCCAAGTTGGTAATAGATGTCAACCAGGGCTGGGAGTATCAAGAGCTGATTGACTACCTGCCCGATTTGGTGAGGCTAAAGGTTGCGATGATCGAGCAACCACTGAGGCGAGCAGGCGATAAAAAGCTTGAGGATCTAGAAAGCCCAATTCCAATTGGTGCCGACGAATCCTGCTGCACCCTCAGTGAATATCACGAGATCAAAAACCGCTACCAGGTGATCAACATCAAACTCGATAAGACCGGCGGCCTCACCGAGGCGCTCAAGCTGGTCAATGCGGCCAGGGCCGATGGCAAACAAATAATGGTGGGGAACATGACCGGCAGTTCGCTCTCGATGGCCCCCGCCTACGTCATTGGCCAGTTCTCAAGCTTTGTAGATATCGACGGTCCGCTTTTGCTCGCCGCAGATATCGAGAATGGCCTCCAATACCTAGATGCTGGAGTGGTTGGTTTGCCCTCAGAAGAGCTTTGGGGCTAACTAACTACTTGCTGACGACAATGACCCTGCCATTGAAGCTGCGATGCTCGGTCACCTTGGTTTGATACCAGTAGCTCAAATCTGGCCTTAGCGACTGGGCGTATTCACAAACCAGCTTGGCCCTGAGGCGAATCGCCGTGTTCATTCGAAGTGGCTGGCCCTCAAGCCTCGCTCCAGTGCAAATGAACTTAGTGTTGCCATCAAGCTCGGATAAAACCTTTCTGATCTCAGCCTTTTGCACCTCAGTTACCGCAGTGACTCTTCCGGGATAGTCGGTGAGTGATCGCACGATAACCGGGGCTGACTGAGCACCTGCTGGCGCGAGAGGAAGAACCAACAGCACGATTGTCGCTAAAGCCGCAGTCAAAAGTTTCATCGCTACCTTTCCAATCCAGAGAGCTACACCACCTGAATTACCTAACCTCAACAAAACTGAACCAGTATCGAGTCCTCAAACAAGTGATTGGATGCCAGATTTTGAACCGGAAACCAAAAGCGTCCGCTTGGCTTGGAGTATTGCAAGATAATTTAGGCAATGGCCTCACTAGCGAACCTCCTGGCAATAGTTGCCGCGTTGATCGCAGGCATCTTGGTGGCGGTTCAATCCAGGCTCAATGGTGAACTGGGACTTGCTCTTGAAGATGGCGTCGGGGCCGCTCTCTACTCCTTCACCTCGGGCTGGTTGCTGATTGCGCTGGTCACCCTTTTGTCTAAGCCCGGCAGAGCGGGCGTGAAGCGGGTTATCGAACTACTGAAAACCAAGCAAATGCCGGTTTGGATGACCCTGGGCGGGGTCTTCGGTGGGTTCTTGGTTATGACCCAGGGTCTAGCTGCTGGCACGTTGGGTATTGCTCTTTTCACGGTTGCGGTGGTGGCCGGTCAGGGGATTTCGGGAATCGTTATTGACTCTAGAGGCTGGTTTGGAGTCCAAAAGCGCAGGCTCAACTTTGCCAGGCTCCTAGGTGCACTAATAGTGATTGTTGGTGTTGGGATGGTTGCGGAGAGTCCCAGTTTGGACACCATATTCCTGCTCTCACTGCCGTTTTTGGCAGGATTGGGGCTTGGCTTCCAGCAGGCTGCAAATGGCAAGGTTGGCATCAATGCAGAGTCTGCGCTTGCAGCGACTTTTGTGAATTTTGCTATGGGCTCGGGCATTTTATTTATTGCCAAACTCATTTCACTACCCTTTGTTGGAATCCCGACCGCCGTGCCAAGCGGTTGGTGGCTCTATGTTGGTGGCTTCACCGGAGTTCTGTTCATTGCGATCCAGGTGATTGTGGTCTCGAGAATTGGCGTTTTGGGGCTCGGGGTCATGCTTGGCACCGGCCAGATTCTAGGTTCGTTGTTGATTGATGTTTTCTTGCCGCTGCCAGGCCAGGTGATCACTTTGATCCATGTGGTGGGAGTGTTTGTGACCCTGGTTGGAGCACTAATGGTGAACCTGAGGCGCTAGGACAAGATTTCAATTGCGGCCATCGCAGCATTGTGTCCACCAATACCGCTAACCGCGCCACCTCTTTTGGCACTAGCCCCGCAAACCAGCACTCTTGGGTCATCAGTCGAAACTCCCCATCGTTGGGCAGGAGTTTCCAAGGGCTCGTGATCTTCAACG
>DATBNK010000121.1:0-9210 GCA_036554355.1 Aquiluna sp.
GTCGCCACCATGGTGATTCCGACAAGTGCAAGCGTGGCGAAGAGTATCGCCGTTAGAGTCACGGCTTGTCCTGTCGAGCAGGTAGGCAGGTCAACAGGCTAGAGAGTGTCATGTTCTCCTCTTAGTCGGTTGGCCTCGGCGCCACCTTAGGTGAAACCACTACGGCACGAATTTGTTCGTCCTACACGCCGACCAGGCTTCCCGGCACTCCGATCGATAGCTTATCAAAAGGCCGCAAAGTGGAACCTAAGCAAACGTCTCAGCACAAGCCTGTGGCAAGTTGGCAGTTCAAGCTTTTCTTGGTTGGGGGCCCGTTTTTCCTAACCTCTTTGACAAAGTGGTCCTAGGTGTTTTCGGATAACTCCCCTAGGCTCCTATTGAGTAAGTGATTAGTCACTTCCTTGCGTCGTAGAACGACCCCCACTACCCAGTGGTGAAATTTTCCTTCGGCGAACGAATACATCAGATAGATGTCTTCGCCATCTGCCCAAAAACTTGGGCTCAAAAGTGATGCAAACCATCACATGAAAGCAATTCACTTATGTCTTCAAAGACTTTTATTGATCTTGGCGTGCCCGCCAAGATTGCCGAGGCGCTCAGCGCACAGGGCATTGATACGCCTTTTCCAATCCAAATCGATTCACTGCCAGACACCTTGGCCGGCAAAGATGTTTTGGGTAGGGGAAAAACCGGTTCCGGCAAGACTCTTGCCTTTGGTATTCCAATGGTTGCAAGGCTTGCGGGTTCCGCAACTGGTAACCACGGTTCAAAAGAGCCAAGAGGTCTAATTCTGGCTCCAACCAGGGAGCTTGCCACTCAGATCACCAATGCTCTGGAGCCACTTGCCAAGGCAGTGAACCTTAGGGTCACAACAATTTTTGGTGGGGTTGCTCAACAAAAGCAGGTCCAAGCAATCAGAAATGGCGTTGAGATCATCGTCGCAACTCCGGGTCGATTAGAAGACCTAATGAGACAGGGCGTTTTGAAGCTCGATGCGATTGAGATTACCGTGCTGGATGAGGCTGACCACATGGCAGACCTTGGCTTTTTGCCCGGTGTCACAAGAATCTTGACTGCCACCCCCAGGGGTGGCCAGCGCCTTTTGTTCTCCGCCACCTTGGATAACGGTGTCCAAAAGCTTGTAAACAAGTTCTTGCAAAACCAGGTCATGCACGCTGTCGATGAGGCTAATTCGCCGGTAACCCAAATGACTCACCACGTGCTGGAGGCTAGCGACGCTGAAGCAAAAAAGCGATTGGTCTATGCCTTGGCCTCTGGAACTGGAAGAAGAATCCTGTTCATGCGCACCAAGCACCACGCCAAGAAGCTTGCCAAGGCATTGACTCAGGCCGGAATTCCAGCAGTTGATCTACATGGCAACCTGTCACAAAATGCCAGGGATCGAAACCTTGAGGCCTTCAGCGCCGGCAGGGCAAAGGTATTAGTCGCTACAGATGTTGCGGCGAGAGGAGTTCACGTTGATGGAGTTGATCTCGTTATCCACGTTGACCCACCAGCTGAGCACAAGGCATACCTGCACCGCTCAGGCAGGACAGCAAGGGCCGGAGCATCAGGTGATGTTGTGACAATATCACTGCCCACTCAACGCAAGGATCTATCCGATTTGCTCAATAAGGCAAAAATCTCCGTCAGGCCACAGGCCGTCAACGAGAACTCTCCCGAGGTCAAAGCCTTGATTGGAGAAGTTGCCCAACTGGTAAAGCCGACTGCTCCGAAAGTCCAACCAAGACAGGGCGGGCAGTCAAACGGTCGGAACGCTCAGCGAAAGCGAGCCCTGAGGGAATCTGGAGACAATCAGAATCCACAATCAAGACCATCCGGTTCAAGACCGGGCGCTCAGGGCAGATCTGGGAATCGACAGCGTCAAGCCTCTAGGTAGTTACACCACGAGTTGAGCGCCCTCGGTAGGAATCGAACCTACGACCAAGAGATTAGAAGGCTCTTGCTCTATCCACTGAGCTACGAGGGCTAACAGACCCATAGAGTCTACCCAACCCGTCAGGTGCTCCATGTTCTAATGGCTAATGGCTAATGGACTAAATCATCCATCTGGCTTGTTTGAAAGACAAAGCGAAAGAGGTAGTTATGTGGCAAGCAGTTTGGAACGGAAACGTCATAGCTAAATCGGATAACACCCAAGAGGTCGAGGGTAACCAGTACTTCCCTATGGACTCGGTGAACCGCGAACTACTAACCGATTCAGCAAAGCTCACTCGCTGCTCCTGGAAGGGTGAGGCCAGCTATTTCAACATCGAGGTGGACGGTGAAGTTAACCCCGATGCCGTCTGGGTCTATCTAGACCCCAAGGAAGCCGCAAGTGAAATTGCCAACCACGTTGCCTTTGGGCGGGGTGTAGAGGTGACCAAGCTCTCCTAGTTCGCTAGGGTCGAAGACTTGATTAGCTTTAGCGCGGTATCAAAAAACTACGCCGAGAACCACGCGGTGGATAGTTTCACGCTCGATATGCCCAGCCGCAAGATCACGGTTTTGATGGGTTTATCCGGCTCGGGTAAGACAACTCTGCTGCGAATGATCAACAAGATGGTGGAGCCGTCCTCTGGAACAATCACGATCGACGGCAATGACATCAAGGACCTTGATTCGGTCAAACTTCGAAGAAGTATTGGCTATGTCCTTCAAGAAGTTGGTCTACTCCCCCACAAATCTGTTTTGGACAACGTGTCTTTGATCGCAAAGATCTCCGGGCAGACAGACAAAGAAGCTAAAGACAATGCAGCTCAGATGCTCAAACTGGTTGGGATCGATGAGAGCTTTTTTGAGCGCTACCCAAACCAGCTATCCGGAGGCCAGCAGCAGCGAGTCGGTGTTGCCAGAGCGCTGGCGATAAAGCCAAACATCCTTTTGATGGATGAGCCTTTTGGTGCGGTGGATCCGATTGTTCGGGAAGAGTTGCAGGATGAACTGCTGCGTATTCAAAAAGAGCTTGATCTCACCATTGTTCTGGTAACTCACGACCGATACGAGGCATTAAAGCTCGCAGACCAGCTTGTGGTGCTATCTGATGGCGCAAAAATCGAACAGGTGGGTTCCGTTGCTCAGTTCAAAGCTCACCCGGCAAATGATTTTGTTCGAAAGCTCCTCGGCCTAGAAAAATGAACTGGGCGCTCAACAACCTGGAGCTGGTGCTGCAGCTGACACTCACGCATTTAATAGTGAGCCTGATTCCACTTGCGATCGGGTTTGTCATCGCGGTGCTGTTGGCCAGAGTCACCTCGAATCGCTTTGCACCGGCAATCACCGGTTCACTAGGTACCCTCTACGCAATTCCCTCGCTAGCGCTGTTTGTGACGCTGCCGGTGATACTTGGCACCAATTTCGTGGGCCCAACAAATGTTCTGATTGCGCTCACGATTTATGTGGTCTCGGCAATGTTCTTCTCAGCTCGCGATGCCTTTGCCTCACTTCCAAAACCAACCATTGAGTTTGCGCAAGCCCAAGGGCTCAGTGCTATTCAGCGCTTTTTCTATGTCGAGTTACCGCTTGCCACACCTGGGCTTATTGCGGGTGCCAGAGTGGCGGCCGCCAGCACGATATCCATGGCTTCAATCGGAGCGGTGGTTGGCGTGCGCAATCTGGGTTATTTGTTTTTGGATGGCTTCCAGCGCAAGATCGCGGACGAGGTCCTCACTGGCCTAATCGCAATCTTCGTGATTGCGATAGCGATTGATCTTGCTCTTTGGCTTTTGGGCAGAGCTCTCACCCCTTGGCATAGGAGGGTCAATGTTTGACATTCCTGATTTCATTGGTTGGCTATTGAACCCAGAGAATTGGCAGGGTCGCTACGGCGTCCCAAACCTAATCCAAGAGCACTTTATTTTGACTCTTAGCGCAATCGCGCTGGCAACGCTCATCGCAATGCCAATTGGCATCGCGATTGGCCACTTCAACCGCGGCACAGCGCTGGTCGTTTTGCTTGGCTCGGCTTCCAGGGCAATACCGACCATGGGGCTTTTATTTGCTCTAGTGATGGCTTTTGGGGTGCAGCTTCGAGAGCTGGCAGTTGTGATAGCGCTGGTGGCAATCGCCTTTCCGCCTTTATTGGCAGGCGCCTACGCTGGCATCAGCGCTATTGAGAAGCACATTCCCGATTCCGCCACCGCGCAGGGCCTAACCTCTTGGCAACTGCTTCGCATTGTGGAGATACCGTTGGCAATGCCGGCGATCATTGGCGGGTTTCGAATTGCATGGATTCAGGTCACCTCAACGGTTGTCTTAGCTCCTCTTGTGGGACTTGGTGGGCTTGGCTTTGGCATCATTCAGGGCCTCGCGCTGCGTAATTTCGACCAGGTGGTAGCCAGTGCTCTACTGATTGTGCTGGTAACCGTTTTAGGAGATCAGCTACTTGGATTTGCACAAAAAAATCAAGCGTTTAGGCTTGGACACTTATCGGGAGGGAAAAGCAAATGAAAAACAACTTGAAACTAGGTCTTGCAGCGATTGCAGTGTCCACACTTGGACTTGCTGGCTGCGCACAAACCTCCGATGCGATTGTTATCGGATCCCAGGCTTACTACTCAAATGAGATCGTTGCCGAGGCCTACGCCCAGGCACTTGAAGAGGCCGGCTACGAGGTGGAGCGAAACTTCTCCCTGGGCCAGCGCGATGTCTATGTTCCTGCCATCTTGGAGGGCGAGGTTGACCTGTTCCCTGAGTACACCGGAAACCTGCTTCAGTACTTCAACCCAGACGCTTCCGAGACTGAGGCAAGTGCGGTTTATGACGCTTTGACCAATGCGTTGCCAGAGGGCCTGAGCGCTCTAGCGATGTCCCCTGCAACCGATCAGGACTCCTACAACGTCACTCAAGAATTCGCTGCAGCCAATAACCTCAGCTCAATTACCGACCTAGCAAACCTTGGCTCTGTCACTCTCGGCGGAGCTCCAGAGCTTGCTGAGAGGCCTTATGGCCCAACCGGACTGCTATCGGTCTATGGCGTGAGCGTCGAGTTCTTGGCAACCGGCGACACCACGGTTGAGTCACTAGTTGCCGGCGATGTCGACATGGCAAACGTCTACAGTGCTGACCCAAGAATCAACCAGCTAGGTCTTGTGACACTGAGTGATCCTGAAGGTCTGTTCCTCTCCTCCAACTTGGTGCCAATCGCCTCGAGCGCTTTGGACCAGGGAGCAAGGGATGCCATCAACGCGGTTTCTTTGGCCATGAGCGCGGATGACCTGGTTGCGATGAACGTCCGCAGCGTTGAGGAGCAGCTCTCCGCGTCTCAAATCGCTGGCGACTGGCTTCGTTCAGAGGGACTAATCAACTAACGAACTGAGAACGACCCCGGTGGCAATGGCCACTGGGGTCTTTTTCTAATCTAAAGTTAGCTAAAGCATTTTTTTAGGGACAGATATCAATGGCGCTAAGCACCACTCACATTCCATCGCTGTCTGACAAAGACGAACTCGCTCAAGCTGTTATCAATCAGGTAGAGCAGTGGGTGCTCACCTCCAGCCAAATGAAGAGTTCGCCAGCTGCCAAGCGGCTCTCTGGGCTCCTGCAGGACCCAATGGGTCTAGATTTTGCAGTGGGTTTTGTTGATGGAGTCATTAGGCCAGAGGATCTAAATGTAGCGGCCAAGAACCTCTACCAGCTGCGCAAACTTACCCCCAAATTCCTACCCCTTCCGCTTCGGGCACTGCTTGGGCTGGGCGCGAATCTAGCGCCACTATTTCCCTGGATAGTGATTCCAATTGCTCGCAAAGTCCTCAGAGCCTTTGTGGCTCACCTTGTGATTGACGCCTCCAGCTCAAAGCTCACCAAGACACTCAGAAAGCTCAAGCTTGGCGGCACCAGGTTGAACATCAACTTGCTTGGTGAGGCTGTCCTAGGTCGCAAAGAGGCCGATCGCCGACTAGCGAAAGTCAAAGAACTGCTAGAGCGCAGCGATGTTGACTATGTTTCGGTAAAGGTTTCAGCAACTATCAACCCCCACTCCCCCTATGCCTTCGATGAGACCATCGAAGAGGTAGTCGAGCGACTCACACCGCTATATGAGGTTGCTGTAAAGGGCGGCAACAAGTTCATAAACCTTGACATGGAGGAATATCACGACCTCGACATGACCGTCGCGGTATTCAAAAAGATACTTTCCAAGCCGCAGTTTACGAACCTAACCGGCGGAATTGTGTTGCAGGCCTACCTGCCCGATGCCCTCAGGGTCATGATTGATCTGCAGCAGTGGGCCCACATGCGAGTGCTAGACGGTGGTGCTCCGATCAAGGTGAGAGTTGTCAAGGGCGCAAACCTGCCCATGGAACAGGTTGATGCCGAGATGCATGGCTGGCCAATGGCCACCGTTTCATCAAAGGCCGAGGCCGATGCCAACTACAAGCGAGTGCTGAACTATGCCCTAACCCCAGACCGGGTGCGGTTTGTGAAGATCGGTGTTGCCGGACACAACCTGTTTGATCTGGCCTTTGCTCACCTAATGGCTACCAAGCGTGGAGCAACAGAGGGCATGGATGTCGAGATGCTGCTTGGGATGGCCCAGGCCCAGGCCGAGGTGGTCAAAAAGACCGTGGGCGATCTGGTGCTCTACACCCCAGTTGTCCACCCCAAGGAATTCGATGTTGCCATCGCATATCTGATCCGCAGGCTCGAGGAGGGCGCTTCCAAAGAGAACTTCCTCTCAAACGCCTTTGAGCTTGCCAATCCAGACTTCTTCGAACTCGAAAAAGACCGCTTTTTGCACTCCCTTGAGATCTTGGATGAAAACGTCCCGATTCCCAACCGCTTGCAGAATCGCTCCCAGGAGTTTGGCTTTGCTCCAGCTCAAGGATTCGCCAACTCACCCGACACTGACCCATCCCTTGAGCCAAACCGCAGGTGGGCAACGGAGATTATTAAACGCGCACCAGAATCAAAGGTGGGTTTTGCGGAGGTCGCAAAGCACACGGTCACCTCAGAGGCCCAGCTTGAGTCACTGATTCAAAAGGCTCTAGATGGTGGCAAGCGTTGGGGCAACCTCCCCACCTACACCCGCGCGGAGCGACTGCACGAAATCGGAACCCTGATTGAGAAAAACCGCGGACTGCTGATTGAAGTTGGCATGAGTGAGGCCGGCAAGACCTTCGAACAGGCCGATGTCGAGGTTTCTGAGGCTGTTGACTTTGCTCACTACTACGCAGAGCGCTGCAAGGAGCTTGGCGAAATCGATGGTGCGGTTCCGCAGCCTTATCGCCTCACCGTTATTACTCCACCTTGGAATTTCCCGCTGGCCATCCCTGCCGGCGGTGCGCTAGCCGCCTTGGCAGCTGGCTCCGCCGTCATCTTCAAACCAGCCGGCGACACTGAGCGCTGCGGCGCTGTGATTGCTGAATTGATTGCCGAGGTTATCGATGACGATGTCTTTATCCCGATTCAAATTCTGGAGTCAGACCTTGGTCAACAGCTGATTAGTCACCCTGATGTTGACCAGGTGGTCCTGACCGGTGGTTACGAGACCGCACAGCTGTTTAAGAGCTTCAAGCCAGACCTGAGACTGCTTGCTGAAACCAGTGGTAAAAACGCAATCATTGTGACCCCGAGTGCCGACTACGACCTTGCCGCCAAGGACATTGCCTACTCGGCCTTCGGTCACGCTGGGCAAAAGTGTTCGGCAGCTTCGATTTTGATCATGGTTGGCTCGGTAGCAAAGTCTGAGCGCTTCAGAAGACAGTTGGTTGACGCTATTGAATCGCTGCGCGTAGCGCAGCCATCCGACCCATCAGCTCAGGTTGGGCCAATGATCATGCCACCGCAAGGCAAGCTACTCGAAGGCCTGACCAAGCTGGAAAAGGGCGAGAGCTGGGTCTTGGAATCCAAGCAGCTTGATGACACCGGCAAGCTTTGGTCACCTGCCGTCAAAGAGGGTGTGCTGCCTAAAAGCCCAAGCCATTTAGTTGAATATTTTGGACCCGTGCTTTCGATCATGACCGCACGAAACCTGGAGAGCGCTATTGCGCTGCAGAACGCAGTTGACTATGGCCTAACCGCAGGCATTCACTCGTTAGACCCAGTTGAAGTCAAAGACTGGCTTTCTAGGGTTCAAGCCGGCAACCTCTATGTGAACAGGGGTATCACCGGTGCGATTGTTGAGCGCCAGCCCTTTGGTGGCTGGAAGCGCTCGAGCGTAGGTCCCTCCACCAAGGCCGGCGGACCAAATTACCTGATCAGCCTTAGCGGTTGGGCCTCTAAGCGATCAGAGGTCGAGGGAGTGACTCTCAGTGATGCTCAAAATGAAGTTCTCGCTCTGGCTGCCAGTGCACAGCTCACCGATGGTGAGCTGGAGTCTCTAATCAGAGGTGCCAAGAGCGACATCCACGCACTGCAGAACTTCTTTGGCTCCTCTGATCCATCAGGGCTTGCAGCTGAGCGAAATGTCCTGCGCTACTTCCGCTCCGACTGCACTCTAAGGGTGAACCAAACCGCATCCAGGTTTGACTCCTGGCGATCGATCATGAGTCTGATTGCGCTTGGCTCCGGCGAGATCAGTGCCTTCGAGATTCCCGAGCGCCTAAAGCGAATCGCACAAAAGCTGGGCTTGCGAGTCATCATCGAGGACCAAGCAAGCTTTGAGGCATCGCTTGCTACCCGACCCAGAAGGGTTCGGATGATTGGCCGAATTGATGAAATCACCTCAGATAGCCCACTGGCAAACCCAGACGTCGCCCTTTACAGCGGGGCTGCAACCGAATCTGGCCGGATTGAGCTGCTTCCCTATTTCAAGGAGCAGGCCGTGAGCGTGACCGCACACAGGTTTGGCAACCCGGTGAAGTTTGTGAAAGAGCTGGCAATTTAGCCCCCTCCTAGGAACTTCACAGCTAGACCCAGCATGCTCAGGGGAGTAATCTTCCATGGTGGCTAGTTTTTACTAGTGCAAATGACTTAGAGGTACTTCTTGTTTATTCTTTCCAAACTCTCACTTGCCAACCGCGCTGTAGTGGCCCTAATCACCGTCATCGTGGCAACCTGCGGCTTTTTATCCGTTGGGTCTTTGAAGCAAGAGCTAATTCCCTCAATTGAGATCCCCTCAGCCGCTATCGTCACCTCCTACCCCGGAGCCTCTCCTGAGGTCGTTGACGCTCAAGTCTCTGCGGTAATTGAGAATGCCGTGATTGGGCTTCAGGACCTCGAATCCACCACCGCCACCTCCACAACCGGACTTTCAGTCCTAAGAGTCTCTTA
>DATBNK010000124.1:0-4588 GCA_036554355.1 Aquiluna sp.
GGGTTGGTCCTGGCAAGATCTCCCCAGCACGGGGTGATGGTTGGCAGGGCTGAGATAGGGATCTCGAATGCATCACAAAGCTTTTTGTCCCACTGCATGGTGGCAATGTCCATCAGCTGGGTTCTAGAAGCATTCGATGCATCGGTGATGTGGTGATTTCCTCCAGAGAGTCTTGCCACCAGATAGCTGTCAATTGTCCCGAGCGCATACCTGCCCGATTCAACGTCTCGGAAGATCTGCGGCAAGTTTCTTTTCCACCACAAAAACTTGCTGGAGGTGAAATAGGGGTCAAGATTCAAACCTGTTCGACGCCTGATCCAGCCACCAGAGTTTTTCCCCTGCAGCTCCTCAGTTAGGTCAGCGGTTCTGCGGTCCTGCCAGACAATGGCCTTTGTTGGAGAGGAAAGAGTCTTGCGATCCCATATCACCGCGGTTTCACGTTGGTTGGTGATGCCAATGGTGCTGGGTTTGTCATCGGTTGAATCAAGGGCGGCTTTGCAAGCAGCAAGCGCGGCTTGCCAAATCTGCTCTGGCTCATGTTCGACCCAGCCGGGTTTGGGGAAGTGCTGCTGGAATTCTTGGTAGCCGCGAGCGAGGATCTCACCTTTTTCGGAGACGATGAGTGCGGTGACCCCGGTGGTTCCAGCATCAATTGCCAAGATTGACATCAATTTCCTCCTCGAAACTGCCCGCCAGCGCCCAAATTACAGGCTTTCTGCTCTTATGCTTGCAGTGTGATGGAACAAAATCAAACCAAATCGGACAAAATCGTTCAAACCGATACGTTCGATGTTGCCATTATCGGTGCCGGAATCAACGGTGCCGTGGCAGCTGCTGCGCTCAGCGCAGCTGGTCAAAAGGTTTTGTTGGTCGACAAGGGTGATTTTGCATCCTTCACTTCACAAGAGTCTTCGAATCTGGTCTGGGGTGGCATCAAGTACCTCCAGTCCTATGAATTCTGGTTGGTTTTCAAGCTCTGCTTGGCTCGCAACAAGCTCATGAAGCACTACCCAAACCAGATTAGGCAAATCGGCTTTTTGGCATCGATTGGACCAACGGCTCCTTTTGGCAGGTTGCTCGGAACCTTCGGAACTCTCTTTTACTGGTTCATCGGTCTTTTGGGCACCAAGCCTCCGGCTAGCTATTCAGCTAGCCAGGCCAAGGCCTTGGAGCCAAACCTGATTAGTGGCCGCAAGGCGGTCAAGTACTACGACGCTGAGCTGCCCGATAACGATTCACGATTTGTTTTTGACTTCATTCGCCTTGCGATGCACAAGGGCGCCGATGTCAGAAACTACACAAAGTTGGTTGGTGCCAACCACTCGGAGTCTGGTTGGGCCCTGTCGCTAGATGGCAAAGACGGCAAGCAAGAGGCAACGGCAAAGGTGGTCGTCAATGCCGCAGGCCCCTTTGCCAAGGATGTCAGTGAGCTAATCGGCTCTGAGACCAAGGCGGGCTTGGTGTTCTCAAAGGGCATTCACTTAGTGTTGAACCGCAAGCTCACCGACAGCTACCAGGTTCTAGCTTTTTGGGACGAAGAGGGCAGGTTGTTCTACGTTCTTCCAATGGGAGACCGCTCCATGATCGGAACCACCGACACCCGAGTCGATGACCCAAGAACCGTGGTCAATGACGAGGACCGAGAGTTTGTTCTCAGGCAGATAAACGCTCAGTTGGAATTAGAAGTCCCAATCACTTTGGATCAGGTGGTGTCTGAGCGCTCGGGCGTTCGCCCATTGGTGGTTGAGGGTAGCGATGATGGCAAGGCAGCCGACTGGCACCAGCTATCTCGCAAGCACGTTATTGAAACCAACACTGAGAAACAAACCGTCACGATTCTCGGCGGCAAACTGACCGACTGCCTAAATGTCGGTGAAGAGGTCATTGCCGAGGTCAAAAAGCTCGGTCACAACCCGAAGGACCCGGGTCTTTGGTTTGGTGAGGGCAGCCAAGTTCGCAAGGCTGAGTTTTACGGAGTAGTAGCCTCGCTTGCACCTCAGGACCAGGCAGAGCGAATCGCAGAGGGCATTTGGCGTCGCCATGGCGAGATCGGCTTTGATTTCCTCAGCGATGATCTAGAAGAGATCATTCCCGGTCTAGGTATTACCGAGAACGAGATTCGCCACATCGTTCGCCACGAGCTAGTCACCTCGCGAGAGGACCTATTGAGAAGAAGACTTCCGGTGAAGATGGCGCGGTCAGACAAAGAGATTTCAGAGAACAAAAAGCTAGACCAGCTACTCGTGGAGCTGGGTCTGAACTAGCGGCTTCTCGCCCTTTTTGGGCCACTCAACAATCAACATTGCAGTGAGCATCATTCCGCCACCAACAACTACGGCCAGTGTTAGCGGCTCTTGGCCAAGGCCTATCGCCAAAAGCGCCGTGAAGATGACCTCGCTGGTGATCAAAAGCGCGACCCTGGCAGGATCTAACAGAGTTTGCGCCCAGGTCTGAATCCAAAAAGCCAAAACGGTAGATAGCAGTGCCGTGAACAAAACCGCGAACCAAACCTCCAGGTTTGGTGGCGGTTGATAGCCATCAACCAGGGCAAAGCCCCAGGTCACAATTGCAACAAAGGCAATCTGCAGCATTGCAAACCGGTAAGAGTTGCGGGTTTGTCCGTAGTGACCCAGCAGCAAGATGTGGACCGCATACAAAACCGCGCAGACCACCAACCAGATCTGGCCAATCTGGAACTCGGTGCTGGTCGCAGCTCCCGAGAAAATGGCCATGCCAACAATCGAGAACAACACCCCGATTGCGACCTTGCCGGAAATCTTTCTACGAACAAAAAGCCAGGCAATCAGGGGAGTGAAAACAACATAGAGCCCGGTGAGAAAGCCGCTGGTTGCAGCTGTTGTGAGCTCCAACCCGATGGTTTGGGTGATATAGCCAAAGGCCAGCACCACTCCGATTAGCCCGCCGTATTTCAAATCACCAGCTTCGAACCTTAGGGAAACCACTGGCCTTAGCAAGATCATGGCGATGGCTGCGATGGTGAATCTGGTTGCCAAAAAGTCCATGTAGGGCTGCAGCACAATCGCGTCTTTCATCAAGACAAAGGCGGCACCCCAGACAAAGCCAACAAACAAAAGGGCAACTACTGCCAGGCGGGTTTTGGACACCAGAGAATGCTAGCTGGCGCGGACCTTCTTGGCGCTCGGGCCAGCCATTTTGGTTGCCATCGAGGGGAACACGATGCCGTGCATTGCAGCTACCAACCACCAGTAAGCGTGACCGAATAAACCTCGCGGGTGATACAAAGCTCGCTGCAGCAAGTGGGTCTTGCCACTCTCGTCCTCGCTAACTTGGAATTCCAGCCAGGCAAGCCCCGGCATCTTCATCTCTGCACGAAGCCGCAAGAGCTTAGGCCTAGCGATTTTCTCTACCCGCCAGAAGTCCAGGGCTTCGCCCTCCATGAGGCGGTTGGGGTCTCTGCGACCGCGTCTTAGACCAACACCACCAATAAGTCTGTCCATCACTCCACGCAGCTCCCAGGCCCAGGTTGCGGTGGAGTAGCCGTTTTGACCGCCAATGGCCTCGACCCTGGCCCAGACATCTTCGACAGAGTCATCTGAGGTGTATTCACGCCTGTCGACATAGAGCGATCCTCCGGCCCAGTCTGGGTCGGTGGGAAGTGGTTCGGAGTGAGTGTTTGGAGTAAGTGCGTTGGACCAGCGGGTCTCGACATCCATTTGTTTGATTCGGGTCAGGGCTAACTCAACGGCGTCCTTGAAGCTTGTTAGACCACCGGGACCATCTGGAATGAACTGCCTGATGTCATCGTTTCTAGCGACCACCTCGTGCTTCAGAGATGCCACCAGTCGCTTAGCAAGGGTGACCGGTACCGGCGTTACAAGCCCGATCCAGCCCGAGGCCAGCTTTGGTGTTAGCACTGGCAACGGGATGATGATGCGGCGCCTGAGGCCAGCGGCCTCGGCGTATTGGTGCATCATCTCCATGTAGGTGAAGACATCGGGGCCAGCAATATCAAAATCTCGGTTGATGGATTTCTCTATGGTTGCAGCACCCACCAGGTATCTAAGGACGTCACGAATCGCAATTGGTTGGATTCTGTTCTTGAGCCACTTAGGAGTCACCATGATTGGTAGTCGCTCGGTGAGGTGACGCAGCATCTCAAAGCTGGCAGAGCCAGACCCAATCACAACTCCGGCGCGAAGCTCAATGGTTGGCACCCCGGAGGCCCTCAAGATCTCGCCGGTTTCGGTCCTGGCAGACATATGTGGGGAGAGCTTGTCGGTTCCCGAGGTAATGCCGCCTAGATAAATAATGCGCTGGACTTCTTCGCGTTTGGCAACCTCACCAAAGAACTGAGCCAGTTCGCGCTCACGTTGCTCGAAGTCCTCGGAGACCATTAGCGCGTGAAGGAGGTAATAGGCGAGATCAATGCCCGAAAGCGCTCTTTCTAGAGCCTCTTTGTCCATCGCATCGCCCTCGATGACCTCCACCTGGTCTCGCCAGGGATAGTCGGAGAGCTTGGTGGCATCTCGCACCAGCACTCTCACCCGATAGTCGTGAGTGAGCAGTTCTCTGATCAGCCTGCCACCGATGTAGCCGGTGGCACCGG
>DATBNK010000012.1:0-16995 GCA_036554355.1 Aquiluna sp.
CACCAGCTGGCAATCCTGCCTGCTGGCAGACCTCGGCAAACATCAGTGCGGTTAGCGGTGTTGACTCTGCTGGCTTTAGAACAACGGTGTTGCCGGCCGCTAGTGCTGGCGCAATTTTCCAAGCCAGCATCATCAGCGGGAAGTTCCAGGGGATGATCTGCCCGGCAACGCCATATGGCTTTGGGTTTGGGCCAAGGCCTGCGTAGTCGAGCTTGTCTGCCCAGCCGGCGTAGTAGAAGAACCAGTTGGCAACCAGTGGGATATCAGCGTCGCGGGTTTCCTTGATGGGCTTGCCGTTATTTAGGCTCTCTGCGACGGCAAACTCTCGGGCCCGCTCCTGCAGGATCCTTGCGATTCGGTAGAGGTATTTGCCACGTTCGGTTCCGGAGAGTTTTGACCAAACACCGTTGAAGGCAGCGGTTGCGGACTTGACCGCTAGGTCGACATCTTTTTTGGTGCCGTGGGTGATCTCGGCCAGCACCTCTTCGGTGGCTGGGTTGATGGTCTTGTAGGTCTTGCCGGGTTTTGTGAACTTGCCATTGATGAAGTGGCCATAGCTTCTTTCAAAGCTCACTAAGGCTTTGGATTCTGGCGCGGGTGCGTATTCGAACATGTCTCTCCTAGTCCACGCTCACATAGTCAGGGCCCGAGTAGTGCCCCGTCAAAAGCTTTTGTCTTTGCATCAGTACGTCATTAAGCAAGCTTGATGCTCCAAAGCGGAAGTACTCAGGAGTGAGCCACTCAACGCCGGCAACCTCTTTGACAACAACCAAGTACTTCATTGCATCCTTGGCGGTTCTGATACCACCAGCTGGCTTCACGCCAATCATGACGCCGTGCTCGTCATACCAGTCGCGCACTGCCTGCAGCATCAAAAGCGTGATTGGCAAGGTGGCATTGACGCTTACCTTGCCAGTCGAGGTTTTGATGAAGTCCGCTCCTGCGAGCATCGCGAGGTGACTGGCCCTGCGAATGCTGTCGTAGGTCTGCAGCTCGCCGGTTTCCAAGATCACCTTCAGGTGAGCGAAGGAGCCGTCCTTGCGTTTGCAAGCCTCTTTGATTGCAACGATCTGTTTGAACACCTCTAGGTAGTTGCCGGAAAGAAATGCTCCACGATCAATCACCATGTCAATCTCGTCGGCTCCAGAGGCAATCGCTTCTTTGGTGTCCAGGAGCTTGACCTTCAGGCTCGCTCTTCCCGAGGGGAAGGCGGTTGCAACCGCCGCGACAAAGATGCCGGTGCCTTCAAGGTACTTCTTGGCATGGGGAACCATGTCGCCATAGACACAGATGGCGGCAGGGGATGGGGTGCTGAGGTCCCTGGGGTCTGGGGTGATGGCTTTTAGGCAGAGGCTTCGAACCCGCTCCGGGGTGTCCATGCCCTCGAGGGTGGTGAGGTCCATCATCTTGATGGCGGCATCTAATGCCCAGGCTTTTGAGGTGGTTTTGATGGACCTGGTAGCAAGTGAGGCGGCTCTTTGCTCGAGGCCAACCTTGTCCACTCCAGGAAGCGAGTGCAGCCAGCGCGCAAGGCTCCGATTGGTAATTCTGGTGCCCAAAATGGCGGTGGGGTCGATGCTTTGCAACTTAGCTCCTAGGTGTCTAAAGCCTACCTCTAGGCCAGGAACTTGATTCCTATCAGTTCCTCGGTTGCTTCCCAGAGTTTTTTGGAAAGAGCAAGATCCAATGAGCGCTTCGAACCCCTAATCTGCCTCGGCTCTCCCCAGAGCTCGAACTTGGGTCCAATGAACTCGCCTCCGCCAAGGGATGGGTCAGTGGCAGCAAGAATCTGTGACCTGGCTCCGGTCTGAGCATCCTGGGCAAAGGGGTCGAGGGTGTGAGGGTGGTTTTTCTGCAAGCCCGTCACCGCCCAACCAGGGTGAGCTGTGACCGAGATCACTTTGCTGCCTGCCTGCTTAAGTCTTAGATCGAGCTCCCTGCCAAATAGCAGGCAGGCAAGCTTGGTGTCGGCATAGCGCTGCCACTTGTCATACTGCTCTTTTTTTGCACCCTGCAGAACCTGCGGTGTGAGCTCTTGGAACTTGCCCTTGCGATGCACCACGGAGCTGAGGTGGACAACTCTGCCCTGAGCTCTTTCTAGATTTTCCATCAGCTCTGCAGTTAGTAAGAAGTGACCAACATGGTTGGTTGCCATTTGGGATTCGATGCCGTCTATTGAGAGCGAGAAATCAGGTCCCATCAAACCCGCGTTGTTCATGAGCAAGTCAACTTTGTGGTCGATGGTCTTGGCGAAGTTTCTGACCTGGTCCAGGTTTGAAACATCAACCACGTGCTCGGAGATGTTTGCGTCGGGGTTCTCTGCGCGGATTTCTTCAGCTGCCTTGAGGAGCTTGTCTTCGGTCCTTGCCAGCATGGTTATGTTTGCACCACGTGCTGCAAGCGCTTTTGCGCTGGCAAGACCAAGGCCTGATGAGGCTCCAGTGATCACAATGTGTTTGCCAGTTAGCAATTCGCTCCTTGCACGGCTTTTTTGATCTGACCTAGGACGTCGTTGTCTTTGGTGCCTGCCGCGGCAGTCTAAAAGAGATTTTGGTTTCTTGGATAGCTGACTCCGTATTTGTCACGCTGTCGGGCATGAAAATCTTTGTTGAGGCAGCCTTGATTTAGGGAGTTTTTTCAGTCTTCGTGGGAAAGTGACCAAAGCCCTAAAACTCGGGGCTTGAGCGCCATTTGATGGTCGCTACTATACCTTTTGCACGCTTTCAACTATACCTTTTGCACCATTTCTCTCTTGGATCACTGCCACTTCGCTACGGGGCGCAGGCTGCTTTTGGGCCGCGGTTAGCCTGGGCGCAATGCCAATAGACTTCTAAGTCTGGAAGTTAGAAGGTGAATAGTGCGAGCCAGCACGCGCCTAGTGATTCGACTCGGCATAACCCAAATCATTGGTTGGGGTTCTGGCTTTTACCTACCCGCCATCTTGGCCGTTCCCATTTCTTTATCCCTTGGCATCTCGACCGAAACCTTCTTCTGGGCCTTCACGCTCTCGCTTTTGGTGTCAGGTTTGCTGGGTCCTCAGGTTGGCAAGTTCATTGACCAGCTTGGTGGTCGCAAGGTGCTGCCAGTCGGCAGCCTGGCTTTCGCTCTCGGTTTGGCGCTTTTGGCAACCGCAACCTCTACCCCACAGCTGTTTGTTGCTTGGCTGTTGATGGGTATTGGTGGTTCTATGGGCAACTACGACGCTGCCTTTGCAACTGCCGTCAACTTCTTTGGCAATAAATCAAACGGGGTAATTGCCGGCATCACAGTGTTTGCCGGTTTCTCCTCAACGATCTCCTGGCCACTCACCCAGTGGCTGAATGAAGCCTTTGGTTGGCAAGCTGCGGTTTGGGTCTGGTTTGCACTGCATATTCTTGTTGCACTGCCGCTGCATTTGACCATCCCGCGCTCGGAGCGCAGGGTGGTGCCGGACCTTACTGGCCCTATTCGCAAACTGGTGAGAAACCGCTTCCGCATCGAACCGCTTTTGATTGTCTTCGCACTGATGTTTGCCCTCGAGGGGTTCATTGTCTCCGCGGTCAACACCACGCTGCCCTTCATGCTTGGAGAGTTAGGTGCATCTATTGAGCTTGCTCTAATTGCCTCGGTGATCCTTGGTCCTGCACAGGTCATGGCCAGGGTCGTACTAGTTGCCCTAGGTTCTTGGGCAACACCATTGCGGGTCGCAACAATCTCGATTGTTGCTCACCCACTTGGGGTGGCAGCTATCTGGATCTTTGGCGACCAGGGGCTTTTGGCCTTTGTGATTTTGCATGGCATTGGCGTTGGCTTGAACCCCTTTATAAGAGGCAGCCTGCCGCTGTTGTTTTATGGTCCAGATCGCTTCGGCCAGCGGCAGGGCAGGGTGATGATGCTGAGCAAGATCGTCTCGGCCTTCTCGCCCACGATCTTGATCTTTTTGCTGTTGATGAACCCGCAGATTGCAATTGGAGCAACCTTCACCATGGGCACCATCGCTTCGCTGATGCTGCTCTGGGTTTATTTTGAATACAAGCGCCGCAATCCCAAGCATCCAGAGACTGGCGAAATCAGAGAGATTAGCTAGCGAATTAGCAGGTCTTTGTCATCACCCGATGCAACCCAGCTCAATAGCCCAGGCCAGGGACCCCAGCCGTCATCCAGTGAGAAGTGGCCGGCCTGGGTGAGGACCACAGCATCTTGCCCGAGAGCTTCCTCGTAGATCTTGATACCTCTTGGGAGCCAGCGATCGTTGTCGCTGGCGACAATTGTGAAGCTCTTTGCATTTGCTTCAATTGCAGGCAGTAGTTCAGGGTGATGGATATCCATTGGTTCACCCTTGATGCCCTCGGCCTCGTTTGTTTTTATGGGGTCCGGAGGAGCCACAAACAAAACCCGGTCAAAGGGTTTTTCAAACTGCCCGCTCATGGCTGCCAGCATCCAGTTCATGCAGCCAAGTGAGTGGGTAATTGCAATCTTTTCTCCCCCTTGAACCTCATCCATCATCTGAGCCTCTTGGGTAATGATGGTTTGCCAATCAACCGGGTTTGGCCGATCTGGTTCAGGGAACTGCGGATACCAAACCTGGTTGCCGCGATTTCTTAGTTCTGCTGCGGTTAGCCGCAGCCAGTGACCCTGAGGTCTTTTGTTGGTCCAACCGTGGTGGAGGAGGATTTTCTTCACGCCACAACGCTATCGCGGGAATTTGGTGGTTTATGGGTTCGTTTGATTGAGTAGGTGTGAAATGAACAATATCGAGATTTTAAGAAGAGCAGCGAGCACTCTGGCGTTGACCATGGTTGCAACGCTTTTGACTGCCGGTTCTGCCATGGCCAATCCGAACCGCCCGGTGGATATTCCTGGAGCGGAGAAGCGGCCTGAGGTGTCAACGCCAATTGGTCAGGTGGAGCTCCCTGAAACTCCAGGCAACTCGGGCCAAAGCCCCGATAATCCGCAGACCCCAAACCCGGTGACTGAAAACCCAGTCACCGAGAACCCCGTCCCCGAACCTCCAGGCAACAGCCCGGTTCGGCTTCCTGATAGTGACGCCCCTGGGAACTCGGGGAACGCTCCTGGAAACTCAGCCGGCAGGCCCGACCTCCCGCCAGGACAGATTGTTTCGAGTGAATCCAAGGCAGTGCGGGGCTTCATCGGCGGTGTGGGAATCCCAGTAGACCTGCCAGAGCAAGCCAAGGCAGACGAAGCCTTTGGGGTAGCAAAGAAGGAATCGTTGGAGAAAGTTCAAGAGACCGGAACTCCAACTCAGGTACTCAGAGCAGAGAAGGCCGCCGAGCGAGTGCAGGCAGCCTCTCCTGGCTGTATTGCTTATGTGATTGAGAGAGACGCAGAGAGTAAAGCTGACTGCGCAACCGCCAGCTACATCATCCGCTTCAACGCCGGTGTTGATCCGGCTGTTGAAGAGCGCAACCTTGCGACCAGAAGGATCGATGTCGATGCTCCTCTGACTGGGACATTCCCAGGTGCGGTTGCGACTTTGGGACCAGATCAGCTAGCCCTTTTGGCTGGTATCTCGAGAGTTGCAACTCTCGAGGTGGATCGCCGCATTGAGCTCACTCAGGAGCGCACCGTTTCCGCCTGGGGTGTTGATCGACTCGACCAAACCACACCAGGACAAAACTTCCGCTTCAACTTTGCAATGACGGGCCAGTCGGTCTCCGCCTACGTAATTGACAGTGGCATTCGCGCTACTCACCAGGAGTTTGGTGACAGGGTTCAAGCCGGCTTCACCGCGATCGATGATGGCAACGGCACTCTGGACTGCAATGGCCACGGCACCCACGTCGCCGGCATCGTTGGTGGCAAGCAAAACGGTGTCGCCACCGATGTGACGCTGGTTCCAGTGCGGGTAATGGACTGCGATGGCGCAGGGCTGCTATCTGGTTTGTTGGCAGCGATGGACTGGGTGGCAAATGATGTTCAGCCTGGCGAACGAGCTGTCGTGAACCTCAGCCTGGGCGCAGGCCCTAGCCCATCTTTGGATGCTGCCATTAACAATCTCTCTGCACGCGGCATCACCGTTGTTGCAGCTGCTGGCAACGCCAGCGTGGATGCCTGCGGTGTTTCACCAGCCAGAGCACCAAGTGCGATTACGGTTGCCGCTAGCGATCGCAATGACCTGTTTGCATCGTTCTCAAACTTCGGAGAGTGCGTTGACATCGTTGCACCGGGTGTCTCAATTCCTGCCGCCTACATCGGTTCTGACACTGAGATTCGGGAATTGAGCGGCACCTCAATGGCCGCCCCTCACGTCACAGGACTGGTCGCAGGGTTGCTATCTGAGTTGGCCTTGAGCCCGGACCAGGTTTCCCAAGCGCTAAAGCTCGTATCTCAAAGGGGTGCGATTAGGAACATTCCCGCCTCGACCTCAAACCAGTTGGCACAGGTATTCGCCTCAGTGCCTGCGGTGGGGGAGGGTGAGAACTTCACGCTCTCAGCGGCCATTCCAGCACCTCCAACCGCGGTGACGGCGAGGCTTTGGTTCAATGCCGCAAGGGTCAACTGGACTGCCGCTTCCGATGGCGGAGCTCAGATTGAGAAATACACCGTCAGAATCTGGGAGAACGGCCGGTTGGTTCGCAAGGTCGAAGTCTCGGGCAATGTGACAACCGCAAGGATCTCCGGCTTGAAGTTGAGAAAGAACTACACCTTCACGGTGTTGGCTACCAACTCCGTTGGCACCAGCCTGGACTCTTCTGGAACCAAGAGCCTTCGAGTTACCAAGGTCAGGTAGTTTTCCACAGGTTCTAAATAACCATTGCTTAGCTAACCTTAGCTAAGTTAGGGTGGAATTGTGACCCACATTTTCAACATGCATGAGGCGAAGACCAAGCTCTCTAAGCTGGTCGAGCTTGTAGAAGCTGGCCAGGAGGTTCAACTGGCTCGAAACGGTAATCCCGTGGTGAATCTAGTTCTCGCGAAGAAAACCTCAAGGCCACTGTTTGGAGAGTTTGAGCCCATCCATGCAGTGATCCCAGCAGACTTTGATATCGATGCACCAATGCAGGAGTGGGAAGAAGCCTTCTTAACCAAGGACAGCTACCTGAAACCTCCCCAAAGCGGTCAAAGCAGTTGAGCAACCTACTGCTCGATAGCAACGCGGTGGTGGAATACGCGGCCGCATCGCCCCGATTTGGTAGGAAGACGATTCGGTTGTTGAACTCTTCCCAGCTTTACTTCTCGTCCATCACCTTGGCAGAACTGAAGTTGAAGGAGCTAAAGCGCCCTGGATATCGGTCCAATCTCGATAGCGACAAGCTCGCAAATCTGGGCCTGATCGAACTTCCCTACCAAGCCAAAGACGCGGAGCACATGCTAGAAATGCAGACCAACGATACCTTTGACATTATTTTGGTGGCGCAGGCAATTTCCCGTCAGATGAGGTTTGTGACAGCTGATCTCAGAATCTTGCGCTCAGGGCTCGATTTTGTAATTGACCTGACTGACTAAACCATCGTCATATCTAATCAATCGCACATGGCGCCCTCAGCGAGAGCTGTTTTGCCAGCGCAAGCGCATCGAGTTAGCGACCACCGAAACCGAGGAGAACGCCATTGCGGCTCCTGCCAGCATGGGGTTCAAAAGACCAAAGGCAGCCACTGGAATCAACAGGACGTTATAGCCAAAGGCCCAACCCAGATTCTGCCAAATATTCACATAGGTCTTCTTGCCCAATCGAATGGCAAACGGGATGGCTCTTGGATCATCATCCAAGATGGTTACGGCACTCGCCGCTTGCGCGGCGTGAGCCCCTGAACCCATAGCAATGCCGACATCTGCCGCAGCTAGAGCTGCAACATCGTTGATGCCATCACCAACCATCGCCACGTTCTCAATCTCTTTGACGTGCTCAAGTTTTTGCTCGGGGCTAACCTCTGCCTTGAATAGCTCCATGCCCATTTGGTTGGCAAGGTCTTTCACCCTGGCATTGTTATCGCCAGAGAGCAGTTCACTCTGAATACCCATCGCCTTCAATGAGGCAATGGTGTCGATCGCTCCATCACGAATCTCATCGCTCAGTTCAATTAGCGCTCTTGCCTTGTTACCCCAGGCAATCACTACCAAAGTATTTGGCCCGGCATTCGAGAGTGCTTGATCTAGTTCTGCCTGGTTTTCATACTTGCCTGGCTTTTCAACCGCCACTTCTTTTCCCGAGACCATTCCGACCATGCCGCGACCGGCGATCTCTTTGACATCGGCTGCGCTTAGGTCGCTGCCGGTTGCGGCAATGGCCTTTGCGACCGGGTGCTTCGAACCCGCCTCGATGGCGGCTGCGTAGGAAAGTGCTAGAGGGAGGTCGTTGTCACCAACTGCTTGAGTGTTGACAATCTTCAGGCTGCCATCGGTGAGCGTTCCGGTCTTGTCAAAGACGACCCGCTTGATTTTCGCCATCAGGCGCAACGAGTCTGGGTTGCGAATCACGACTGAGCGCTTGGTGCCAATGCTGGTCGCCACCACAAGACTCATTGGGACTGCAATTCCTAAAGCGCAGGGGCAGGCAATCACCAAGACCGCAACGGCCGCTTCAAAGCCGCGGGTGGGCTCATCGAATGCCAACCACCAAACAAAGAAGGTGATGATGGCAAACACGATCACGCTTGGGACAAAGACCTTGGAAATCGAATCGGTTAGTGACGCCAGCTTGCTCTTTTGGCTGGTCGCTTCGCGAACCAGGTCGGCAATTCTGCTCAATCTGCTCGTGGTTGAAGAGCCGATTGCCTCGATCTTGATCTCACCGGAGAGCGAGGTCGCTCCTGCCGAAACATTGACTCCCTTGGAGAGTTCCTGCGGCAGTGATTCACCGGTCAGGGTGGAGTTATCGATCGATGCAAACTCCGATAGCAAGATCCCGTCAACCGGAATCCGCTCTCCGGCTGCAACAAAGACAATTGCGCCCTTGCGAAGGGTGTGGGTGGCGACAGATTCGCGCTTTCCATCAACCTCAATGGTTGCTGTTTCTGGGATTGCGCTCAGCAGAGCGCGAACCGAATCGGTCGCGCTCCTTCTGGCTCGAACCTCGATATACCTTCCCAGTAGCACTACCGCTGGCACCACCGCTGCAACTTCAAAATAGGTGTGCATCGCACCGGTTAGGACCAAGAAAACGCTGTAGCTGTAGGCGGTCGAGGAACCCAAGGAAACCAGGGTGTCCATGGTGGCATCACGGTGCCGCAAGTTCTTGATCGCTGCCGAGTGGAATGGGTAGGCAACGTAGAAAAACACCGGGGTGGCAAAAGCCCAAACCAGATACTGGCTCCCCATAAACATAAGTGGCGGGACCATGGCAAACAGCGCTGCCAGGGTGGCAAAGATTGCTCCAACAATCAGCCGGGGCTTCAGGGTCTGAAGCTCAGGCTTACCTTCGCCGACTTTGTAGCCGGCGGATTCAACTGCCTTTTTTAGCTCCTCGAGTTGGTACTCACCCTTGAACTGCAGGTGAGCCTTCTCGGTGGCAAAATCGACATAGGCGCTAACGCCTTCGACCTGATTGAGATTCTTCTCGACTCTTCTTGCGCATGCCGTGCAGGTCATGCCCTCGATCTCGAGTTCGAGCAGCTCGGGGTTAGGCATCTATGGTCTGGAACCCAACTGCCTTGTAGCCAGCCTCGGTCACAGCCTCTTCAAACTGCTCGTTGCTAACACCATCGGACTCGACAATTGCAGTGCCCAGGTTGTGGTCCACGCTCACGCTTTTCACGCCCTCAAGGGTTGCGATCTCATTGGTAACTGACATTTGGCAGTGACCGCAGGTCATGCCCTCAATCTTGATTTCAATCTTGCTCATTTGGTCTTTCCTGGTTCGTAGTGGCAAACATCTCCGGAACAGAGCTGTGGTTTTTCTTTTGCAAATCTTGAGTGCAGCCAGCAGCCGGCGCAAAAACCAAAGGCGGCCTCGGCAAACAAAAAGGTCATGCAGACACCGCAAAGGGCAAGCACAACCTCGTCACGCATGCCAAGCCAGCCCATCATGAAACACGCAATGATGACCATGACAAGGCCAATAGTCCAGGCGGTCTGCTTGGGCTTGGCATCTACCCACTCCGGTCTTTGCTTTCTCACAAAGAAGTCGGCAATCAACAGCGACGGAGTGAATCTTTGACCTGCAAAGAGTCTTAGGAACATGTCGATCATGAAGGTTGCGCCAAAAGCCCTCAAAAGCGAGAAGTCACCGGTGTTGAGGGCGACCAGCCAACCCGAGAAGCCAAAGACAAAGAGCATGCCCGCGGCTCCGCGCACGGCACGCTCATTGAAAACGGCGTGGTCGTGTTCGGGGGTCATGACGCCAAACGAGGTGTGGGTGATGCTCATGTGAATAGCTCCGCTATCTGGCCCCAGCGCTCGCGGTTTAGTGAGTACCAAACCCAGGTGCCGCGGCGCTCGCGGTTGACAAGGCCAACCTCGGAAAGTTTTTTGATGTGGTGCGAGACCGTTGGTTGGGTTAGCCCGAGTGGTTCGGTGAGATCACAAACACAAGCCTCTTGGCCCTCGGTGGCTGCAATCATGGCCAGAATCTGCAACCGGGTCGGGTCTGCAACTGCCTTCAGCAGGCCTGAGATCTCCGATGCCTTGGATCTGGCCAATGGCTCGGTGCCGGGCGCTGGCGCGCACTGCCCCAGAGCCATGGCTTGATTAGTCATCTTTTGTTTACCTTCTTTATAGACGTCTATCTATAAACTGCCCCTAGCCTAAATCAAAAGGACCGAAGTTTGGAAACTGTTCGCTTAGCGAAAAAGCTCTTTGCTGAGTTTTTGGGCACCGCTGGCATAGTCGCAACCGTGGTCGGCACCGGACACATGGCCGAAGCCCTGGGGTCCGATGCAACGGTCGGCTTGATTCTTATGGCGCTGGCAGTAGGTGCAGTTTTGTTTGGAGCGATCTCGATGCTGTTGCCAATCTCGGGTGCTCACTTCAACCCCGCGGTGACAATAATCATGGGCTTGGAAAAGCGAATCGGCTTTAGAGAGGGCAGCCTCTACATATCAGCTCAGATAATTGGCGCAATCTCCGGAGCTGCAGTGGGGAACCTGATGTTCAATCAGGCAGTGTTTAGTTCCAACGGGGGAGCCAGGGCAAATGCCGGTTCAATGCTGGGAGAGGTGATTGCCACCTTTGGCCTAGTGCTCTTGATCTTGCTTTTTGTCAGGCAGAACCAGCTGCAGCTGATAGCTCCCGGGGTCGCGCTTTGGATTATCGCCGGTCACTTCTTTACCTCTTCCACCTCATTTGCCAACCCCGCCGTCACGATTGGTAGGTCTTTCACCGACACTCTCACCGGGATTGATTTGCCGTCGGTTGCAAGCTTCATTCCAATGCAGCTCGTGGGTGCTCTTGTGGCGCTTTTAGTCTTCAAATACCTCTACCCAAAAAAGGAGCAAGATGTCTAACAAGGTTGCCTCAGTGATGTTTGTCTGCGTTCACAATGCAGGCCGCAGCCAGATGGCTGCCGCCTACCTCTCTCATTTGGCAGGTGATCGGATTGAGGTGCGCTCCTCGGGCACCATGCCCAAAGACCAGGTGAACCCCGCCGTGGTTGAGGTGATGCTCGAGGAGGGCATCGATATCTCAGGCAATGTGCCCAAGGTTTTGACCGATGAGCTGGTGCAGGACTCCGACTACGTAATCACCATGGGTTGTGGGGACACCTGCCCGTTTTATCCCGGTAAGACCTATCTGGACTGGCCACTTACAGACCCAGCAGGTCAAGGGGTGGACTTTATTCGTCCAATCCGCGATGAGATTAAGGGGTTGGTCCAGGGTCTAATCGCCCAGATCGATGCCAAAAACTCCTAATTGACAAACTAGTTAGGTTTACCTAACCTATTCAGAGCAGCGGTGCTAAAACCGCTGCTCTTTTTAGTTAGGGACGAATTTGAAAAAGATTTTTGCCGCAGCCTTAGCTGCTGTTTCTGTTGTTGGTCTTGCGGGTTGTGCTCCTGCCGATTCCGATGGTGATTTCGTGGTCTATGTCGGTCGCAGCGAGACCCTGATTCAACCGCTAATCGATCAGTACGTTGCGGAAAGTGGCATTGAGGTTCAGGTTCGCTATGCGGGCAGTGCTGAGCTGGCCGCTCAGATTCTGGAGGAGGGCGATAACTCTCCCGCGGATGTCTTTTTTGCTCAGGATGCCGGAGCACTAGGAGCAGTTTCAAAGGCAGGCTTTTTGCGTGAGCTAGATGCTGAGCTTTTGAACCTGATCGCTCCCGAGTACCGAGCAGCCGATGGCACCTGGATGGGAGCATCGGGCCGGGTAAGGGTCTTCAACTACAACACCGACCAGGTCTCCGAGGCCGAGCTACCGAGTTCGGTGTTGGATCTAGCCGGTCCAGAGTGGCGCGGCAGGATCGGCATTGCACCAACCAACTCCTCCTTCCAGGCTTTTGTGACTGCACTTGCAAAGGTTGAGGGTGAAGATGTTGCCGCTGAGTGGCTTTCAGCCATGAAGGAAAACGGAGTTATCTACGAGAAGAACTCCGCAATCTTGGAAGCAGTAGAGAGTGGCCAGGTCGATGCCGGTCTAATAAACCACTACTACTGGTATGCCAAGGGCAACGAGGTCGGGTTTGAGAACCTAAACAGCGAGATTGCCGCCTTTGAATCTCAAGATGTCGGCAACCTCAGAAACGTTGCCGGAGTTGGAATCGTGAGCGAGGATCCCAGAGCAAAGGACTTTGTCGAGTTCTTGCTCTCCGAGACCGCTCAGCAGTACTTCGTCAATGAAACCAGCGAGTATCCGCTGATCGATGGCGTTGAACCAATGGCGGGCCTGACTCCACTGGATCAGATCCCAGCACCTGAGTTTGATCTAAACGACCTAGAGGCCCTGGAGGAGACACTTCAGCTCATCCGAGCTGCTGGGCTAATCTAGGCAGGTTATGCAAAAGCCCCCGGTCCTCACAGTAGTACTGGGGGTTTTTGCTGCCCTGCTGGCAATCGTGCCGCTTGGTTATCTGGTCTTGCGACTAGCCGAGGGCATTGAAGCCGCTAGCGCGGAATTGGCAAGACCGAGAACCTTTGAACTTCTTTCCAACACCGTTTTGTTGGTGGTGAGCGTCTCGCTCACCGCACTTGTTGTTGGCGTGATTCAGGCCTGGTTTGTGGTCAGGACAAACCTTAGTTATCCGGGGTTCTATGCAGTGGTTGCCACCGTGCCACTGGCGATCCCGAGCTATGTTTTGGCACTTGGCTACGTTTCTATTTTTCCCTGGTTCTCAGGTTTTTGGGCCAGCTGGTTGGTTCTCACGATGGCCACTGCTCCCTATGTTTTTCTCGCGGTATCGGCTGCGCTTCTGAGGGTGGATATCGCCGCCGAGGAGGTCGGCAGATCGCTTGGGTTATCGAGGCTGCAGGTCTTTTTGAAGATCACCTGGCCGCAGGTTCGCACCAGTGCGACAGCAGCAGTGCTGCTCGTCTCGCTCTATGTGTTGAGCGAGTTTGGCGCTATCGCACTGTTGCGCTTTGACACTTTTACCAGAGCCATCTACAACGCCTACCGCTCATCCTTTGATCGCACCGCAGCCGCTTCGCTGGCGCTGGTATTGGTGGCACTGACCCTGGTAATTGTTTTACTAGAGCGCCGCTATCGCGGCGACTACCTAATGCAGCGACCCGCGAACCCCAGAAGACTGAAGCAAGACCTGGGCAAACTGCAGACCCCGGTCACACTTTTGTTGGCGCTTTTTGGTTTGTTGGGTGCCGGGCTTCCAATGGCCGCGCTATTGAACTGGACCATGATCGGTAGCTCCGCGACCGATCTAGGGAAGCTGTTCGCCGCAACCTTGAGCTCTGCCGGCATTGCACTGCTAGCGGCCATCGTGGTGTCAATCTTTGCCCTCGCGGTTTCGATCTGGGTCGTGCTGCATAAAAACAAGCTCGGCAGTTTTATTGAGGGTCTGCTTTGGTCTAACCATGCGCTGCCCGCGATTGTGGTGGGTTTGGCCCTGGTGTTCTTTGGTGCGAATGTCACCCCGTGGATCTACCAGAGCATTTGGCTACTAATGATCGCCTACCTCATTCTGTTTTTGCCAAATGGTCTGGCAGCAATGTCAACACCGCTGGCTCAGGTGCCAAAGGGCCTAACTGAGGTCTCGCAATCGCTGGGTCAGAGCTATCGCAAGAGTCTCACCAAGGTGATCTTGCCAATTGCGAGCCCGGGGCTGATCGCCGCGGCAGCACTGGTGATGCTCACCGTTCTCAAGGAGTTGCCGGCAACTTTGTTGCTTAGGCCCACAGGTGTGGAGACACTGGCAACCAGGCTCTGGTCAGCAACCGAGGAGCTTGCCTATGCGCAGGCAGCGCCCTTTGCACTGGTTCTAGTTATCATTGCGGGGCTGCCCGCGCTGGCTCTAAATGCCAGCGTGCGCAAAACCTATGCGGAGGTGAATGAGGAATGAGTCTTCTAGCACTCACCGGCATCACCAAAAACTTTGGCGAGGGCAACGTCCTAAAGGGCATCTCTCTAGAGGTTCAAGAGGATGAACTGGTTGCCATCCTCGGCTCCTCGGGAGCCGGCAAGTCCACTCTGCTGAGACTGATTGCAGGTTTTGAGAAACCGGATCAGGGCGAGATTGTTTTTGATGGCAATGTGGTTGCTGGCGAGAGCTTCTTGCCTGCGGAAAAGCGCAAGATCGGCATTGTTCCTCAAGACGGAGCGCTTTTCCCTCACCTGAATGTCTATGACAACATCGGGTTTGGCATCGCCAAGGACCCAAATAAGGATTCCAGAATCCAGCAGCTATTGAAACTGATTGAGCTTGAGGGTCTAGAAAAGC
Organism: Aquiluna sp.; assembly: GCA_036554355.1. Taxonomy (GTDB): domain Bacteria; phylum Actinomycetota; class Actinomycetes; order Actinomycetales; family Microbacteriaceae; genus Aquiluna. The sequence continues at coordinate 14,766 of DATBNK010000012.1, forward strand.
GCAAACCCCAGGAGCTCTCCGGCGGTCAGCTGCAGCGGGTTGCTCTGGCAAGAGCCCTTGCCCCCAAGCCCAAGCTGGTCTTATTGGATGAGCCCTTTGGCGCACTAGATGCCGAGCTTAGAGATCGACTTAGAAACGACGTCCGCCGCATCATCCACGCCGAGGGCGTGAGCGCAATCCTGGTCACCCATGACCAGGAGGAAGCGCTCTCGCTAGCCGATCGGGTTGCGGTGTTGCGTGAGGGGCGAATAATTCAGGTTGGCACCCCAACCGAGATCTACAACTCCCCGGCCGATATCGGTATCGCCACCTTCCTAGGTGAATCGGTATTGATTGATGGCAAGGTCACCGAGGGGAAGGTGGCGACCGACCTTGGAAAGCTCACCGCGTTGAACCAGGTGGTGGAGGGTCAATCGGGGGTGGTTGCAATTCGAAGTGAGAATTTCTACCTGCAACCAAATCAAACTGGAGACTCCGAGGTGGTGGGCAGGGTGTTCTTTGGGCACGATGCGGTGGTTGAGGTTCAGACTCCCACTTTGAAAATCAAAGCCCGCTCTAATGGACCCTTTGCGCCCGAGGTGGGCATGAAGGTGACGGTTTGGGTTCGCGGAGCAGTTAATTTCTACCCCACTAAGTAACCTGACATTTACCCTAGTAACACCAAAAAGACAGCAGTCATTCGTATTTTGCAAGGGTGGTAATGCGCGTAGCGATTGTGACTGAGTCCTTTTTGCCCAAGGTCAACGGGGTAACGAACTCGGTTTTGCGAGTTTTGGAAACCATCAAGCAAAACGAGTTCGAGGCCATCGTTATTGCCCCGACCTCCGAGAGTGAAAAACACCTGGGGTTCAATGTCTACACCGCCAACTCAATCTCAGTGCTGCAGTTCCCGGTTGCGATGCCGGGGCCCTCAATTTCAAAGGTCCTAGAAGACTTTGGCCCAGATGTCATTCATGTCGCAGCACCATTTTTGCTAGGCGCTCAGGCCATTAGCTGGGGGCAGCGCAATTACGTTCCAACAGTTGCGGTTTATCAAACCGATGTCGCCGGCTATCTCGAGCGCTACAACCTAGCCTTTGCCAAACCGGCGATGGAGAAGGTGCTGTATTCGATTCACCAAAATGCCACCTTGAACCTCGCCCCCACCAAGATCGCCGCCGACTATCTCAAATCCTTGGGGCTGGGCGGAGTTCGAATCTGGGGCCGGGGCGTGGACTTAGATCTTTTCAACACTGAGAACGCCAATCACGAAGATTCGATTGCGTTCAAAAACCGCCATGCCCCAAATGGAGAAAAACTCATTGGCTTTGTCGGCAGGCTGGCTGCCGAAAAGCAGGTCGGCCGCATGGCCGAGCTCTTTGGTTTGGATGGTGTCAGGTTTGTGGTTATCGGCGATGGTCCGGAGCGCCAAAAACTAGAGGCGGCTTTTAGTGGCCACCAGGTTAGTTTCACCGGCACCATGACCGGGTTGGATCTGGCCAGGGCCTATGCGGCGCTGGATATCTTTGTTCACTTTGGCACTGAGGAGACCTTTGGTCAGACCATCCAGGAGGCTCAAGCCTCCGGAGTTCCGGTCATTGCACCCAATGTTGGTGGCCCCTCACAGTTGATAGAAAGCGGCAAAACCGGTTTGTTGGTGAACCCGGATCGGCCGCTTGGTTATCGCGAAGCGGTGAGTTATTTGCTCAGTGATGAGAGTGCTTTAGGAGAAATCTCAAAGCTCGCTGTGCAAACTGTGCAGGGCCGTTCTTGGAGTTCTAACAACGCTAGGCTCGTCTCGTATTACCAAGAGGCCAGCCTAAGTTTGAGGGCTTCGAGAGCGGAGCAAATTGAACTGGCTTGACGCCCAAGAGATCCTAAGCGCCTTCGGAGACTGGGCTGCAATTGCGGTCACCATCATCATCTTTTTAGAGACCGCATTTATCTTCACCTCGTTTTTGCCCGGCGACTCACTTCTGTTTCTAACTGGTCTCACGCTCTCGAACTCGGAATCCTGGTTGCCAGATTGGCTCGGCTTCGTTCTGATTTGGACCGCGGCCTTCTCGGGCACCCAGGTCGGCTACTGGGTCGGTAAGAAAATTGGGCCACCGCTGTTTGAGAAAAATCGCAACTTTATTTTGAATGAGCGCGTGGTGGCAAAGACCCACCAGTTCTTTAACAAATACGGAGCCAGGGCGGTGATTCTGGCTAGGTTCGTGCCGATCCTAAGAGCACTGATTCCAATGCTGGC
>DATBNK010000025.1:0-18384 GCA_036554355.1 Aquiluna sp.
GCTGGCTTCATTCAGGCGCTTGCGCAACTCCAAAAGCTCATCCACCTGACAGTGGGCGGTGAGATAGAAATGAGGAACGGTTGACTTACTCTCGGTGAGCCTGCGAGCAATCGCCTTGCGCATTGGAGTGTGGTTCACGGCGGAGTAGCTGGAGGTGTAGTCCTGGCTGGCCAGCGCCTTGGACTCGCTCTGAGTCGCAGGTGTTGCTACTGGTGTTGCAACTGGGGCCTCGGGCGCCTTTGGCGCTGAGGCAAGCCTCTCAACATCCGACCTAACAACTCTGCCATTTGGACCGGTTCCCTGAATGGTTCCGATATCAATGCCCTGCTGCTTGGCGAGCTTGCGAGCAATCGGAGAAGCAAACTGCCGGGAGCCTGTCGCTGTTTTGACTTCTGGGGTCGCTGCGGGGCTAGCGACCACCGGTGTAGTTGGGGTTGCGACCGGGGCCTTTGGGGTCTCGGCTGCAGGTTCATTTACCTCTTCGATGACGGGAGCTTGGGGTTCTGGCGCTGCGCCATCGCCCGAGATTTCGGCGATGACAGAGCCAACCTCAACCTCCTCGCCATCCTGGGCGAGGATCTGAGTGAGGGTGCCGGACTCCTCGGCAGAATACTCAACAACTGCCTTGTCGGTCTCGATTTCCACGAGCACCTGGCCGGTGACGACCTCTTCACCAACAGCGACTAGCCACTTCGAAATCACGGCATGGGTGGCGCCTGCGGCGACCTCTGGCATCTTGATCTTCATCGTTTGCCAAACCCTTCAGCGACAGCCAATAGGGCTGCCGAGACCTCTTCGGTCTTGGCAATGGTTGCTCGCTCTAGAACCTTGGAGATGCTTGGGGATGCCTCGCGGCCAGTGACTCTTGCGACTGGTTGGTCTAGGTAGTCAAAGAATCGCCTTTGGATCTCGTCCGAGAGCCAGCCGCCATAGGAGGTGCCCATCACACCCTGCTCCACAATCAAAACAGCGTTGGTCTTCTTCACGCTCGCCTCGATTGCACTCCAGTCAATGCTCGCTCTGTCTAGCCAACGAAGGTCAATAAGCTCAGCATCAATACCGGTCTCAGCAATTGCCTCAAGCGACTTGCTGATCATGGAGAGGTAGCTCAGAACAGTTACGTCCGAACCCTCACGGACCACCTTGGCCTTGCCAAGTTCGATTTGGTAATCAAGGTCCGTCACCGGCGCTAGGCCACGAGCGTTATAGAGGTCAACGTGTTCGATGACCAACACCGGGTCTTCAAGCGCGAGCGCCGCATTCATCAGACCCACGTAGTCAAACGGGTTACTGGCCGCAACAATCCTCCAGCCCGGTGCAGTGGCGAAGATACCGGCAGGGTCCATCAGGTGCTGGGAGCCATAACCAGAACCCATCGCCACCTTGGTGCGCAGCACCAAGGGCACCGAAGACTCTCCTCCGAACATGTGGCGGGCCTTGCCAATCTGGTTGAACACCTGATCGGCCGCCACCCACAAAAAGTCTGGATACATAAACTCGACCACTGGCCTAAACCTGCCATCAAGAGCCATGCCGCCGCCTAGACCAGCAAAGGCGTTCTCACTAATCGGGGTTCCAAGAATGCGGCCCTCATACTTCTCAGGCAGACCCTTGGTGGCACCGTTGGTGCCACCCTTTAGTTTGTGGACGTCCTCGCCCAAGACAATGATTCGATCATCTTTGTCCATGGCGTTATCCATGACCGCTGCGATTACATCTACAAACCTCTGGTCTTTGGTTTCACCACTGAAGCTTTCGAGCTCCTCAACTCTCGCGCCCGTTAGCTCGCTGGCATCTCCGCGGACACCAACATCAACAAAGCTGGTCTCTGGCCACAGCTCTGCTCGGATTCTCCTCGCACCTGGCTTGCCATCTGGGTCTGGCTCTAAAAGCTCTGCCGAAACCAGCTTCATTGCCGCAACCGCTTGAGAGCGGACCGCCTCAACCTGCTCCTGGGAAATAAGCCCAAGCTCGATCATCTCGTTGGCGACTCGGGTTAGTGGATCCCGGTCACGCCAAGACTGCTCCTCTTCTTTGGAGCGGTAACCAAAGGCAGAACCTGGGAACGCACCGTTTTGGTGGAAGAAGCGATAGACCTCAGCCTCGACAACGGCTGGTCCGCGACCAGAGCGCACGTGCTTCTGGACTTCCTGCATGGTGAGATAAACAGCGAGTGGGTCCATGCCATCAACTCGGAACGATGGAATACCAAAGCCAACGCCGCGACCGCTGAGTCTTTCCTCCTTGGTTGCCTCGGCAACCGTGGTGGAGACCGCATAGAGATTGTTTTCGATAAAGAACACCAGCGGCACATCCCACGCAGCCGTTAGGTTCATGCTCTCCAGCACGCTGCCGATATTGACCGCGCCGTCTCCAAAGTAGGAGATGGTGAGGTCATCGGTTCCAGCTTGCTTTTGGGCCCAGGCATTACCGGCAGCAAGTGGCACTCCGCCACCCACGATGGCGTTCGTGCCTAGTGCTCCGGCCTCATGCCACTGCAGGTGCATTGAGCCACCGCGGCCCCGGCAAAAGCCCTGGGCCAAACCAAGAATCTCGGCGGCGGTTCTTTGCAAGACGGTTTGGATTTCTGGGGTGACAAGGTGGTTTACATCTAGTTGCGGTGCAACGTGGTTTAGGGCCTTGGCTAGAAACTGGTGGTGGCCTCGGTGTGAACCATTGACACCATCTTTTGAGCGCAGCCCGACAATCGAACCAACAGCTCCGCCCTCTTGACCAACTGAGGAGTGGGCGGGTCCGTGAACCAGTCCCTCGCCAGCGATCTCGAGGATCTCCTCTTCAAAGGCGCGGATTAGATGTAGTTGACCTAAAAAGTTTTCGAGCAATTTGGGGTCGGCATTTTGCCAGTCCTGTTTGGTGGTTTTGATTTCAACCCATGGCTCCATAGGACTAAGGGCGATTTGCTCGGTCATCGGTGACTCCGTAATTGTTGTTTTTTGCTCGAATAGCTTTTCTCACTATAAATGAAGATTGGATACATTACAATGTTCAAAGCCACCTAAAATGGCATAAGTTGCAGTTTTTATCCTTGCTTGTATCCAATGAAGGGACTTAGCAATATGACATCTCGTGGAATTCCGGGACTATTGGGTACTGACCACATTGGTTTTACGGTCCCAGACATCGAAGCTGCCACCGAATTCTTCACCGAGATACTTGGCGCAGAACTTATCTACTCTTTAGGGCCCTTCGAAGCCAAAGACGACTGGATGGCAACCCAGCTAAATGTTCACCCCAGAGCCGTCATCGTTCAAAACCGCCACTTTCGCCTAGGCCATGGCGCAAACTTTGAGATCTTTCACTACGAGACCCCAGAGGGACAAGGGGTAATGCCAAAAAACAGCGACATTGGTGGCCACCACCTAGCGTTCTATGTTGAGGATCTCGATGCGGCGATTGCCTATCTCAAATCCAAGGGCATAAAGGTCCTAGGTAAACCAGTTAGCTCGAAGGGGCCCGCCTCTGGCCAGCGCTGGATTTACTTTCTAAGCCCGTGGGGGATGCAGCTTGAACTACTCACCCACCCTTATGGAAAAAAGTATGAGACCCAGCCGGGTACAAAGCTATGGACGCCAAGGTTCCCAGCAGATTAGTTACTAGTCCACCCTCATTGTGACAACGCAGATTCGAGTTCCATAGGGTCCGGCCGTTATTAGCGCACCGCCGCCCTGGGCAAGAGTCATTGACATGTCAGCCTTGAACTCAAACTTCTCTCCATCGGGAATTACCGCTGTGAAGGACCCATCGATTACGAAAACCCCGTGCTCCTGAGTGTCGGTCTCGAATTTCATGGTCTCTCCTGGGCTCAAGACATGCACGCGAATTGACTCCCAGGGGCCAGCCATGATTTCCGTAATAAAGGTCTCATCGGTTTCAAAGAGATTTACTTTTGGGCTGAATTCAGTCATTTACTTCTCCGCACTAGGTGAGTACTCGGGCAGCGCATCCACAATTTCTGGGGGAAGAGCTTCCACTACGAAAAATTCCAAAGTCTCATCGCCGATGGTTTCAATTCCGTGACGCCCGTGAAGAGGTGTCATGATGAGATCACCTGGGCCGACTTCAAATTCCTCATCGTTGTACTGCATGAGGCCGCGACCTCGAATTATGAAATAGATCTCTTCGGTTCGCGAGTGAACATGCTCACCCACGGCTGCCCCGGGCTCCAATCGGTTGTGTTCAAAAGAATCCCAGGCCGCATGCATCATCAAGCCAGTGACGAACCGCTTCCATCTGAGCACCCCGCGCCCGCCATGAACTCCGTGGATTGCGGATGGCGATCCGGTGTCGGCAACAATTATCGGTGTGGAAGCCATGTTCAATCTCCTACTTTGGAGGCTGGTGGGGTCCTGCAGCCCTTTTCACTCCAAGCTAGTAGAAAACTTGATTGGATACAACTAGTGGCTAGTTGAACTGTATTTTTCAGTCAATTGGTTCTGTTTGTTGGCCTTTGGATACATCAGCTGAAGATCTCGGGGTGGGAAACAAGCGCAGTTCTTGTCCTACGAATGTGGCCGGCAAGTGCTCTTTCCGCATCCGAATCGTCTTTTCGTTCAATTGCATCCAAGATGAGTCGGTGCTCTAAGTGCGTCACCGATTCGGATTGGACGCCGTTGAGCAATGCGAAGGCTCGCCTGTAGTGCTGAGTTGTGTTCCACAATCGCTCGACGAGATCACGGATCATCCCCGATCGAGCAGCCGAATAACTTAGGAGATGGAACTCCCTATCTAGCCGCAAAAATGTCTCGACATCGGTGCTCTGTTCCATCTCAGCCGCTAGCTCGCCCAAGCGCGTCATCGCCTGGGTATCTAGCTTGTGCATTGATTCGATTAGCAGCAACGGCTCCAGCCGTTCGCGGATTTGATACGCGTCTGCGCACTCCGACTCTGAAAGCTTGGAGACCCAGGCCCCGGTATTTGCGACAATCGTGACCAGACCGTCTGCTTCCAATCTCCTCAAGGCATCCCTGACTGGAATCCGACTCGCTCCAAATTGCTCCGCCAGCTCTTCTTGACGGATTCGAGTTCCAGGGACAAGGAAGCCAGAAACAATCTGAGCGTGAAGTTCTTGGGCTATGCGAAGTGAGGACACGCGATCTTTATCGTCCAACTTTCCTCCTCTAGCGGAAAGTTTAGAGGCTTGAGTCAGCAAACCTACTGAGCTGTGTGACCGCCATCAATCACCAGCTCGGTTCCGGTCACGTAGCTAGATTCATCACTCGCTAAAAACAACGCGGCATATGCAATCTCCCGAGGGGTCCCCAGTCGTCCCATTGGAGTCTTGTCCAAGATCTCCTGAGTAAGCTCGGCATCCTGCGCCAGGACCATTGGAGTTGCGATGATGCCCGGGTGAATCGAGTTGGATCTGATGCCATCTTTGGCGTAGGTCAAAGCAACGTTCTTGCTCAAGGATCTAACCGCGCCCTTCGAAGCTGTGTAGGCCGCTACACCGGTGGCTCCGACATAACCCCACATCGAAGAGGTGTGCACCATTACGCCATGCCCTTGGCTTTTCATGATTGGCAATACCGATCTGGTGCCGTAGAAAACTCCGTTTAGGTTCAGGTCCACGATTTTGTGCCACGCTTCTAAATCGATCTCTTCGATTCCTTCGTAGGCCCCTACTGCCCCGGCGTTGTTAAAGAGAATGTCAATTCCACCGCTCTCAGACACCACCTGATTCACCAACGTCTGCCAGGCGGCCAGGTCAGTCACATCGTGCTTCAAAAAAGTAATTGAAGGGTTTTCAAAGCTCTCCTCGAGAGATAGATCGAGGCAGTAGACCTTCGCTCCCTCTTCCGCAAAGAGTTCGACAGCAGCACGGCCAATTCCGCGTGATCCACCAGTAATCAACGCGGTTTTTCCAGACAACCTCATTGTTGTTTTCCCTTCGAAAAGTACCTTTATGAATTTGGGATTGATTGAATCCAATCTATGATAAAAAACCTCAGTTTCCTAGGTTTACTGGCATTTATTTCCTAGAATGTATCCAATACATCAGAGCAGGGACCTTGGTCTTGTCAGCTTTTTCAAACAAGAGTTGCCGAGGGTATGATTCCAAAAGACATTAGGAGCGAGGGCTCATCATGGCAATGGCGACCATTAACCCAACGACGGGTTTGACAGAAAAAGAATTTGAGCTTCATGATGCCGAAGAGGTCGAACGCCGCATTGCTTTGGCTCAGTCTGCTCATGAGATATTGAAGTCTATGAGCTACGCGGAGCGAGCAAAACTCATGCACATCGCTGCAGATCTCGTAGAGGCCGACATTGATGAGACCGCAAAGATGCTCACCGTGGAGATGGGAAAGCCCATCGCACAATCTCGCGCTGAGGTTCTGAAATGCGCGAAAAACATGCGGTTTTACGCAGACAACTCTGAGGCCTTCCTAGCCCCTGAGCCCATGACTGAACCAAGCGCAGTCGGAGCGAGCGAAGCGGGTGCAATTTGGCAACCCCTAGGTGTGGTTCTAGCTGTTATGCCCTGGAACTACCCGCTTTGGCAGGTAATTCGATTTGCTGCCCCAGCGCTGATGGCAGGCAACTCAGGAATCTTGAAGCACGCTTCAAACGTTCCGCAATCGGCTTTGTACCTCGACACAATCTTCACTCGGGCTGGTTTCCCAGAGGGCTCCTTCATCACCCTGATGATTTCCGCTGGATCAGTCGCGGGAGTGATTGATGACTGGAGGGTGAGAGCAGTCACCCTCACCGGTTCTGAGCCAGCGGGTCGATCCGTTGCCGCTCAAGCTGGAGGCCAAATTAAGCCGTCGGTCATGGAGCTTGGTGGTTCTGACCCCTTTATTGTCACCCCAAGCGCAGATCTGGAAAAAGCCGCGACGACCGCGGTTGCCGCGCGAATCAATAACAACGGTCAATCATGCATCGCTGGAAAGCGCTTTTTGGTGTTTGCCGAGGTCTATGACCAATTCTTGGAGCTTTTTGTCGACAAGATGAAGGCTCTGAAGATGGGTGACCCGCTTGAGGAGGACACTCAGCTCGGCCCGCTGGCCACTGCAGGAGGCCGACGAGACATCATCGAGCTAGTTGAAGACGCAAAGTCAAAGGGTGCCCGAATTCTCTGCGGAGGTGAAACCCCCGAGGGCGAGGGCTTTTTCTATCCCGCCACCGTCATAGATGGCCTTACCAAAGACATGCGCCTAGTGATGGAAGAGGCCTTTGGCCCGGTTGCCAGCGTCTATAAAGTCGCAAACAGGCAAGAGGCAATTGAGGTTGCTAACCAAACCACCTTTGGCCTGAGCAGCGCTATCTGGTCGAACGATCAAGCCGAGCAGGACTTCTTCGTCCAGCACCTGGATGCCGGTGCGGTCTTCGTTAACGGCATGACCGTTAGCTACCCAGAACTGCCCTTCGGAGGAATTAAGGACTCTGGTTTTGGACGCGAGCTCTCTGCCGCGGGAATCAAGGAGTTTTGCAATCTAAAGACGGTCTGGAGAGCCTAGCTTTTGGCTTCGGTTGGTTTTTTGGGCTTGGGCTCAATGGGCCTGGCCATGGCTGCTAATCTCCAAAAAACACACCAGGTCTTGGTTCACAATCGCTCTGCAGGCCCCGCAGACACATTGTTATCACAGGGCAGTCAACTAGCAAACTCAGCCAAACATGCTCTTGAGCAAGAGATTTCCTTTTCGATGCTTGCCAACGACAGCGCCTGCGATGAGGTGCTGTCGATTGAAAACATCTGTGCTGGAACAACGCATGTTTGCATGGCCAGCATCTCACCCGAGTTAGCTAAGAAGCTGACAAGTAGATTCCAAGAGGCCGGTGCGACCTACATTTCGGCCCCCGTTCTTGGAAGGCCAAACGTTGCCGAGGCTGCCCAGCTACATATTTTGGCCGCCGGAAAAAAGGATGCCGTGCTCAAAGTAACCCCAGCTCTAGAGTCGATGGGCCAACGAGTTTGGTTTTTGTCAGAAGAGCCACACTTGGCTAATCTCACAAAAATTGCTGTGAACTACAACATCCTGCATGCCATCCAGGCAATTGCCGAATCAATAGCTTTGATAGAGAGCGGCGGCCTGAAGGCGCAGGAGTTTGTTGAGCTATTGTCCTCCACGCTATTTGGTGGCGTCGTTTATAAAAACTATGGTGAGCAAATTGCCAATCGCAATTTCAAACCCGTGATGTTCTCGATGGAGCTTGGAAGAAAAGACCTGGCGCTTGCACAGGGTGCGGCAGAACAAATAGGTATTGAACTGCCAAGCTCTAAAGTCTTGGCTGAGCTCTTAGAGACCGCTCTGGCAGATCCACAGCTGGCGAACTTAGATTGGGCCGCGCTGGCCGAGGTAACTTTGAAGCAAGAGAAAACCTCTAAGGCTTAGCCTCAGGGGTTTACTTCCGGCCCCAATTAGTAGGGGTTTGCCACAAACAGCTCTTGAGCTGGGAACTTGGTCAGAACCTGCGCACCGTTATTGGTGATAACGACCTCTTCCTCGATGCGAGCAGCGCTGATGCCATCTGATGCAGGGCAGTAAGTTTCGAGTGCGAAGACCATGCCGGCCTTGATCTCAACCGGGTGGGTTAGCGAGTTCAGCCTTGAAATGATTGGGCGCTCGTGCAGGCCGAGGCCTAGACCGTGCCCAAACTGAAGTCCGAAGGCATCCATCTCGTTGGCAAAGCCGAGGTCGGTGGCCTTTGGCCACAACCGCGCGATCTCATCGGTTCCGACTCCGTCGCGAACCTTGTCGATAGCGGCGTCCATCCACTCGCGAGCGCGGGTGTAGGCATCGTGCTGCGCTGGTGTTGAACTACCAACCGAGAAGGTGCGGTAGTAGCAGGTGCGGTAGCCCTGGTAGGAGTGAATGATGTCAAAAAATGCCTGGTCGCCAGGTCTGATAATTCTGTCGGTGAAGTTGTGAGGGTGTGGGTTGCAGCGCTCTCCAGAGACTGCGTTGATGGCCTCAACCTGATCTGATCCCAGTTCGTAGAGCTTCTTGGAAGCCAATGCCACGATCTGGTTTTCCTTGATGCCGGGTTTTAGGGCATCGGTGATGTCCTGGTAGACGCCATCGACCATGGCGGCGGCCTGAGACAAAAGCATGATCTCGTCGGGGTTCTTGATCGCCCTGGCATCGAGCATGTCCTGCTGGATGTCAACAACGGTTAGACCCTGGCGCTGCATTTCAAATAGGAACGCTGGCTCAACAATGTCAACGCCGATTGGCATGTTTGCAACACCTGCATCGATAAGCATGCCCTTGATGGTCTTGACGGCATCTGCCATTAGGCCAACCTCGGGGTGGATAGCTCCTCGAAGACCGAGCATGCCGGCGTGGGAGTGTCCTTCGTGCAGCCATGGGGCAAAGAGCTGGTGGTGCTTGGCGGCAGAACCAAAATCCCAAAGGTGTGGTTTGCCATCGCGAGTTAGCAGGGCATAGCGCGACATCTTGTCGCCCAGCGCTCCTCCAACCCAAGTCTGAGTTGTGTAACGAATGTTGTAAAAGTCAAAGAGCAAAAACGCCCCGCACTCACTTGCCTCTAGGGACTTCATTGCGCGACCAAGTCGATAGTCGCGCAGCCGGCCGTAGTTGACCCGCTCTTCAAAGTCCACGCTGGTCGTACCGTGAGCCGGAATCATCCGGTTGTCAAAGTCCAGAGCTGGTACCAGGCCAGTGTGGTTTGGGGTGTTGCTCATTTGAAACTCCTGTTAGTGAACGGTTGCCCCTCACCGGGTGGGTCCCTTGGGCCCCACCCGGCTAGAGGTTTGCAACCTTGTTACTTTTTTGTGCTGATAATTACCAGCGGTTTACCACTCTGGAGCAACAGATGGGTCTGTTGCGTTGTCCAGGGTTACCTTCACAGAAGGCATCAGTAGCAACTCGCGGTCAGGACCAGCAGCACCGGTTAGCACGCTGTGCATTAGTCGAACGGCGTTACCGCCATCCCATGAGGATGACTGGAATACGGTGCCGTCAAGCTTGCCCTCAGCAACCAGTGGGTTACCCATGAAGGTGTTACCGATACCGGTGATGAAGTAGTCAGCTGCGTCAACGCCACGAGCCTCAAGAGCCGCGATGGCTCCAGCTGCAATCGAGTCATCTGCTGCGTAGATTCCATCAATGTTCTCAAGCCCCTGAGCGGTGATCATCTCTGATGCAACCTGCTGAGCGGTGGCCTTGGTCCAGTCGGTGTTCTGCTCGTCCAAGATGGTGACGTTAGGGCAGTTGGCTGCGACAGTGTCGGTGAAACCGTTGTCGCGGTCAATAGCGGTTGAGTTACCAATTGAACCGTTTAGCTGGATGATGCTAACTTCGGCATCGCCAACGATCTCACACATGATCTCAGCTGAAGCAACGCCCTGACCATAGGTGTCTGGTCCGGAGAAGCCTGCGCTCAGTTCCTTGTCAGCATCGAACAGGTCAGAGTTGGTGACTGTCACTGGGATGCCAGCAGCAGCAGCTGCCTCTAGACATGGCCTAACTGCGTCTCCAACAGCTGGCCAGAGAATGATGCCATCTGGCTGCGCTGCGACTGCAATCTCACACTCAGAAGCCTGCTTGTCGGCGTCGTACTGGGAGTTGGTAATTGTCAGGTTAATGCCAAGTTCGGCAGCAGCTGCTTCCATAGGAGGAAGATAGGTGGTGCCATATGCCTGGTCAGTTCCCTGAGGAAGTAGAGCGTAGACGTTGAAAGTCTCCGCTTCCGCTTCGGTTGCAGCCTCAGTTGTGCTGCCGGTGCTTGCTGGCTCTTCTGCCTCGGTGGCGCAGCCAGTTAGTACCAGTGCGGCTGCCGACAGCAACGCTGCTGGGGCCAGTACTAGTCGAGATTTTCTCATAGTTGCCTCTCTCATTTGATTTCGTTCACGATCGACGGCGCCGATCTGTCCTCTTGCCTATTTGGCTCGAGAATTCTTTAGTCCTTGGATCACGGTGTTGATAGAGCCCCAAACTGCTCTGAGGCTGCTCGGGTCTGTGATGACGGCGATGAGCAAGATGCCTCCGATGAAGATCTCCTGCACCGGCACCTGAACGCCAGAGATGGTGAGTGCGACCTGCAGCATTCCCAATGAGGCTGCTCCGATCAGGGTTCCAACGATCGAACCCTTGCCGCCCTTGAGGTAGTTGCCACCAATAATTGCCGCCGCGAAACTGGCCAAGAGGACAGTTGAGCCAGCGGTTGGGTCGGCTGCGGTGCGCTCGAGGGCGTTGATCACTCCGGCTAGCGCTGCGACTCCTCCAGAGATGATGAAGCCGGTGAAGATTCTGCGCTTCACTGGAATTCCAGCATCGTAGGCGGCCTGACGATTGCCACCAACTGCCAAGAACTCCCTGCCCACTCGCACTCTGGAAACAAAGATCTGAAGCAGAATGAATATGGCAAAGAAGATCAGAATTCTCGGCGTCAGCGGACCCAGGATTGGCTGGCCGAAGGCAATACCAAAATCAGTGTTCGCTAGCTTGACCGGCTGCTCGTCGCTGAGAACCAGAGCAAAGCCCCTTAGAGCAAAGAGCATGCCGAGGGTGGCGATAAAGCTATTGATTCCAACAATCGCGACGAAGAAAGCGTTGACCAGCGATATGACAACGCTGGCTGCCAAAGCCGCCAGAACCCCGATCAATACGTTGGTCTCATTTGCCACCACGGTCATGATTACGCCAGAGACCGCAAGCGTGCTGGCGACGCTGAGGTCAAGCTCACCCATCAGAATCACGGCTGTTAGGCCAAGTGCAACAAGACCAATGAGTGCGATGCGACCCAGAGTGACCTGGTAGGCGGTGAAAACCAAAGGTTGAGTCAAAGTCACAACTGTGGCAATGATGAGAAACAGGCCAACAGCCCGGCCTTCGGTTCTCCGCGCCAATGTCACGCGCAGCTTGCCCAGTGGCCCCTTGGACTCAGAACCCATTTTGATTACTGATTGGTTACTCACTTTTTGCCCACCCTTCTACCCAGAGCGTCGACCGTGACTGCAAAAACAATCAGTGATCCAATGGCCACCTGCTGCCAGCCATAGCTGATCTGCGAAAGGACCAAGACGTTTGAAAGGATGCTCACAAAGACCACCCCAAGCAAAGTTCTGGGGATGCTGCCCTTGCCACCAAAGACGCTGGTGCCGCCAACGATGATCGCGGCCAGCGCTTGGAAGTCAAAGCCGGTTGCCATGTTGGAAACTGCGGTGTTGGAAAAGGCAGCCAGCACAAAGCCACCAACCATGGCAGCCATTGATGTCACCAGGAATGCTCCGACAACAATGAATCCTGTGTTGGTTCCGGAGAGCCTGGTTGACTTCTCATTCACTCCAAAGGAGCGAACCATGAATCCAAAGTTCGTCTTTGAAAGCACAAAGGTCAGCACGATCGCAACGACAACCAAAACCACCGCTGAATATGGGAAGGGTCCAAGCTTGCTGGTTCCAAAGGTTGCGATTGGGCCATCTGAGGGACCAAAGACCTGGCTACCACCGGACAAAAGCCTCAAAAGCCCAAGGCCCATGTAAGTGGTGGCGAGCGTCACGATAACCGCATTGGCCTTGAAATAACCAACCGCGATTCCGTTTACCAGCCCAAACATAATCGCGACCACAAAGGCAACCGCGAACGCGGTTGCCAGGTTGGTGGCATTACTCACCGCGATCAAAATCACACCTGCGGCGGCAGCCTGCGCTACAACCGAGAGGTCAAGGTAGTTACCGGTGATAACCACAAAAGTCATTCCAAGCGCGACGATTCCGATCGGAGCTGCTCGGTGGAACAGGTCGGTTAGGTTTTGCAGTGAGGCAAAGCCATCGACAAAAGTCATTGATGCTGCAATAAGGATTGCGGTGAAGACAAAGATGCCCTTGTCAGCCATGAACACGACAAATGCTGCCGAGCCCTTTACCTCTCTTTTGGCTTCGTCAGGAGATTTGGCTATTGCCATCGCCTGAGTCAGTGATTCCTTTGCCATCATGCACCTACCAATTTCTCTCCGGCTGCCAATGACATGACCGACTTCTCTGTTGCGTCCTCACCGATCAGGCTTCCCACGATGCGACCATCACGAACCACGTGGATGATTTCGGATAGCTCTAGTAGTTCTGGGAGATCAGAACTGATAACCAGCACGGCAACGCCATCATCGGCAAGCTGCTTCACAAGTTTGTGGATCTCAGATTTTGCTCCAACATCAACACCACGGGTGGGCTCATCCAGCACCACAAAGGCTGGCTTTCTTCCAAGCCACTTGGCAATAACAATCTTTTGCTGATTTCCACCCGAGTACTTACCCGCCTCACGGGTGACTTCTGGTGGCCGAAGATTCACCTTCTCCGAAAGCTCTTTGGCAAAGCTGTCGTTTTTCGCTTTGGACAGAATTCCTCGGGGTGCGACCTGTTTGCGGTTAGGCAAGAAGATGTTTTCTGACACGGTCATGCCAAGTGCTAAGCCGTCGGTGCGACGCTCCTCTGGAACGTATGCCACCCCCGCCCTGATCGCTGAGAGGTAGCTGGTCACAGAGTGCTTTTTGCCCTGCGAGGTGATTACCACCCTGCCGCCGGTTCTCAAATCTGCGCCAAGAATAGCTCTGATCAACTCGGTTCGACCGGCTCCAACCAGGCCCCCAAGTCCAATAATCTGACCGCTCTTAACCTCGAGGTCGATGCCATTCACTCCAGGGGCCTTGATACCAACAGCACTGAGCACCACCTCGCCGGTGTCATTCACCTTGCGGCGCTTGGAGGCATCGAGCAATAGCTCGCGTCCCACCATCTGCTCAATGACCTTCTCAGGGGTGAGGCTCTCAATCGAATCGCTTAGAACTAATTTGCCGTCGCGCAAGATTGTGACGCTGTTGCAAATCTTGAAGACCTCTGGGATTCGGTGGGAGATGTAGATGATTGCAAGACCCTTGCCAGCCAATCGCTGCAGCATCTCCAATAGGTAGTTGGTCTCTGCAGGAGTCAAAGATGCGGTTGGTTCATCAAGAATCAAAACCTTTGGGTTTCTAGCAATCGCCCTGGCAATCTCAACGAACTGTCGCAGCGCTACCGAGAGTCTCGAGATTCTCTCGTCAAGATCAACCTCGACGCCAATTTCTCTAAGGGTGTCAGCTGCCAGCTTCTTCATTTGCTTGGTCTTGGTCCAACCGCCAGCTGTTGGGAAGGCACCCAAAAAGATGTTCTCGGCAACGGTCATCTCCGGCACGAGGCTCAGTTCTTGGTGTACAAGTGAAATACCAGCATCAATCGAGGACTTTGCGCTGTTCTCGATGGCCATGCCATCAACCTGAACATCACCACTGTCTGGAGTCTCGACGCCAGCGAGAATTCGCATCAGGGTTGACTTGCCAGCACCGTTTTCCCCAACAACCGCATGAATCTCACCTGGAGCAACAGTGACAGTCACATCGTCGACGGCTCGAACCCCACCAAAGCTCTTGATGATGCTTCTTGCCTCGATAACTGGCGCTGTCATAACCATCGGCTCCTTTGCCGGGACTGAAGAAAAAACCCGAGTTCTGATGCAAGAGTAAACCCTCAGTGAACACTGTGCATGAAAAAGCGCATCTGTAACAAAAAAGTTATGTGAGAGTGAACAGTCAATCGGATCCCAATGACTGGGCAGTTGGGACTCTCGTTAGTTAGAAGGCGTGCAGCGACTCAGCCGGCTGAGAATCAGTGCCGCTGGAGCTTGAGTTAGCAGTCTCGGCAATGAACCACACCGCACGAACCGTCTCGCCAGTTGCATTCCAGAAGCGGTGCGGGATGGTGCAGTCAAAAGCAATCGAGTCACCCTCGGCCAAGACCGTGAAGCTAAAGCCAACCTGGACGCTAAGACTTCCCTGGGTGATGATCCCGAACTCTCTTCCGCTGTGGGTGACAAGATCATTGGGTGGCGATGCGCCCTCGCTTGCGGGAGCGTAGACAACCTCAATGAATTCACGACCAACCTCGGGTCTTGCGGTTAGGCGCTCCCAAGTCGGACCACTGTTCAAGGTCAGTATTGGCCGGGAGCCTGAGCGCTGGACAATTCCCGCCTCGTCCAAAGACACTTGCCCGTTAGCAGCAAGGCGCTCTTGCTCCAGGGCGACTTGGTCTTGAGGTTCGGTTGGGTCCTCAAACAAGCTGTCCATGCTGATGCCCAGTTCGCTTGTGACTGTGTAGAGGGCGGGAACACTAAAGGAAGCTAGGCCTCTTTCGACCTGGGAGATGTGAGAGGCAGACACCCCAACCCGTCTCGCGAGTTCTCGGACACTGACCTTGGAGTTTTCTCGAGCGATTCGGATGTTCTCCCCGAATTTCTTTTGCTGCTGCTCGTCGTTTGGCTGGCCCATTAAGTTCTCCTCGAAACAAATGGTAGCCACAATTGACACTGTTCTTCGCCAAGAAACAATTTTTAACTTGATTACAAGATTCCGCGATCAGGGTAAACCAGGGGACCCCTGAAGTGAAAGGCTAAGAATCCATCGCAATAGGGCACGAGGCTCAGCGCAGTCGAGTTCGGTGGCACCTATAAAGGAATGTTCGGGTTCTTCTTGGGCCAGTGACTTATGCCAGTTCAAAGAGCGGAGACGAATAGGACTTTAACCCCTTCCCCTTCTCCCCTTATTTATTGGGAAGTAGGGGGTGTTAAGTTCCCCAACTACGCCAATAACTACGCCAAACAAGCTTCGTTTAGTCATTGTTGTTCTCTATCTTCTCAACCATTTTGATCCTTTCGAGGGCGTCAGGTTCAACGAGCTCATCGATGTTGGCTTCCAAGACCTCAATGTTGCCAATCGCAAAACTCTCGAAGAAATCCCCGAGAGTGGAGAGCACCTCGCGGATTACGTTCGACATAGTCGGCTCCATAATCAACTTGTCTTTCTCGTAATCCCAGAGGTTGATAAGTCCCTCCTGGTATGAATCTTCCGATGTGTAGATTTCGATGTAATGCCCGCTGGACTCGACGAGCACGAATCCGATTGTTGTTTCCAGTTGTAGCTTCATTTTTTGCCTTTCAATAAAAGTTCTTATCTTTGATATACCGTGTTCGGAAAAGTGGCTGGTGGGTCTAGAGGAGGACACTATTTCGACTCAAGCGCTAGCTCCATCTTGACGTAATTTTTGAAGCCGTAAACCCGGGATAGAAGCCCTATGGATCCAGCCTGCACCTCACGAAAACCCTCTCGTTCATAGAGCAAGCGAGCCTTGGGATTTGAATCAACAACAGCCAATCTGAGAACACCTTCACCGGCTTTCGCAGCCTTCTTTGAGGCAGCCTTTAGCAAAGCCGTTCCTATGCCCTGCCCTCGGGCAGCGCTGTGGACAGCAATGCCATCTAGCACCAGGGCCCCTGCTCGGTCAGAGGTGGAGATGATGGACAGCACGAGGATCGCTCTTATAAAAGAAGGGAGCGAAATCACTCCCCTTACATTCGCCCAACTAAGGTCAACTGAACCAATGCCATCTTGGTGGTAGCCGCAAATCCCGAGCAGCTCTCCGGATCGAGATGCAACAATCATTCGGTCGCTTCTCAGTGTTGCAAATAGCACGGCTCTTCCAGTGACCTCATCAACGAATCCCGGGCGCAACTTGCGCCCAAAAGCTTCCCAAAACAGCTCAACGGCTTGCTCGCGCTGATCGTCGTTGAAGCCATCGCCGATGGTCACATCTTGCATGCGCCAAACCCTACGCCAAAACTACGCCAAATAAAAACCCACAACCCTTGTAAATACTGGGTTGTGGGTGTTGAGCGGAGACGAGAGGATTTGAACCTCCGAGGGGCTTTAACACCCCTACCTCATTAGCAGTGAGGCGCACTCGACCGGGCTATGCGACGTCTCCTAGTGTGCCCCAAGCCTACTCAAAAAACTGTGGGTGTGGGGAATCTAACTACTGCAGCTCTTGACTGAGGCGTTGGTGCCCTGAACCCAGCTAGGAAGGGGCTCTGACTCGCTGCTAACACTTGCGCCCTCGGAAGACTGCGCCCCTTCAGGCTGGGTCTTCGGCTCCGCATCTGTTGATTCTGAATCAACCTGCCCTGAATCCCCTTGGTCCTCCGCCACGACAGCCCCGGTCCCAACATTTGCCTCTTCAATGATTAGCGGTTCGTCATTGGCGATCTTGTCAAACAACAATTCTGCTCGATCGGGTATGACTGCAACCCTGCCTGCGAACTCCCCCTCGAGGTCATAAACCGGCACTTGCAAGAAGGTGATCTTGTCTAGGTCGACCTCATTGGCCTCCCTGGCCATCCCAAACAGGGTTCCCAGGTTAGTTAGCGAATTCGAAAGCGTCATGTTCTCAAGCGCCGCCGTTCCAATCCGGAACATCGTGAAGGGGTTCGTTAGAGCGCCCTCGTCCTTGAGCTTTCTCGCTAGCGAGGTGAGGAAAACCTGCTGGTTTGAGATTCTCGACAGGTCCGAGCCATCTCCAACTCCGTAGCGGGTCCGAAGGAACGCCAGCGCATCAGCACCCTCCAGGGTGTGCTCACCGGCCTCGAGATAGAGGTTGGTCTTGGGGTCGTTGATGTCTTGCGCAACGCAGACATCAACACCTCCAACCGCTTCGCTCATGGCAATAACACCCTTGAAGTCGACCATGGCCAGATATGGAATGGTCACCCCGGTGAGCTGCTGAACAGCAAGCAGGGTGCAGGCCGGGCCGCCGATGTTCAAAGTTGAATTGATCTGCGCAAACTCTCTGGGTGATGAGGGGGCTCCGCCATCGGGATCTGGACAGCTCGGAACCGCAACCATTAGGTCTCTTGGGAAGCTAAGTGCGACGGCATTTTGACGATCTTCGGAGATGTGAAACAGGATTATGACATCGGCAAGAGAAGCGCCAACTGGACCAAACTCAGTTGTGCCTTGGCCCTCTCTAGTGTCAGAGCCAAGAACCAGAACGTTTATCGGACCATTGATCTCTTCGGCGGTTGGAATCTCAAAAGTCTCCCCGTCGGTTGAGAAAACCTCGATGCCGGCAGCTGCCAAATTAGTTGTGACGTAGACATAGCCGCCACCAAGAGTTGTGACAACCAGGCCAACCACGACGGTTATTGAAATTAGAAAAACACGAAGCCAGCCCCGGCGCTTTGGCTTGGGCTCATCGTGGAATTCGAACTGGGTTTCGGACAATCGCTTCTTCTGTAAATCTCTCTGCGTCGAACATTCAGAGAATACCTTTGAGTTCGCTCATGACGCACTTTTTCTCAGCAACTTGGAGGATTTGATTTTGAGCATATTCGCCCAAATGGGCTTTTGCTTCTGATGAGGATTGACTCCAACTTTTGGCGGAGGCCGTGGGATTCGAACCCACGAGACATTTCTGCCCACTGGTTTTCATGACCAGCTCCATCGGCCGCTCGGACAGACCTCCGCATAGGAGTTTAGCGGTTATTGCAAAAACTCAAGGCCCTCTAGAGACGAGAGCACCTGCGCTACACCGTCTTA
>DATBNK010000031.1:0-10300 GCA_036554355.1 Aquiluna sp.
GCCACCAAGATGGACGCCGAGGCAATTGCGGCAGCTCCAAAGCTCAAGGTCATTGCTAGAGCCGGCGTTGGTCTGGACAACGTTGATATCAAGGCGGCAACTACTCACGGTGTGATGGTCGTCAATGCACCGACCTCCAACGTTATTTCTGCCGCTGAGCTTGCCATTGCCCACATCATGGGTCTCGCCCGTCACATTCCAGATGCTCACGCTTCTTTGAAGGCCGGTGCTTGGAAGCGCAGCCAATACACCGGCATCGAGCTATACGAGAAAACCATCGGCATTATTGGCCTTGGCCGCATTGGCACCCTGGTTGCTCAGCGACTTGCTGGCTTTGGAGCAACCTTGATTGGATATGACCCCTACGTCACCCAAGCCAGAGCCGAGCAAATCGGTGTTGAGCTTGTGGACATGGAGCAGATGATGAAGCGAAGCGACTTCATCACTATCCACATCCCAAAGACTCCAGAGACCACCGGAATGATCTCCACCAACGAGTTCAAGATCGCAAAGCCTTCTTTGCGCATCGTCAACTGCTCTCGCGGTGGCATCATCGACGAGGACGCCCTTTACGAGGCTTTGAAGAACAACCAGATCGGCGCAGCCGGCCTGGATGTTTTTGTGAACGAGCCGCCAAAGGATTCACCACTTCTTAGTTTGGACAATATCCTTGTTACCCCACACCTCGGAGCTTCAACTGACGAGGCTCAGGAGAAGGCCGGCATCTCTGTCGCCCGCTCTGTCCGGCTTGCCCTAGCGGGAGACCTGGTGCCAGACGCCGTAAATGTTGCCGGTGGCGAGATTGATTCATCGGTGAAGCCAGGCATTCCACTTGCTGAGAAGCTCGGCCAGTTAGTTGCGGGCCTTGCCCACACCTCAATTGTCTCGGTTGAGTTTGAGGCCAGGGGAGAGATCGCTGCCCACGATGTCACGGTCTTGAAGCTCGCTGCCTTGAAGGGTCTGTTCCAGACCATGGTCACCGAGCAAGTTTCCTACGTCAACGCCCCTCTTATGGCTGAGCAGCGCGGTGTTGAGGTTCGTTTGGTGCAGGACACAGTCAGTGATGAATATCGCAACGTGACGACCCTGAAGGCCGTGCTATCTGATGGCACCGTGGTTTCTGCTGGTGGAACGGTCATTGGACCTAAGCACCACCAGAAGATAGTTTCCATCAATGGCTATGACGTTGAACTGGCAATGGCTGAGAACCTTGTTGTCATGGTCTATCAAGACCGACCTGGCATCGTTGCCGTCTACGGCAAGGCGTTTGCCGAGGCAAATATCAACATTGCGGCAATGACCATTGCGCGTCAGCAAAAGGGTGGCAAGGCGCTGAGCGTTATCACTATTGACTCGCCGGTTGAGTCTGATGTTTTGGAACAGCTACGCAGTGCCATTGAGGCTGACACCGTCAGGGCGGTATCGCTGGTGGAGCAGTACTAGCTGTAGACAGCAAGCTTTCAGCTTTGCCAACTAACTTTTTTTGATGGGCTTCTCTAAAAAACCAAAGGTCTTGTTGGCTTCAGTAATCGCGCTGATAGTTCTAATCTCGATCGCCGCCTGGTACTTCCAACCCTGGAGACTTTTCACGGTCACCAGCGTCGTGGAGTCAATCCCAACGACCTCAGCATTGTCCTCAAAAGAGGCTATTCCTCCCAAAGCATCTAAATCATTGGGTTCGGACCAGGATGATTTGGGAGTTGCTGCCGGCGAGGAAGAGATATCGCAATATCCGATAGTGCTCGCCGCGGGGAGTTTGATCACCCATGAGCACGCGACAACTGGATCGGTGCGCATTGTTGAGCTTGAAACCGGTGAGCGGTTTCTTCGTCTTGAAGGTCTTAACACCAGCGACGGTCCGCAACTCGAAGTTTGGATAACCGATGCTCCCGTGATTGAAGGGCTGGATGGCTGGAGAGTCTTTGATGACGGGAAATTTCTTAGCCTCGGCCCACTAAAGGGAAATCGTGGGGATCAAAACTATGAAATTCCGGCTGGGGTGGACCTCTCGGATTTCACATCGGTTTCGATTTGGTGTGTGCGCTTCGCTGTCTCATTCGGTGCAGCCGAGTTAGTAGGCTCCTGAGCAAAGAAAAAGGCCCCAGGGGGCCTTTGTGCTTTACCTGCTAACTCTTTCACGAGCATCCATGCCGGTTCGCCAGGTGGTGTAGCCACCATCTAGGTTTCTAGCCTTGATGTCGTAGCCACGAAGCAGCTGGACGGCGGTGTGACCGCGCTGTCCAACAGCGCAGGTAACAATGATCTCCTTGCCCCTTAGTTCATCAACGTGCTCACGCAACACATCGACCGGGATCAGTTTGGTGTTTGGAATATTGCCCTTTTGGTGCTCACCATCGGTTCTCACATCAACCACCAGTGCACCATCTGCCTGGGCCTTTTCGACCTCGTGCCACTGAATGTTCTCGGTCTTTCCGGTTCTGATGTTGTTGCCAACATATCCGGTTTGGTTGATCGCATCCTTGGCTGATCCAAAGGCTGGTGCGTAGGAGAGCTCAAGATTCATTAGGTCATCGATAGTTAGGCCGGCATAGATTGCCGTTGCAATCACGTCCATGCGCTTGTCGACTCCATCTCGGCCAATTCCCTGGGCTCCGAGGATCTTGCCGCTTTCTGGATCAAACAATACCTTCAGGCTCACTCTCTCAACTCCTGGGTAGTAGCCGGCGTGATTGCTCGGGTGTAGGTGGATGATTTGGTGGGGAATGCCCATTCGGATTGCGAGCCCCTCGGTGATTCCGGTGAGGGCGGCAGCCAGGCCGTAGGCGCCGATGATGCCGGTGCCTATCGAGGGCCTTGCCTTCACGGTTTCGCCGGCAATGACATCGGCAACCAAGCGGCCGTGACGGTTGGCAAGGTTTGCCAACCAGATCATTTGGTTTTGACCGGTGATAAGGCTGGTCTTCTCTGCGGCGTCGCCAACGGCATAGACATGCTCGTTTGAGGTTTGCATCTGATCGTTGACCAAAATGCCTCCGGCTGAGCCGATGTCCAATCCAGCGTCGATGGCCAGACGGTTATCTGCCACCACGCCAATTGCGGCGACGACTAGATCGGCTGGGATGACCCTGCCGTCCTTGAGTTTCAAGGTGTCTTCTAGTACTGCTTCGGTCTCTGCACTCAGTGCCAGCTTGATGCCGTTTTCAACCAGCACCTGTTGCATTGGCTCAATCATCTCTGGGTCAAATTGCGGCAGGATGTTGTCGCGGAACTCGACGATGGTGGTCTCAATACCGCGGTGCTGAAGGTTTTCAGCTAGCTCGACACCAATGAAGCCAGCACCGATGATTGCGGCACTCTTGATTTGCTTTTCATCGACCAGTTTTTTGATCTTGACTGCATCCTGCACGTCGCGAAGCACGTGAGCTCGCTCAAGGCCTGGGATTGGCACCATTCTTGGCTTTGCTCCGGTGGAGAGGATCAGCTTGTCATAGCTCTCTTCATAGCTCTGAGAAGTCTCGAGGTTTGAAACGGTGACGGTCTTGTTCTCTAGGTTGATGCTTTCAACTCGGTTATTCACCCTCACATCTAGTCGGAAGCGATCGTGTAAAGACTTTGGAGTCTGCAGTAGCAGATCGCTTTCTTCTGCGATGACCTCACCAATGTGATATGGCAAACCACAGTTTGCATAGGAGACGTGGGGACCTTGTTCGAAGACGATGATCTCAGCGTCTTCCTTGAGTCTTCTCAGCCTGGTCGCGGCAGACATGCCGCCGGCTACACCACCGACGATTAGAACCTTCATTACCTAATTACCTTCAATCCTGAGCGCTGCCAGTTGGTCATGCCGCCCGATACGTTTACTACCTGATAGCCATTTGTTGCCAGCATCTTGGCGGCCTGTGAGGAGCGCATGCCGGATTGGCAAATAACTAGAATCTGACGCTCCTTGGGGATCTCTTTGAGCCTGCGCTCAATTACCCCGAGAGCTATGTGCTTTGCTCCTGGTGCGTGGCCAGAGCGATACTCGTGAGACTCGCGAACGTCGATTAGAACCGCGCCCGCATCTTGGAGCTCCTTCGCCTTTTGAGGGGCTACGGATTCAAACTTTTTCTTGAAGATGTCAAAAAGGCCCATTAGAGAGCTGCCTCAAATGAAACGTCTTTGCCGGCACCAATCCAGGCGCCGGTGCCGCCGGCTACCGAAACTGCGTCAAAGCCATTGGCCTCTAGGTAATTAGCTGCAGTCATTGACCTGCCACCAGACTGGCAAATGATCCAGATCTGCTGGTCCT
Organism: Aquiluna sp.; assembly: GCA_036554355.1. Classification (GTDB taxonomy): domain Bacteria; phylum Actinomycetota; class Actinomycetes; order Actinomycetales; family Microbacteriaceae; genus Aquiluna. The sequence goes on from DATBNK010000031.1 coordinate 4,253, forward strand.
TGGGAATGACATTTAGTTGGTCTGGAACAGAGTTCAGTGCGATGTGGTGGGCCATTGGCACGTGACCCGATTCAAACTCCCACGCTTCGCGAACGTCAACGACATAGGCTCCCTGCGCGATAGCGCTCTCGAGATCGTTGATGGATACTTCCTCAGCCATTACTCCTCTTTCTTTTCTAGCTCAGTGATAAAAAGGCTTTTTCAAGCCGCTTGAGATCTTGTTGGCCCTGCTCATCTGTGGTGCAGTGGGTGATGCCGGTGGTGATTAGGGCAAAGGCTGCGCGGCTGATAGCAGCCTGCGCTGCTGAGAGTTGCATGAGCACGTCGGTGCACTCCCGACCCTCTTCCAGCATCTTTTGGATTCCACCAAGTTGGCCCTGGGCCCTGGCTAGTCGCTTCTTGACTGCCTCTAGTTCTTCCTGAGGAATTTGCACGGCACGCTCCTTGATTGGCTTGACTTGTGTTACTGTAGCACATACCCTAGGGGGTATCTGAAAGGACACCACGTTGAACAAGTTTTTGAAGTTTTTGATCGCCAGCATCGTTGCCGTATTTGCAGTATCCGGGCTCACCGCCTGCGCCGAAGCAGAGCCAATGAATGCAGCTGACTACGCAGCAGTCATCGATGTTCGCACCGTAGATGAGTGGAACTCCGGCTACCTAGAGGGTGCGGTTCTAATTGGAATTGCTGACTCCGATTTCCGCCAGCAGCTTTCCACCCTGGACCTATCCGAGGATTACTACATCTACTGCCGCTCCGGCAACAGAGCGGGGCAGGCCATTGACATCATGCGAGACATGGGCTTTAGCGGTGAGTTGGTAAACGGCGGGTCCGTTGCCAACGCTTCAAACCAGCTGGGCCTCACTGTTGTCAGGCCCTAATTCTGACGCGAGCTCCTGGGATGCACGATATGCATCTCAGGAGCTTGTTTGGTCTTTGGAGCCCAATCAGTTCGTGGTCGAGCACCTCGAGCACCTAGCGCCTTCAAAGATGATCGACCTCGCCGGTGGCGAGGGTCGAAATGCACTTTGGTTTGCCTCAAGGGGTTGGCAGGCGGAGAACGTTGAAATCTCCCAAGTCGCGCTGGACAAATTTCTCAAACGTGCCGAGCATACTGGGTTGGGAGACAACTGCTTCGCCACTCACGGCGATGCCTTGAGCGCCAAGTTCGAACTGCAAGCTGATCTGCTAGTTATCGCCTATTTGCAGCTTCCGGCGGCGTCTTTATATGAGGCGCTAGATAATGCTTGTGATCAACTTGCTCCGGGGGCAACGGTCTTTGGTGTCTGGCATGCCAAGCGCAATCTCACCGAGGGTTTTGGAGGTCCTCCAATGCCAGAGGTCTTGCCAACCCCGGAGGAATTAGAAATCTGGGCGAAGCAAAACCTTGTGAACCATGAGGTGTTTGAAGTCGAGCGAATCGTTGAAAAAGACGGAGCGAAGCAGGTCGCCATCGACGTTATTTTGAAGGGTCAGTTAGCCAAAAGCGAATAGGGTTGTCTTAGTCAATCTGTGAGGCAAATCTTGAGCACCCTAAACCTAGCTGTCATCGCTGGCGATGGCATTGGACCCGAGGTCACCACTGTCGCTTTGGCCGCGCTCGAAAAGGCGCTGGGACAAAGCGTGGAGCTAAAAACCACCAACTACGATCTTGGTTCAAACCGCTATCTGGAAACCGGGGAGGCCCTCACAGATCAAGATCTTGCAGCGCTTCGAAACCACGACGCCATTTTGCTTGGTGCGATCGGTGATCCAAGGGTTCCATCCGGGGTCCTAGAGCGCGGTTTGCTACTAAAGCTTCGCTTTAGTTTTGATCATCACATAAACCTCAGGCCCTCCAAGTTGTATCCGGGAGTTCAGTCTGTTTTGGCAGGTGAGCGCGATGTTGACTTTGTCGTGGTGCGGGAGGGCACCGAGGGTCCCTACGTTGGCAACGGCGGAGCGATTCGGATTGGCACAGACCAGGAGGTTGCCAATGAGGTTTCGGTGAACACCGCCTTTGGTGTTCGCAGGGCCGTTGAATACGCCTTTGAGCTAGCTCAGACTAGAGCTCGCAAGCACGTGACCCTGGTCCACAAAACCAATGTTCTGGTGCATGCCGGGTCGCTCTGGGCAAGGCTGGTTGAAGAGGTTTCCAAGGACCACCCTGGGATTTCTCACGACTACATGCACATCGATGCAGCCACCATCCACATGGTGCAATCTCCGGAGCGTTTTGACGTAATTGTCACCGACAACCTCTTTGGCGACATCATCACTGATCTGGCAGCTGCAATTACCGGTGGCATTGGCTTGGCTGCATCCGCTAATCTAAACCCAACCGGTGCCTATCCATCCATGTTCGAACCCGTACATGGCTCGGCACCAGACATTGCTGGAAAAAACCTGGCAGATCCAACCGCGGCAATCCTTTCCGCGGCGCTGTTGGCGGAAACGCTCGGCCACACTCAGGCCGCTTCAAAAATTACTCAGGCAGTTGCCAATGACCTGTTGAGCGCCCAAAAGGGTCGCACAACAGATCAGGTGGCAGCTGCAATCTTGGAAATGATTTAGGTCTCATGGAATTCAGCATCACGAAAAACCCAAACCCGGTTCCAGATCTTGAGCGCGAAGCGCTGATTGCGAACCCAACTTTTGGCACCCACTTCACTGACCATCAGGTGGTCGTGGTTTGGGAAGAGGGCAAGGGTTGGCACTCGGCAGAGGTTTTGCCCTATGGCCCAATCATGATGGACCCATCATCATCTGTTTTGCACTACGGCCAAGAGATCTTTGAGGGCATCAAGGCTTATCGTCATCAGGATGGCTCCATCTGGACTTTCCGACCAACCGCCAACGCTGCGCGCTTGCAGCGCTCAGCTCAGCGCATGGCGCTGCCTGAGGTCCCTACCGAGGTCTTTGTCGATTCGCTCAAGCAGTTGATAGCCGTCGATGGAGCGTGGGTACCAAAACCGGAGAACGAAAAGACTCTTTATTTCCGCCCCTTTGAGATTGCGGCGGAGAACTTCTTAGGCGTGAGGGCTGCTAAGCGCGCTGAGTACCGGCTGATTGCATCGCCGGTTGGACCTTATTTCACTGGAGGGCTGAAGCCAGTTTCGATTTGGATTGCCCTGGATTCGGCCAGGGCAGGCAAGCACGGCACCGGCGAGGCTAAGACCGGCGGCAACTACGCAGCCTCTTTACTCGCCCAGGCCGAAGGCAATGCCGAGGGTTGCTCTCAGGTGATGTTCCTAGATGCCGAAACCGGCACCTACATCGAGGAACTTGGTGGCATGAACCTGTTCTTTGTCTTCAAGGACGGTTCGGTCCTCACGCCATCGCTTGATGGCACGATTCTGCGTGGAATTACTCGAGACAGTGTGATAACCCTCTTGAAAGATCGCGGTGTCAATTTGAGTGAGCGCAAGGTCACACTGGCTGAGATTCGCCAGGCAGCTGCTAGCGGCGAGCTCGCCGAGGTTTTTGCCTGCGGCACTGCTGCCGTGGTGACTCCGGTTGGATTGTTGAAATCACGCGAGGAAGAGATCAAGATCTCAGATGAGCCTGGAGAGCTAACAGCATCAATCAGGTCTGAATTGACCGGGATCCAGTACGGTCTTTTGGAAGACCGCCACGGCTGGATGCATAAGTTGGCGGACTAAGGGATGCGAGTAGTTAGAGTCCTCCACGCTGACAAGATTCAGTTTGGAAAATTAGAGAACGACCAGGTCACCTTTTTTGCTGGCGACCCAATTGCCGGGGCCAAGCTAACTGACCAGGTAGCTTCATTAGCCGATTGCGAGCTGTTGGCACCGGTGGAGCCTTCAAAGGCAATTTGCATTGGTATGAATTACGCCGCTCACGCCGCTGAGATCTCGCAGAGCGTGCCGGATGAGCCGCTGATGTTCTTCAAGCCAATCAGCGCGATTATCGGCCCTGGTCAAAGCATCGTGTTGCCGCACCAGTCAAAAAAGGTTGAGTTGGAAGCCGAGCTAACAATCGTGATTGGTAAGAAGGCCAAGAACATCTCCATCGAGCAAGCCGCGGAGCATATCTTTGGCTACACCATCGCAAATGATGTGACTGCTAGAGACCTGCAGTTCTCGGATCTGCAGTGGGCAAGGTCAAAGGGTTTTGACACCTTCTGCCCCTTGGGCCCATGGATAGAGACTGAGTTCTCTCCAGCAGGCAAGCTGGTGCAATCTCGAATCAACGATGAGGTGCGCCAGAGCGCAACTACCGAGGATATGAACTTTGATGTCGCGACCCTGGTTTCTTATGTCAGTGAAAACGTCACGCTGATGCCGGGAGATATCATCCTGACCGGCTCGCCAGCTGGCATTTCCAAGATCTCCGCGGGAGATTTTGTGGAGTGTGAGATAGAGGGCATCGGAGTGCTTTCAAACCCCGTGGCCTAAGCTTTAGCCGCTATGGATTTGATTACTGCCCCAACCACCAACGCCACCGGTAACGAGGTTCGCGTCAGGTTTTGCCCGTCCCCAACTGGAACCCCACACGTTGGTCTGATTAGAACCGCGCTGTTTAATTGGGCCTATGCCAGAAAAACGGGCGGCACATTCATTTTCCGCATTGAGGACACCGACGCATCGAGGGACTCAGAGGAGAGCTACGAACAACTCGTTGAGGCTTTGCGTTGGCTTGGTTTGGACTGGGACGAGGGTATCGATGTCGGGGGACCCCACGAGCCATATCGTCAGTCTCAGCGCGGTGAGATCTACCAGGACGTAATCCAGAAGCTCAAGGCGGCTGGGCACCTCTACGAGAGCTACCTCAACGCCGACGAGATCAAAGAGCGCAACCTGGCAGCTGGCAGAGACCCGCAGATGGGCTATGACAACTCTGAGCGCGAGCTAAGCGATTCCGAGCGCGAGCGCTACATCGCTGAGGGTCGCGAACCAGCCCTAAGACTGCGAGTTCCAGATCAGGACATCAGCTTTACCGACCTGGTTCGCGGTGAGATCACATTTCCAAAGGGCTCCTTCCCAGACTTTGTTTTGGTTAGACCCGGTGGCCAGCCGCTCTACACGCTGGTCAACCCGGTTGATGATGCCCTGATGGGCATCACTCACGTGCTCAGGGGAGAAGACCTTTTGTCCTCAACCCCACGCCAGATCGTCCTCTACAACGCAATGTATGACGTTGGAGTTGCCAAGTTCATCCCGCAGTTTGGTCACCTGCCGTTTGTGATGGGTGAGGGCAACAAGAAACTTTCGAAGCGTAACCCTGAATCAAACCTCTTTTTGCACAGAGACCGGGGCTTTATCCCCGAGGGGCTTTTGAACTACCTCGCACTCTTAGGTTGGTCGATCGCAGCTGACCGAGACATCTTCACTCTCGAGGAGATGAAGCAGAGCTTTGCTATTGGTTCGGTGAATCCAAACCCGGCACGCTTTGATCAGAAAAAGGCAGATGCCATCAACTCCGCTCACATCAGGTTGCTCAGCGATGCCGATTTTGCCAGCCGAGTGCTGCCCTATCTTCAGTCGGAGGGCCTTATCACCTCAGACCCCACGGCCAAAGAGCTGGAAATCATCAACACCGCCGCACCGCTACTAAAAGAGCGAATGATCGTGCTCTCAGAGTCTGTTGGAATGCTCGGCTTTTTGCTCTCCGATAGCGCTGAGGTTGAGTTCGAGCAGGCGGCAATCGAGTCACTGCCCGAGAACGCCAAAGAGGTAGTGAGCGCCGCGTTGGAAGCCCTAAAGCCACTGCAAGAGTTCGACGCGCAGAGCATTCAAGCAGCGCTGAACGCCGAGCTCGTTGAAAGACTCGAGCTCAAGCCACGCATTGCTTTTGGTCCGGTTCGAGTAGCGATAAGTGGCCGCAGGGTCACCCCACCGCTGTTTGAGTCCATGGAGATCCTGGGCAAAGATCTATCGCTAGGCCGACTAGAGGCTTTCCTGCTAGCCCACTAAGATAGAGGCTTGCGACCTGGGTTCGCCCTTGGGGTATGGTGTAATTGGCAACACGGAGGTTTCTGGTACCTTTGTTCTTGGTTCGAGTCCAGGTACCCCAGCAAGTTAGATAAGCATCAGCATTCGCTGGTG
>DATBNK010000039.1:0-2419 GCA_036554355.1 Aquiluna sp.
TTACGTGCCACATCACAACCGCTGGGTGCTTTGCATACCTCTCGGCCAGCTTCTCAACTAGAGCCGCTGCCTTCTTGCGATAGACCGGGCTTGCCGAGCAGTAAGCCTGGCGACCACCAAAGCTTCTCTGAACACCATCGAAGTCAATCGGCAGCATCTCGGGGTGAGCGTGTGAGAGCCAGGCAGGTGGCGATGCTGTGGCGGTGGCCATGTCAACGCTGATGCCACCCTCGTGCAGCATGCCCATGATCTCGTCCAGCCAATCGAAGTTGTACTGACCATCCGCTGGCTCTAGCTTTGCCCAGGAAAAAATACCCAGTGACACCAGGTTCACACCGGCTTTTTGCATCAGGCGGATATCCTCCGCCCAGACTTCCTTTGGCCACTGCTCGGGGTTGTAGTCGCCGCCGAAGTGGAGCTTTGAGAGATTCAGCATTTAGATTGCCTCGATTTCTACTAGTAGTGCGTTTTCTGGATACATGATTGGTGCGCGGACTCCGATAAGTGCCAAAGCCTTGCCGCTCAAAGTGATGCCATCGAGCCAACCAACTTGAGTGCGCTGAATAAACTTTGGTTCTCCTGCGGGGTAGACGGCCTTGATTTTGTAGCTGCGGTTTTCATCAAGACCAGGGAAACAAAGCGCATCCGGCCTTGACCCCTTGCTGGCCTGCAGAGTCGCATAGCTAAACAGGGCCTTGGTCTTGTCCTGAGAAACAACACCCTGCAGGAAGTACTCATCTGGAGAGTCAACCCGAACCGGGTTTCCCGAGTGAATGAGTTCACGGTTTTGCTTGTAGTAATCAGACCAAGATTTGAGCTGCGCCAGCTCATCTTTGGTGCAGCTAGTGATATCCCACTCCAGCCCGGCATGGCCAAACAGTGCCGAGATGGCTCTGAAGTGAAGCTCGTGAACCCTGCCGGTGGTGTGGCTCTTGGTGGGGCCAATGTGTGATCCAAGCATCTCGGGCGGAATAGCCACTTGCGTGTAGCGCTGAATGTATTGACGCTCTAAAGCGTCGTTGCAGTCCGAGGTCCAGAAGCGATCGGCAATCATTGCCATGCCAAGATCGATGCGCCCTCCTCCGGAGGAGCAGCTCTCGATCTCTAGGCCTGGATGGTTCTGCTTGAGCTCTGTGAACATGCGGTAAATGGCATTGGTCTGGTTGTGAGCTGCGGCAACACCGAGTGAACCTGGCTCAACCAGGTACTTGTTGTGATCCCACTTTATGTAGGCAATGTCGTAATCGCTCAGCACCTTGTCGGTTTGCTGAAACACATGCTGATAGCAATCCTCATTGGTGAGATCCAGTACCAGCTGCATCCTGCCAAGTGGCGGCACCCTGCCACCTGCCCCCAGCACCCAGTCTGGGTGAGCTCGGTAGAGATCGCTATCGGGGTTGACCATCTCACCCTCAAACCAAAGACCAAATTCCATGCCGTTGGCTTTGACCTTCTCAATTAGTGGACCCAAACCCTCGGGCCAGACATCTTTTGATACCACCCAGTCACCAAGACCCTTGGTGTCATCCCTGCGAGAGCCGAACCAGCCATCGTCCAGAACAAATCTCTCAACACCAATGGACTGAGCAACATCGGCCAACTCGGAGAGCTTTTCTAGGTTGTGATCAAAATAGACCGCTTCCCAAACATTCAAGGTGAGCGGTCTTGGCTTCAGCTTGGTCGGGTGATCGCCTCGAGAGCGAAGCCAGCCATAACTGCGAGCACTAACCCCGTCAATTCCACTCTCAGAGTAGATAGCGGCAACCCCAGGGGTTGAATACTTCTCACCCTTTTTGAGAACCATCTCACCGGGCATCAAAGACTCTCCGGCTCCAATGAACTTCCTGCCACCCTGCAGCTTCTCCACAACATGCCGCGAGTTGCCAGAGAACATCAGGCCCATAGACCAGATCTCTCCAGACTGGAAGCCAGCGCCTTGGGTCATAGCAAGCTGCAAAATCGTGTAGTCGTGGGAGGAGCGACCCTCCCGAACCTCGCGAACAAAAGCACCGGCTTGAATCTCCCTGCGCTGCGGTTGGCGCTCCTTGATCCAGCGTCCTGCAAAATCCATTGACTCACTCGCCCTGTCCGGTAGCGGCAAATAAACACTGAGCTCTTCGAGGTTGAAATCCTCCCCGAGGTTTTCAACCTCCAAAGAAACCATTAGCACGCCGTGTCCTACGAAAGTAAAGAACGCGGTGGCATTTAGCTCGGCGACCTTGTCGCTGAACTTGACTCTGGCAGAGCTGGCATCTGATTCAACACCCGTGATTTCGAATAACTGACTGAAGTCTTTTCCGGATCGGTGACCCAGGAGTGCCGGGCGGGAGATTACTCCTCTGGCGGCCTCCCGGAAGATGCCCTCAACATGGGGCTGATCGAGCTCCGCGTGAGCGGTGGACTCGATGCTGGCAGCTAG
>DATBNK010000044.1:0-8500 GCA_036554355.1 Aquiluna sp.
GACTATCTGGAGAATGGCTCTCACACCCAGTTCTATGGGGGCGACACCCGGGTTGGCTTTGTTTATCTCGATGACCCAAGTTCGATCGAAAAGGTTGTTGCGAATCTGGAGCCGGTTTCCTACGCCTTTGACATGGTTCAAACAACCGCCGCAATTGACGCAGGTTGGTTCGGTCCAATTGGAAAAGAAGCTAAAAACCGATTACCAGAGCTATTGCTCTTAGGAAAAAGTAACTACACGCTCTATCACTCGAAATACTTCAAGCCGCGAAGCTTCGAGATGATTTCGCACCACGGAGCACTGTCTCCTGCCGAGACCAGAATTCCGCTGATCAGGTTTGGGGTTTAGTCCTCGTTGTCGAGGTGAGCGCCCGAGACAATCTCGTCCCAGCTAGGAAGTGATGCTCGACCCTTCGCACTTGATGGCTTGAGTTCTTGCTCTTTGGCATCTCTTCTCGAGCGAAGCTCTTGGACCAGATCGTGCACGGATGCACTCGACTCTTTGGGCTCTTCGGAAACCGGTTCTTCGTGGGCTGGTTTTGGTTCTTCGCTCTTGACCGGAACGGTCTGGGTAACAACATCCCTTGCGCTGTGGAGAGAGCCGAGCTTTTTAGCGGCCTCGCTGGTTGGCTCGAGCAACTTAGCCCTTGGGTCGTATGACCAGGTGTAGTTGTGTGCTCCCTTGGCGGTAATAATCCAACCATTGTCGGCACGGTGCGCTGAGAACTTTGACTCAGGCTGTGACAGATTGACCAGATCTTCGAGGGTTTTCATGTTCTGCCCATCGGACACTTGAGTTGCAAGGGCAGACTGCAAGACGTATCGAATCTCATCCAGGATTGGAGCGGCAAAAGGTTCAATTGCTGATTCGGTCACGCCGAGTTCTGCGGCGACCTCTTCAACGCTTAGACCTGCGCGGAGTTTGTTTTGGACATCTTTAGGGACTATTCCAGACGAAACGATCTCTTGAGTGTTCTTGATTGCCTCTTTGAGTTGATCGTCAATGAGCAACTGGTGGCTCGATCCATCTTCGGCCTCGACAAGAAGGTAATCGCTCTGCCGTGCCACAAACCTTAGTTCCATAGTTCTGGCTCCTTTGCAGGAAGTTTGGCACCAATAGAGTCCCGGGGTGGTTATTTCCAGCGGTGAGTTTGTTGGAACTAATTCACTATTCGGCGAGCCTCACTTGCAAAAATTGACTTGCTAAGGCATAGTTCACGCCGATAGAGCAACAGGAAGGCGCAGCTTATGGCAACCGATTACGATGCCCAGCGCAAGAACGACGACGACACCGAATCCCTGGAAGCAATCAAAGAACGTATCCCTGCAAAGCCAACTATCAGCGACGACGATGGCGACAATGCAGATGGCTTCACCATCCCAGATGTTGTCAATGAAGAGCTTGAGGTAGTGGTGCTACCGATTCAAGAAAACGAGTTCACCTGCGTGCAGTGCTTTTTGGTAAAACCGCAATCCCAGTTTGCATCGAAGACCAAACTAGGCCCGGTTTGCATCGAGTGCGCTAACTAGCTCGGCGCCCCTCCGAGAAGAAAACAAAACGTACTCTGTCGGGTCCTGAGGATCTGAAATTAGCACCTTGACAACCGTATTTATGTCACCGCGAAATAGTCGCTGAGAGCCTGGGCTTAGCCCCGGACCACGCTCGAAGATTGCCTCATCGCCCTCTAAAAACGTAGCTTCCCCCAGAGCCGAAATCGGCAGTGTCATCTTGCCTATTCTCAACGCATCATGAGAGAGCGAAATGGTTGGTGCGAGCCTAAACGCCAGCATCAACAAGGTCGATGGGACCAGCACCGCCAAGATAAAGGCGAGGGTTTGATCAAAGGGCAAAGCCGCTAAAAGGACCATCGGCGAGGACAGTAAAAGAGCCAGTACAGTGCCAATGCTTGGATTGAGTCGTTCAAAAAACAGGGGATTTGCCACCTGTATAGATTACGCTCAAGGAGTGCATTTAGAGGTTTTATTAGTAGCGGAGCCAGGTTTCGAACCAAGCTACGCCAAGCCAGGAGACGCTGGAGCAGATCTTCGATCTAACGAAGATCTATTTCTTGGCGCAGGACAAAGAGCTTTGGTTCCTACCGGAGTGAAGATTGCGATGCCGGATGGTTATGTGGGGTTGGTACATCCCCGCTCCGGCTTAGCCGTAAAGCACGGCATTACAGTGCTGAACTCTCCCGGCACAATCGACGCCGGTTATCGCGGAGAAATCATGGTTCCCCTTTTGAACACCTCAGATCAAGACTTCGAGATCGCGAAGGGAGACAGAATCGCGCAATTGCTTTTTCAAAAGATCGAAATTGCACGCTTCATCCCCGTTGCCACGCTTCCTGAGAGCTCAAGGGGCGAAACCGGATTCGGCTCCTCCGGGAAGAACTAAATGACCAAGAGTGCACCTCAAGATCGCGCCACCGCTGGCCCGTTCGACGTCGATGAAATCGGCTTGCTCACGCCCTATTTGGATTTCGGGTCAATCAGAATTGCCCCCAGGCAAGGCCTTCAGATCAGAGCGGATGTCGAGGAGACCACCAAGAAAATAGTGGCGCTGACAGTTGAATTAGCAGGTCATCGATTGCAGTTGCAGGCCTTTGCCGCAAGTAAGTCTGAGGGGTTATGGCTCAACACCATAACGGCGATAGAGGCGGGGCTGAGCGCTCAAAATGGCACCTCAACAAGGCACCAGGGACTTCTAGGCATAGAGCTGCATGCGAGCGTGCCGGTTGAGGTGGCGGGCAAGAAAGAGATTCGCTACAGCCGGTTTATGGGAGTTGATGGCCCAAGGTGGTTTCTGCGCGGGGTAATCAACTCTCCAGGTCTTGATGACTACCACTACCAAAAACTAGTTGAGGTGTTCCGCTCCACGGCAGTAAGTCGTGGCGATATCGCATTGCCGCCGGGTGAGCTACTGCCGTTGAGATTGCCTGTTCAAAATAATGAGTAACCAGGAAAACGTTGCCAAGCGGCTCGGTCTTGAAAATACCGAGAATGGCTACGAACTCAATAGAAAATCCCTTTTGGACTCTATTGGTGGACCACTTGGAATCCTGGAGGCGGTGCTCCCTGCCACACTGTTCTCTTTTAGCTATGCACTATTCCAAGACGCACTTATTGCCGTTGCGGTTGCCGCCGGTAGCTCACTGATTTTTATCACCATCAGGCTGATACAGCGCAAGGCACTCACCCAGGCGCTTGTCGGAGCACTTGCGATTGGGTTGGCTGCCTTTTTGGCATTGCGTGATGGGGGACAAGCGGCGGACTATTTCATACCTGGCTTTATCACCAATGCCGTCTATGGGTCGGTGCTTTTGGTTTCGGTGCTAATTCGCAGACCGATTATGGGATATGTCGCGCAATTGCTATTTGGCTTAGCTGGGTGGCGAGAGCACAAAGCCAGCTACAAAAGGCTGCGCCTGGTGACTTTGATTTGGGTTGGATTTTTCTCGGCCCGGCTCGCCGTTCAGCTGCCACTGTACTTCGCAGGGGCCGTTGAGGTCCTGGCTTTAGCTAGGGCGGTCATGGGAGCTCCACTCTATGCAGGATTACTTGCCCTAACTTGGGTGCTGCTAAGAAGGATTAAGGTTTCCTGATTCGGGTAGATTAGAGGGGTTACCTGGAGGGAATCACATGTCCAACAATTTCGAAAAAGCCAGCAAGCTCTCTGTCGGCGATAAAACCTACAACTACTTCAGCATGGCAGATCTCGGTGTCGAGAAGTTGCCATACAGCCTGAAGATTTTGCTAGAGAACATGCTCCGCACCGAAGATGGTGCCAACGTCACTGATGCTCACGCAAAGGCCCTGATCAACTGGGACCCAAGCGCAGAGCCTGACACCGAGATTCAATTCTCTCCAGCCCGTGTCATCATGCAGGATTTCACCGGAGTTCCCTGCATCGTGGACCTAGCCACCATGCGCGAGGCCGTAAAGGAATTGGGTGGTGACCCACAGCAAATCAACCCGCTAGCTCCTGCCGAAATGGTCATTGACCACTCCGTTGTAATTGATGTTGCCGGCACCGCAGATGCCGCTGAGCGCAATGTGGAGTATGAATACCAGCGCAACGGCGAGCGCTACCAGTTCTTGCGCTGGGGTCAAACCGCATTCGATAACTTCAAGGTGGTTCCACCAGGAACTGGAATCGTTCACCAGGTCAACATTGAATACCTAGCCAGAACCGTCATGGTCAAGGAGCAGGATGGTGAATTGGTTGCCTACCCAGACTCCTGTGTTGGAACTGATTCTCACACCACCATGGTCAATGGCCTTGGTGTTCTTGGCTGGGGTGTTGGCGGGATTGAAGCCGAGGCTGCGATGCTCGGTCAGCCAGTTTCAATGCTTATCCCAAGAGTCGTTGGCTTCAAACTAGTTGGAAACATCCCAACCGGAGCAACCGCGACCGATGTCGTTTTGACCATCACGGAAATGCTCAGGCAGCACGGTGTGGTGGGTAAGTTCGTTGAGTTTTACGGTGAGGGCGTGACAAAGGTCCCACTCGCAAACCGCGCAACCATCGGAAACATGTCGCCGGAGTTTGGCTCGACAGTTGCCATCTTCCCAATTGACGAAGTGACGTTGGACTACCTCAGGATCACGGGTCGCTCCAAGGAGCAGGTGGACCTGGTCGAGGCGTACACCAAGGCTCAGGGATTGTGGCATGACCCAAGCATCGAGCCTGTCTACTCCGAGTACCTCGAGCTTGACCTGTCAACGGTTGTTCCCTCCATTGCAGGGCCAAAGCGCCCCCAGGATCGAATTCAGCTGAGCAACTCAAAGAGCAGCTTTGAGAAGGATCTGAAGAACTACTCCAGCGCAATGAGTGCACCTGCCAAGGTGAAGGGTAAGGACTTTGCGATTGATCACGGTGCCGTCACCATCGCGTCCATCACCTCTTGCACCAACACCTCGAACCCCTCGGTCATGCTTGCTGCCGGCCTTTTAGCCAAGAAGGCTGTCGAAAAGGGACTCAAGGCAAAGCCTTGGGTGAAGACCTCTTTGGCACCTGGATCCAAGGTTGTCACCGAGTACTACGAGAAGGCTGGGCTGACCAAGTCCCTTGATGAGCTTGGCTTCCAGCTCGTTGGTTACGGCTGCACGACGTGTATCGGTAACTCTGGGCCCTTGGATGCCGAAATCTCCGATGCGATCAACGAGAACGACCTTGCCGTGACGGCAGTGCTCTCAGGTAACCGCAACTTTGAAGGTCGCATCAACCCTGATGTGAAGATGAACTACCTGGCATCACCACCACTGGTCATTGCCTACTCACTTGCCGGCACCATGGACTTCGACTTTGTCAAGGACGCCTTAGGTCAGGACCAAAGTGGCAACGATGTATTCCTGGCTGACATCTGGCCAACTCCGGAGGAGGTCCAGAGCACCATTGACTCCTCAATCAACTCGGAAATGTTCACCACTCAATACGCATCGGTTTTTGAAGGCGATGAGCGTTGGAAGTCACTTCCAACACCCGAGGGCGCAATCTTTGAATGGGATGAGAACTCAACCTATGTCAAGCGCCCGCCCTACTTCGATGGCATGAAGCTAGAAACCACACCTGTGACTGACGTCTCAGGAGCGCGCGTTTTGGTGAAGCTAGGCGACTCGGTCACCACCGACCACATCTCACCGGCTGGCTCAATCAAGGCGGATTCACCTGCTGGTAAGTACCTAGCCGACCGAGGAATTTCGAGGGTTGACTTCAACTCCTATGGTTCACGTCGTGGCAACCACGAGGTAATGATTCGCGGCACCTTTGCAAACATCAGGTTGCGCAACCAGCTGCTGGATGATGTCGAAGGTAGCTACACCAGAGACTTCACCAAGGCAGATGGCCCGCAAAGCTTCATCTTTGATGCAGCCGAGGCCTACGCGGCAAACTCCACGCCACTTGTTGCACTTGCCGGCAAGGAGTACGGCTCTGGATCCTCTCGTGACTGGGCGGCCAAGGGCACAAGCCTTTTGGGCATCAAGGTGGTTATCGCCGAGAGCTTTGAGCGCATTCACCGAAGCAACCTGATTGGCATGGGGGTTCTCCCACTGCAGTACCCAAAGGGAGAAAACGCTGCATCGCTTGGGCTTGATGGCACTGAAGAGTTTGACTTCATCGGCATTGAAGCTCTCAACGAAGGAGTCACTCCGAAGACCGTGAGGGTAGTGGCCAAGCCAACCTCCCACTCACCAGCCGGTAAGGCAGTCGTTGAGTTTGATGCTGTTGTGAGGATAGACACCCCGGGAGAAGCTGACTACTACCGCAACGGTGGCATCTTGCAGTACGTGCTCAGGAGCTTGGTCGCCTAGGAAGTTTTCCTAAGCCTGCCATGTTTATACAACCGTGAGTTTTCTACAGCGCATCAACGCACCCAGGGATCTTGATGGCCTAAGCAAGCTCGAGTTGGTTGCGCTTTGCCAGGAGATCCGTGACTACCTAATCGAGTCGGTCTCGAAGACCGGTGGGCACCTGGGTCCAAACCTCGGGGTTGTGGAGATCACGGTCGCACTGCACAGGGTTTTTGACTCACCAAGCGATGCGATTGTCTATGACACTGGCCACCAGAGCTACGTTCATAAACTGCTAACTGGCAGGAAAGACCTTTCCTCAATGCGCCAAAAAGGCGGCATCGCAGGTTACCCGCAGCGAGCTGAATCCGAACACGACATTGTCGAGTCCTCACACGCATCATCATCGCTTTCCTGGGCAGATGGCATCTCCAGAGCATTTGGCGCAACCGGGCAAAAAGACCGCCACGTTGTCGCAGTGATTGGTGATGGCGCCCTCACCGGAGGCATGAGCTGGGAGGCATTGAACAACATCACCGATGACAACGATCGCAAGCTCGTTATCGTCGTGAATGACAATGGTCGCTCCTATGCGCCGACCATTGGAGGCCTTGCCAAAACTCTAAGCACGATGCGGACCGAGGCTTGGTATCGCCGGGGCTACCGAATCTCCAAAAAGGTCTTCTCTGTCTTTGGACGACCCGGCCTCGCACTTTTTAATTCCATACACGCCGGTTTCGACGGAGTATTTAGCCAGAGCGCGCCAAGAGGAATTTTCCCAAACCTCGGAATCCAATACATCGGTCCAATCGACGGCCACGACCTCAGCGCAATGGAAGAGGCCTTGCAGCGAGCAAAGAGCTTGAACGCCCCCGTAATCGTCCATGCGGTGACGCAGAAGGGCCGCGGCTACAACCCTGCACTGAGCGACGAGGCCGATCAGTTCCACGCCGTTGGGCAGATTGACGCCGAGAGCGGCCTTCCAATCAAGAAGAGCTCCACCCTCTCCTGGACCTCCGTTTTTGCCGATGAGATGGTCGAGATCGCCAAGGAGAACGAGAAGGTAGTCGGTATCACTGGAGCGATGTTGATTCCAGTTGGCCTGCACAAGTTCGCAGCCAAGTATCCCGACCGGGTGTTCGATGTTGGCATTGCAGAGCAGCACGCTGTTGCAGCGGCTGCCGGCATGGCATTTGGTGGTTTACACCCTGTGGTTGCGATTTATTCAACCTTCCTAAACAGAGCCTTTGATCAACTCTTGATGGATGTTGCGCTTCACAAAGCCGGCGTCACCTTTGTCCTGGACCGCTCTGGCATTACGGGTCCCGATGGCGCCTCTCACCATGGTGTCTGGGATCTCTCAATCTTGCAGGTCGTTCCAGGTATTGCGATTGCAGCCCCTCGTGATGGGGTTCGACTGCAAGAAGAGCTCAGAGAGGCCATCGCAATTCAAGATGCGCCAAGCGTGGTTCGCTTCCCCAAGGGCAGCATCCCGCAACCAATCGAGGCGATTCGCAGGATGCCTGGGGGAGTAGACCTTCTCTACCAAGCGCCGAGCAAGGACGTCCTGCTCGTTGCGGTTGGTAGCTTCGCTAACACCGCTATCGAGGTTGCAAAGATGCTTGCCGATCAGGGTATTGGAGCAACTGTGGTTGACCCCAGGTGGGTACTGCCGATTTCAAAGGACCTGATCAAACTAGCCGCCGATCACAGGCTTGTTGTGACACTCGAGGACGGCGTTCGCGTTGGCGGCTTTGGCACCAGGCTGCGTCAGGACCTGAGGGAGAACGAGGTCGACACTGGCTTGAACGAGGTCGGTATTCCAGCAGAGTTCCTCGAGCACGCGGAGCGTGAAGAGATCTTGGAGCGTCTAGGCCTGACTGCTAAATCAATTGCCAGAGACATTGTGGCTCAGGTGCTGGGATCAAAGCTCCCACACGCTAAGCCGTTAGAGCGTCAATCTGAGGCTGAGCTTGAATCAGACCGGCTGTAATAACCGGTAGCACCGTTTCAACCTGCCAGTCTCTTGCACCAAGTTCTTTTAGCTGTTTGGCTATGTCCTGACCTGGTTCAAACATGACTCGGCGCAGGTAGTCGGGGGTCAATAGATTTTCAATGGGAAGTTTCAGTTCGGTCGCAAGCTCCACCATTAGCGGTCTAACAACGCTCAGGCGAATGTGAGCGGCAGGAAAACGCTTCTCCCAACT
>DATBNK010000046.1:0-2017 GCA_036554355.1 Aquiluna sp.
TTGTCACACCAAGATGCAAAGCAAATAGCCGCGGCACTGAGAAAACTAAAAAAGGTGATTCCTGACTATCGAGAACCAAACACGTTGCGGTTGGCCATCTCCCCCTTGGCCACGAGCTACCAAGAGGTGTTTGAGGGTTTCAAAAGACTTAGAGACCTAGTCGCCTCCGGCGACTACAAGAGCTTTGAAGATAAGGGAAACCGAGTCACATGAACCACGAAAAACACCTCACCTACACCAGCTATCTCAAGGTTGATGAACTTCTAGAGCTCCAACAACCACTCTCAGATGGCCCAGAGCACGATGAGCTTTTGTTCATCACCATTCACCAGGTCTATGAACTCTGGTTCAAGCAAATCCTGCACGAGCTCAGCGCCCTGCAGCAAAGTCTCGAAAAAGGTGAGACCCACCGCTCCATGGGGCTTTTGGGCAGGGTGAGAAACATAATGAAAACCTGCGTCTCGCAGCTCGACATCTTGGAGACCATGACCCCGCTGCAGTTCAACTCCTTTAGAGAGCGCTTGAGTAGCGCGAGCGGTTTCCAGTCGGCCCAGTTCCGCGAACTTGAGGCCGTGTTGGGAAGGCGCGATCAGGCCGGCAGGGATGCAGACAAGAGCTCTGGCATGGGCATGGCGGAGCACTTAGCTCCCGGCTCCAAGGCCAGGGGCAAAGTCGAGGCTGCGATGTCAAGACCGTCTGTTTGGCACTCGGCGTTGAAATACTTTGAGACCAGAACCAAGCTCCCGGAACACGTTCACGCTCACGATGTAACGACCGCGTGGCAAGAAGACGAGCAGCTTCAAGAGAGATTGATTTGGCTGCACGTCAATGATCCCGAGGCGTCGATGATTGGCGAGGCACTGGTGGACCTCGATGAGGGATTGCAGGAGTGGCGCTATCGCCACGTGAAGATGGTGGAGCGCACCATTGGGAAAAAGATTGGATCTGGTGGCTCTTCCGGGGCTGGCTATCTAGCCAGCACGCTTTTCAATCCAGTTTTTCCAGATCTTTGGGCAATTAGGAGCAAGTTCTAGCTGGCAGCTAGAACAACGTTTTTCAATAGCATCGCGCGAGTCATCGGACCAACCCCACCGGGGTTGGGAGACAGGTAGCCGGCAACTTCCATAACTCCAGGGTCGACATCTCCAACCAGCTTGTTCTCAACCCTTGTGATTCCAACATCCAACACCGCAGCACCAGGCTTAATCCAGTCGGGCTTCACGAAGTGTGGTTGGCCAATTGCCGCCACCACAATATCTGCCCTTCTAACCGCCGCTGGAATATCTTGAGAGGCGCTATGCAAGAGCGTTGGGGTTGCATCGATGCCCTTGCGGGTCAGCAATAGCCCAAGTGGTCTGCCAACGGTGAGGCCTCGACCCAGTATCGCAACCTCCTTGCCCCTGGTTTCAACTCCGTAGCGCTTTAGCAGCTCGACAATGCCGGCCGGAGTGCAGGGCAATGGAGAGCTGAGCTCGGAAGAAACATTCATGACCAGTTTTCCAAGATTAATGGGATGCAGGCCATCGGCGTCCTTGGCGGGATCAATCAACTCAAGCATCTGATTGGCGTCCATGCCGCTTGGCAGCGGTAGCTGGACGATGTAGCCGGTGACATCACTGGCTGAATTTAGATCATTGATGGCAGAAACCACGTCGGCTTTTGAGGCCGAGGCCGGCAGATCGATGCGGATGGAATTTATCCCTACCTCGGCGCAGTCGCGGTGCTTACCGCCAACATAGGAGTGTGAACCGGGGTCATCCCCAACCAGCAACGTGCCAAGCCCGGGGGTGATGCCCCTAAGTTTTAGTGCTGCGACCTCTTGAGTTAGCTCAGCCTTGATTGACTTGGCTGTCGCCAGGCCATCCAATAACTGAGCAACCAAGAATCTAGCCCTCTAGGCCGGAGTAAAGCGGGAACTTCTCGGTGAGAACTCGGACCCGGGCCTTCAATGCAGCCAGGTCAGCACCCGGCTTTAGCGCACCAGCAATCACCTCTGCCACCTCATAGAACTCCTCGG
>DATBNK010000060.1:0-9618 GCA_036554355.1 Aquiluna sp.
GAGATGAAGCCGTTACTCACCTTTCCGGTGGTGAGAGGCGTCGCGTTGCGCTGTGCAAGCTACTTTTGCAAAAGCCCGACCTGTTGCTATTGGATGAGCCGACAAACCACCTAGATGCCGAGAGCGTGCTCTGGCTAGAGCAGCACTTGGCTAAGTATCCCGGTGCAGTTTTGGCGGTTACGCACGATCGCTACTTCCTAGACAATGTCGCCGAGTGGATCTTGGAGCTAGATCGCGGTCGCGCCTACCCATACGAGGGTAACTACTCGACCTATTTGGAGAAAAAGGCAGAGCGTTTGAATGTTGCTGGCAAAAAAGACGCCAAGCTCGCCAAGCGCCTGCAGGACGAGCTGGCTTGGGTTAGATCAACCCCGAAAGCCAAGCAGACCAAGTCAAAGGCCAGGCTTGCCAGGTATGAGGAGATGGCAACCGAGGCCGAGAAGACCAGAAAGCTGGACTTCGAGGAGATTCAAATTCCGCCGGGCCCTCGTCTTGGAAACGTCGTCATTGAAGCCAAGAACATTTCCAAGGGCTTTGATGACAGGCCACTGTTTTCCAATCTGAGCTTCAGCCTGCCAAGAAACGGCATTGTGGGAATCATTGGGCCTAACGGTGTTGGTAAGTCGACGCTGTTTAAGTGCATCACCGGTCTTCACGAGCTGGATTCGGGAGATCTAAAGATTGGCGAAACCGTCAAGATCTCCTATGTTGACCAGTCCCGCGAGGGCATCGACCCGAACAAGAGTCTTTGGGAGGTTGTCTCCGAGGGTCTTGACTACATGCAGGTTGGTCAGGTGGAGATGCCATCAAGGGCATATGTTGCAGCCTTTGGTTTCAAGGGTGCCGACCAGCAGAAGAAGGCCGGAGTGCTATCGGGCGGTGAGCGCAACCGTTTGAACCTAGCTTTGACCTTGAAGCAGGGCGGAAACCTCTTGCTTTTGGATGAGCCCACCAACGACCTTGATGTCGAAACTCTTGCGTCTTTGGAAAATGCATTGTTGGAGTTCCCAGGCTGCGCCGTAGTCATCACACACGATCGCTGGTTTTTAGACCGGGTCGCCACCCACATCCTGTCCTACGAGGGCACTGAGGAGAATCCAGATAACTGGTATTGGTTTGAGGGTAACTTCCAGGCCTATGAGGACAACAAGATTGAGCGATTGGGTGCGGAGGCAGCAAAGCCGCACCGCTCGACCTATCGCCGCCTAACTCGCGACTAGTCGGGGATTCTGATCATGCCCTCCTGGGCGATGGTTGCAATCAACTTGCCCTGTTGCGAGTAGATCTTGCCCTGCGATAGTCCGCGTCCATTTGAGGCCGCGGGGGAGTGCTGCACGTAAAGGTGCCAGTCGTTTAAGTTCGGGGTTTCGTGGAACCAAATTGCATGGTCAAGGCTTGCGGCAGATAGACCTGGATGCGCCCAGCTCAGATTGTGATTGCGCATAACCGCTTCCAAGATCGTGTAATCCGAGGCATATGCCAATGCAGCGGTGTGGATCAACGGGTTGTCACTGAGCTCTGAAATGGTCTTGAACCAAACCTGCTGGTTGGGGGTTTGTTCTTTTGCGGGCCGAAGATAAACCGGTTCTCCAACATGTCTAAGGTCAAAGGGTCTTGCCTTGGACCAGTAGTTGGTGGCCGGGTGATCGATCATTGAGAGCAAGTCCGAGGCCGATGGCAGTGACTCGGGGTCAACGCTCTCGGGCATTGGCTCTTCGTGGGTTAGCCCTGGGGATTCCAACTGAAAAGACGCGATCATGGAGAAGATTGGCTTGCCATCTTGAATGGCATGGACTCTGCGAGCGGAAAAGCTTCTGCCATCACGCAGGATCTCAACACTGAATTGCACGGTCTTTTCGATATCCCCTGCTCTTAGAAAGTAGCTGTGCAGGCTGTGAACTCTTCTGTCCTTGGGAACGGTTCTGGTTGCAGCAACTAGAGATTGCGCCAGCACCTGACCACCAAAGACTCTGCCCTGCGGCATCCACTGCGTCTTACCCTCAAACTCTGTTTCGCTGAGCTGCGTGATGTCCAAAACTGTCTCTAGATCCTTGATGGGATCTGCGGGTATCTGAGTCATTGGTTCCTAAGGGTTGATTCCCCGATAGTTTAGGCAGTGAAAATGACAGACCAACTTTTGTTCCAAGACCAAGCGGATATCTCGGATCTGACCGCATACCTCACCAGGGCTAAAAAGCTCGACTCTGAGGGTGCGGTGAAGCTGCGCTCGTTTGGTGAGGTGTTGGCGGTCTACGTCTCCCCAATTTTCTCTGGCTCTCTTATTGGTGATGGCCCCACGGTCCTAGGCCTGAGAACTTTGAAGTTGGCAACTCCTGCAGAGCTAGACGGAACCTTCGAGATCGCAGCGGTATTGGAGCGATTGGCAAACCTCTCTTCAGGATCTCTTGGCCTCAGCGTTCCACCCTCACAGGTGAGAGTGGCGTGGTCTGGAGTTATCCCACCCCGGCAGGGTTGGGAAGAGATCGGGTCATTAGAGCAACAGCAGCTCACCGGTTGGGCCAAGGAGGGGATAGCCGAGGTCACTGAGGCGTTGCCGGAATCGGTTGGCTCTTCAATTGCTGCCAAAGTCCGATTGCAAATCTGGGGCCGGGCGGTTGATGCTGAACTCGGCCTACCAGGTGCTGCAGCCTTTGCAATGGCAGGTCTTGGTTTTATGTTGCCCGATGAGAGAATCCGGGTGTTTGGTGCGAATAACTGGTTGCGACTGAGCTCAAGCCACGGGCATGTTTTATCTAAGAGAAGCGCCGCGCATTAGTCTTCCATGCTGTTTTGCATCGCGTGGGCGGCGCGGTCGAGGTATCCCCAAAGCTCTGCCTCATCCAGTGGGCTTAGTTCGAGTGAATCCACGGCCTTGCGCATTGCGTCTAGCCAAGCCTGTTTGGCCTTTGGCCCGATCTTGAACGGAAAGTGTCGCATTCTCAGTCTTGGGTGACCGCGCTCCTGCTGATAGGTGTCTGGACCCCCCCAATATTGCTCGAGAAACATTCTCAGCCGGCGTTCTGCAGGACCGAGATCTTCCTCCGGATACATTGGTTTTAGAAGGGGGTCTTCCTTCACCTGTTCGTAAAAGACTCTTGTTAGCTGTTCAAAGGCCTCCGGGCCGAGGCGTTCAAAAAGGGTCTGCAAGCTATTTAGCCAGGTTGATCTTGGTTGCGGTCATCAGGCCGATGTTTCTAGCGTCAAATGCGGCCTTGCACCTCTTGCGGAGCTCTCTTGAGACTGCCCACTGGCGATTCGGGACGGTCTTCACAGATGCTCGGATGATGAACTGCTCACCAGAGACATGCTGCATTCCCCAGATGTCGACATCTGCGGTCATATCCTTGTTCCAGTCATCGCTAGCTCGCATTTCGCTCGCTACCTCCAAGATGATGTTCTGAACCTCGTCGACATCGTTGTCATAGGCAAAGGCGAAGTCCAAGAGTGCGGCGGCCCAATCCTGCGAGGCATTTCCAACCTCGTTGATTTCACCGTTGCGGACAAACCACAAGGTGCCATGAATATCGCGGATCTCAGTGACTCTGAGACCAACCTTCTCGACCTCACCGGAAACACTGCCGATCTCAACCCAGTCACCAACACCGTATTGATCTTCGAAAACGATAAAGATTCCGGCAAGTAGGTCCTTGACTAGTGATTGCGCTCCAAAGCCAACCGCAGCTCCAAGGATTGTTGAAACGGCAATCAGCG
Organism: Aquiluna sp.; assembly: GCA_036554355.1. GTDB lineage: Bacteria > Actinomycetota > Actinomycetes > Actinomycetales > Microbacteriaceae > Aquiluna. The sequence goes on from DATBNK010000060.1 coordinate 3,712, forward strand.
CACCAACATTCACCCCGAGCTCGCTCAGCACCATCACCAGTGCGGTGATGGTGATAGCCCAGGTTGTGAAGTTGTCCAATACCGACGCGATGGTTCTGGTGCGCTGAGTCAGTCGCTGCTCTGCAAGCAGTGAGTCCATTCGCTCAGTCTTTGCCGCATGGTTTACGCCGCTGACTATAGTCTTCACAATTCGCTTGGTGCTGATCTTGAGCACGATCCGGAGGACTATCGCTCCAACGATGATGGCTGACACTGAGATCAGTGCCGACCAGTCGGTCAATAATTGCTCAAAGTCCATTTGGTCCTCCTAGTTGTCAGCTTGTTGCGCCCTAAGTGCACGCTCAACACCTGCAAGTGATTCGAGCAGAATCCTTCTGAATGCTGGTCTTGATGTCGCAAAATCGGCATCCATCAGTTTTTTCGTTTTGTTCGCTAGCTCTTGTGAGGCTAGCTGAATTGGGTAGAGATTATTTAGTAGGTAGGCGGCGATGTGATAGCTGCGAGACTCCCAAATCTTTGGAGCAACCTCTAGGTAGGCATCCACAAAGGGCTCCAAAAGACTCAGGTCATTGGTTCGACCAAAGGCCATTGAGGCTGAATTCACCAGGGTGTTCGAATACTCCTCTGTCTTAGTCAAGATGTCCCAGCTCTTTTGCTTGGCAGCCGGGTTTGGAATCACGGCTTTGGCAGCAGCGGCAAACTTCTGGCCATTCGCGGTGTTATCGCGCTCAAGTTCAGCATCGATGGCAGCCTCGTCTAGTCTGCCGCCGATAACCAAGCCGGTTAGTAGTTCCCACTTCAAATCAGCATCGACCGCTAGGCCCTCGATGCTGGTCTTGCCCTCATAGAGGCCGGCCACCCAGTCCAGCTGCTCGCTGGTTCTAGCAAACTGCGGCACGAACTTGGCAAATTGCAACTGGGTGTCTGAACCAGGGCTTGCGCTCATCGTCAGTTCGATGAGCGAGGAGGCGATCTTGGACAAGGTGGCCTCACGCTTTTGAGGTGCGACATAGAGGTTTCCGGTGGTGACCAGTTGCCTGAGCAGGGTGAGGATGGTCGTGGACTCGGTCTCGGTAGCAATGTGGTCGAGAACCAGTTGCACAAAGTCACTTGGCGGAGCCTCTGCATCACGAGTGGCATCCCAGGCTGCGGTCCAAACCAGCGTTCTGGCTAGTGAATCCTCAATCTTGGAGAGGTTTTCTAGGGCAAAGACTCTCGAGGGTTCATCGAGTCTGACCTTGGCATATGCGAGGTCTTCGTCATTTAGCAGCACCAGTTGTGGTCTTGGCATGCCAACCAGTTCGCTGACCGATGTCTTTGGTCCATCGACATCGAGCTCGAGGTAGTGAGTCCTTTGAACCTTGCCGTTTTCGAGATTGAAAAAGCCAATCCCCATTCGGTGCGGTCTTTGGTGATCGTGACCCTCTTGAGTGGTTTGAACGATCTCGAAGCTCGTGATTAGGCCAGCAGCATCGGTTTCGATCTCTGGCTTCAGGGTGTTGACTCCAGCGGTCTCGAGCCAAAGCTTTGACCAACCGGATAGGTCGCGACCGCTGGTTGCTTCGAGCTCGACTAGTAGGTCCTTGAGTTCGGTGTTCTGCCACTGGTGCTTCTTGAAATACCTGGCAACTCCCTCGAAGAAGGGTTCGCGTCCCACCCATGCCACCAATTGCTTCAGTACCGATGCTCCCTTGGCATAGGTGATGCCATCAAAGTTCACCTGCACGTCTTCTAGGTCATTGATGGTGGCAACAATCGGGTGAGTCGAGGGAAGTTGGTCTTGGCGGTATGCCCAGTTCTTCTCAAGGGCTGCGAACGTAGTCCAGGCTTCGGTCCACTCGCTGGCCTCCGCGGTTGCAAGTGTGGAGACGTATTCGGCAAAGCTCTCGTTTAGCCACAGGTCATTCCACCAGCGCATGGTGACGAGGTCTCCAAACCACATGTGGGCAAGCTCGTGCAAGATGGTGACTACCCTGCGCTCTCGGACTGCGTCTGAGACTGCGGAGCGGAAGACGTAGGTCTCGGTGAAGGTTACGGCACCGGCATTTTCCATGGCCCCGGCGTTGAAGTCCGGCACCCAAAGCTGGTCGTATTTTTCGAATGGGTAGGGGAAGTCAAAGAGCTTCTCAAAGAACTCAAAGCCGGCCTTGGTCTTCTCAAAGATGTAGTCGGCGTCCATGTACTGCGCAAGGGAGCCTCTGCAGTAGACGCCAAGTGGAATGACCTTGCCGTTCGAAGATGTGAGCTCATCTAGCCAGAACTTATAGGGACCAGCAATCAATGCGGTGATGTAGCTGGAGATTCTTGGTGTGGGGGAGAACTCAAACCTCGACTTACCCTCACCGAGCTCGATCTTCTGAGCCAGTGGTGAGTTAGAGATAACCTCCCAGTTCGATGGCGCGGTGATCTTGAATTCGAAGGTCGCTTTTAGGTCTGGCTGTTCAAAGACTGGGAACATGCGCCTGGAATCAGGAACCTCAAACTGGGTATAGAGGTAGACCTCAGAGTCAACCGGGTCAACGAAGCGGTGCAGGCCCTCACCCGAGTTCGAGTAAATGCCAGTGGCTTCAATGACCAGAGTGTTATCGGTTTGCAGGTGCGGCAGCGAAATTCTCACGTTGTCGGAGTGGGTGCTTGGATCTAGATCCTCACCATTGAGGGTGATCTTCTCAACTGACTTGGTCTGCGCATCGATGAAGGTAGCGGCACCCGCAGTGCCGGAAAAGTGGATGGTGGTTTTGGATTTGAAGGTCTTGTCATCGGTGGTGACATCGAGTTCGACCAGGTAGCTCTCTGCGTCTACAACTCTTGCACGCTCCTGGGCTTCTTTCTGGGTGAGGTTTTCACCGGGCATTTATCGCTCCATTGGCTTAGAAAATAGATTTCAAGCCTATGAGATTTTTCCGCTCTCATAATTCATGTGTTTAGAAGTTAGGTTGATTAAGCTTTGGCTCTGGGATGATAGGGCTTATGAAGCGTGCTCTCGTGGCTCTAATGCCAGTGGTGTCTGTTGCTCTATTTTGGCTCTTTTTCTCTGCGAACCGCTCGAATTTCCCTGATCCCATGGCTATTCACTGGGGACTTAGCGGCGAACCAGATGGCTTTGGTTCGCTGGATGGTCAATTGCTGATGGTCTCATTGGTGCTTTTGTTGGTCGGGGGATTGTGGGCCGGAATTGTTTACCTTCGAAGGATTCCAGGTTCTATCAGGGTTTTGTTCTTGGCGATCACTGGCGTTATCTGGGTGCTCTTGTTTGTAGTTTTTGGTTACACCTTTTTGATTCAGCTTGGCCTGAGCGATGCTCGTGAAGCACAAATAAACATCGTGTTTTTTATCGCTGTGCTGAGCTTGCCACTGGTTTTACTGCCATGGCTGATGTCCAAACCCAAGATAGAGCTGGGAGATCAACTCGGTGTTTACTACTGGAGGGTGCCAATCCTGCGGCTTAGCTATAAAGAGGTTTCAAGTGTCGAGGTGGTGGAGGCGAGGGCCAGAGATTTTGGCGGCTGGGGCATTCGATATGCCAACCGCACCACCGCGTTTTTGCCAAACTCTGGCCCCGGGGTTTTACTAAACCTGTCAGGCAGCGAAAGAGTGCTAATCAGAACAGACGACGCAAGTGGGATTGCGAAGGGGATAAGAAAAAGGAGTGGGTTATGAGAATTCACATCGCAACAGATCACGCTGGTATGGAGCTGAGTGCCTATTTGGTCAAAGAGCTCAGTACTTTAGGTCACGAGCTAGTTGATCATGGTCCAAAGGTCTATGACGCGCTGGATGACTACCCGGGTTTCTGCATCGCGGCAGCCCAAGGGGTCATGGCGGATCAATCAGCTGGAGTTGAGGCACTGGGAATCGTTCTTGGAGGCAGCGGTAATGGCGAGCAGATGGCAGCGAACAAGGTCAAGGGCATCAGGGCTGCACTGATTTGGAACGAATCAACCGCCAAGCTCGCTCGCGAACATAACGATGCCAACGTGGCAGCGGTGGGAGCGAGGCAGCACGAAAACTCCGAGGTGCTGGAATTGATCAAGGCGTTCATAGCCGAGCCGTTTTCAAAGGATGAGCGACACGTTCGCAGGATCGGAAAAATTGCGAGCTTCGAAAATACCGGCGAGGTCATCTACTAATCCATGCCCGAGGGACACAGCGTTCATCGAACCGCAAAGCAGTTTCAGAAGCTGTTTTTGCATCAGCCAACAAAGATCAGCTCGCCCCAGGGCAGGTTCACTGACGCTGGATTGGTCTCGGGTCAGCAACTAACTAAAAGTGAGGCTTGGGGCAAGCAGCTCGTGCTGCACTTTGAGACCGCAGCGATCCGCGTTCACCTTGGTATTTATGGCAAGTGGAAGTTCTCAACTTACGAGGACACCCCGCCAGAGCCATACGGACAGGTCCGCGCTCGGTTCCTAAGCCAATCCCACCTGGTCGATTTGCGCGGGCCAACAGCCTGCGAGGTGATCGGATTAGACCAGGTGCCGGTCCTCTTTGATCGACTGGGTCCAGACCCGCTGCGTCCTGACCCAAAGCAACTAGGGCGTGGACGCTTTATTGAGCGCGTGCAAAAAAGAAAGGTCCCCATCGGGCAGTTGTTGATGGACCAAAGTGTGTTAGCCGGTGTGGGAAACGTGTACCGAGCCGAGTTGTTGTTTCGGGCAAACCTTTCCCCCTTTACCCCCGGCAACCAGATTCCAAGCGATGTTCTTGGGGCAATTTGGGATGACGCTATAACACTGATGCCACTTGGCGTGAAGACGGGGCTGATGCTGACTCGCGATGGTTACCTCAAGGGCAGGCCGAAAAAAGATGATCGCTACAACGTCTACAAGCGCGAGGGTCTGCCATGCAGATCCTGCAATCAAAACATTGCGATTGGCCTCATGCAGGCCAGAAAGCTCTACTGGTGTCCAAAGTGTCAGGCCTAGAGTCTTAGCATGAGCAAAGAAATGAAGGCCATCAAGGGCTTCTTTCAAATTAGAAAGGCACTCGGCCTGTCACGATTTGGCCGCAAGGCCAAGCCTGCTGCCAAGCCAACCAAGTCGCTTTTAGCAAACACGTATTTCACCAGTAGCCTTGATTTTGGATTTGAACTAAACGAGATTTCTCCAAAGGTTGCCCATGACAAGGTCATCATCTATCTACACGGCGGCGGATTCGTAAACCCAATTGCCACTCAGCACTGGCAGCTAATAGAAAAGCTTGCTATTGCTGCCAAGGCCAAGATTCTTGTGCCGCGCTATGGCCTCGCACCTCATCACGACGTTGCAGATGCCTTGGAGTTTTTCTCCAAGGTCATGGGCTTTGCCAAGGGTTTTGGCAAGGAGATAATCCTGATGGGGGATTCGGCCGGAGGCGGTTTGGCTGTCAGCGCCATACAACAGCTTTCGTTGCATAGCCAAATCTCCAAGCTGGTGTTGATATCGCCCTGGCTCGATAGTGATTTCGCCCACCCCGGTTTGGCTGAGGTTATGAAGCACGACCCATGGTTGATCCCGGAGAGCCTGCGGAGAATTGCGGCGGTCTGGTCTGGTGATGACAATCACCAGGACGAGCGTGTGTCACCGGTTAGGGGAGATTTGGCAGGTTTCCCAAAGACGCTACTTTTTATGGGCCGCTGGGACATTTTGCTCTTCGACGCCAGGTGGTTTTATGAGAAGGCCACCTCGGCAAATGTGGATATTGACTACCAAGAACTAGATCAGGCGCTGCATGTTTATCCGCTATTGCCAACTCCGGAAGGGGTTTTTGCGAGGGAGAAGATCCTGGATTTCCTAGCCAACTAACGAGGCTTTTTCAAGGGTTTGGAGCGAGTGACGGGAATCGAACCCGCGTAATCAGTTTGGAAGACTGAGGCTCTACCATTGAGCTACACTCGCGTGACCTGCATTAGGTGCTCGTACATTCTAT
>DATBNK010000065.1:0-25643 GCA_036554355.1 Aquiluna sp.
ATTTGGTTTGCCACAGCTTGGCCAGCCTTTCTTTTACTTCACTTACGTCTTCTGGTGTTCCGGTGATCTCAAACTTGTAGAGCACTGGAACCCCAAGCTTTTCGGCAACTAGGTCACCTGCTTTGCAGAAGTGAGCACCAAAGTTGGTGTTCCCTCCCGCGATAACCGCCTTGATGTGCTTGCGGTTAGCCGGGTTGTTCAGAAACTTGATTACCTGTTTCGGAACGGTGGAGGAGTCATTGCCGCCCCCATAGGTTGGGACAACTAAAACGCTGTCCCGGTTGTGAACAAACTCTGCTGCTTCTTCGGTCTTGATTGGAATCCGAATTGCATTTGGATCGAGCTTGTCGACAAACCGCTTGGTGTTTTCTGAGACGCTCGAGAAGTAGACCAAATCGAACATCTCACACCTCTACTAAGCGCTGATGGCTTGGATGCGGTCCATGCGGAAACCGCTCCAGTGGTCCTCGCCTGCGACGACTACTGGTGCTGCGGTGTAACCCATGGTCTTTACCATCTCTAGGGCAACCGGATCTTGGCTCATGTCAACCTCTTCGTAGTCGATTTGGTTGCGCTGCAGCATGCGCTTGGTGCTGTCGCACTGTACGCAGGCAGGAAGCGTATAAACAGTTACCGCCATTGGTCTCTCCTAGTTTCTAAAACCCGGGTTACCGGGTTCATTTTGGTAAATTTTGTCGAAATTTCTGACTAATTTCGGAAGCCCTACGTTAGCACTTAACCACTACATGTAGTACCGAAACGCCAAAAAATTCACTTATTTAGTTATTTCTCGAAACATTAACCCACAACTTGAACTTTAGGCTGGTAGCAGCTCCCGCGTGTCGCGGGATGTTTACCAAAATACCTATCCGCTTGCTCTACAAGCTGTAGAATAACCTCTCGAGAGGGGCCAAAAGTATGCCCCCTGCAACCGACAATTTAGGAAACGACATGCGAAAACTCGCCACCCTTATTGCCCTAGTGCCACTTTTAGCGGGATGTGCCCAATCGGGTTCGGTAGAAATCACCGATTACTGGGTCAAATCTTCAGAGATGTCCACCACTGGTGGCATGACCGCGGTCTACGGGACCATTACCAACACAATGGGCGAGGACGTCGTTCTAATTGGTGGATCTACCGATGCTGCCGGTGTTGTTGAGGTTCATGAGATGTCAATGATCGGTGGCGAGATGAAGATGCAGGAGATTGATGGTGGTCTAGTTATTCCTGCAGGCCAGAGCGTGACATTGGAGCCAGGTGGCGACCACCTGATGTTGATGATGTTGAAAACTGACGTGGTGGCCGGTGGCACAATTGAGGTGCTATTTGATTTTGAGGGCACCGAGGACATTATCTTGAGTGATGTTGTCGGTAAGCCCGCCGAGGGTGGCGACGAGGAATACCACTCGGGTGAGATGGAGATGGACAACTAATTGATTAGCCGCAGGGGACTCTTGGGTGGCACGGCCGCGGCTGCAGCAGCTGCCGGCCTAGCCGCTGGCAGCGCCGTAACCGGAGCGGCCGCCAGTGCCAATCAAGAGACCTTTGCAGCCAAGCGAGCACTCGAGTTCTACGGTCCACACCAGATGGGCATAGAAGCGGATCTCCAGGCGGTCACAAACTTCGTCGTATTCGACATCAAGGACACAACAGACCGCGCAGCCATGCTGCGCTGGATGACGCTGTTGACCGATGACATTTCTAGGCTCGCTAGCGGCGAGCCGATCTTGGCTGACCCAAACCCCGAGCTGGCAATTGGAGCTGCGAGGTTCTCTGCCTACGTTGGTTTTGGTCCAAGCCTGTTTCGCAAGCTTGGGCTGGAATCACAAATGCCTTCTGGTTTTGGGCCACTGCCTTCTTTCAAGGTCGATCAGCTGCAAGATCAGTTCTCGGGCGGCGATGTTTTGATTCACATTGCAGCCGATGACCCGATCGTGCTCTCGCATGGAACTAGGGGTTTGATTCGCGACAGCCTGCCTTTTGCAAGTGTTAGGTATTCGCAATCCGGCTTTGCTCACACCCCGGGCATGGTTCCTGCAGGGCTTACTCACCGCAACCTGATGGGTCAGGTTGATGGCACCGCTAATCCCAAGCCTGGGACAGAGGATTTCAATGAGGTTGTCTGGATTGAGGATGGCCCAGCTTGGATTCAGGGCGGGACTCAATTGGTCTTTAGGCGCATTGCCATGCAGCTCAATACCTGGGACCAACTTGGCACCGCCTCGAAAGAAGAGGTCATTGGTCGCAAGCTCTCGAACGGAGCTCCCTTGACTGGAGTGAACGAAGAGGATGCTCCGGATTTTGCAGCCCGTCACCCAAATGGTTTGACCGTGATTCCAGACTTTGCCCACATCCGCAGAGCATCACCTCAAAATGTCACCGACCGCATGTTTAGAAGACCCTTTTCCTATGAGGCTTCTCCTGCCAGCGATGGCACGCCCGATGTTGGGCTGTTATGGACTGCGTATCAAAGGGATATGACCAAGCAATTTATCCCTGTGCAAAGGCGCTTGGACGAGCTGGATCTGCTAAACGAGTGGACGGTTCCGATTGGTTCTGCCGAGTTTGCGATTGCGGGTGGCATAGCGCGCGGGGAGATCATCGCGCAGGCACTATTCTCTTAGCGTGCCATTTGCCCGTAAGTCCGATAAGGGCAGAGTTGTAACCTCTGGCGACGAGCTTTCAAAAAAGCTTTTGCTGGTCTACATCTTCATTCTCGCTTTGTCGATGAGCCTGATTCCCTTCACCATTGACCCCTACCTACCGGCCTTTCCTCAGATTTCGGACTTCTACGGGGTTCCCAATGGCACGGTCCAAGCATCCCTCACGGGTGTGACCGTTGGTATTGCGCTGGGTCAGCTGATTCTTGGCCCACTCTCCGATGCTTTTGGTAGGAGGCCGCTTTTGCTGATTGCGATTGCCGGCTATGGGCTCAGTGCGGTGCTGGTGTTCTTCGTGCAGAGCTTTGAGGCGTTTTTACTGCTGCGCTTTTTCATGGGCTTTTTTGCAGCCGGTGGTGATGTTATTTCTAGGGCCATTGTTCGCGATCTCTATCGTGGCCAGCCAATGCAGCAGATGCTTGCAAGGGTCTTTTTGATTCAATCGCTCGCTCCGATTCTTGGACCAATCGTTGGCTCGCAGTTGACCGAGGTCATTATTTGGCAGGGCGTTTTCCTAGTCTTTGGCTTCATCGGCATCTTTTTGGCACTTTTGGCTTCCAGGTTTTTGATCGAGACCCTGCCTAAATCCGCCAGGCGCTCCAGCACTCCCGCTGGTCTTGCTAGGGGATACCGCTCCGTTTTGAATGACCGGATCTATATCGGTCTGATGTTCTTTGGGGCCTTCCAGCTAGCTGCGCTGTTTGCGTATTTGAACACCGTGCCGTTTATCTTCCAGGACGGCTTTGGTTTATCTCCAAGTGAGTTTGGAGTCTGGATTGCAGTGAATGCTGCTGCCAGCTATGTAGGGGTTCAGGTTGGTTCCAGGCTGGCCAGGGTGTTTCGGGGTCAGTGGCTCTTGGCGGCGTATTCGGCGGCTGGCATCTTGGTGGGGATTGGTTTGATGCTGACCGCTGGTGGCAGCATCTGGGCTGCGGAGTTATTGTTTGCCACCCAGCTGTTTCTATTTGGTGCCGGGCTTACAACGATTCCGACCATCGCGCTCTACAACCACGGCAAGGAGGCCGGCACGGCCGCCTCATTGCTGGGGGTGTTTAACTTCAGTCTCACGAGCCTGGTCTCAGTGCTGTTTGTGTCGCTCAATACCGACACCACATATGATGTTGGGGCAATCATTGCGCTGTTATTCTTCATCTCCCTATCGGCACTGATTTTTATCACTAGGCCATGGAAGGTCCCAGATCTGAGGAGAAGCTAATGCTTAGAACAGCCTCCCTAAAGGATGTCGATCAGGTTCTAAATGTCTGCGTCTCTCACGAGAAGCGCGTGGACAAGAGCGTTGAGCCGATGACAAGGGCCGATGTTGAGATCTCGATCAAGGGGGTCGCAGAACCCGGCCACACCATTGTTTGGGATCAAAACGGCACAATCACCGCGGTCTGTTTTGTTTTCACCGATGCGGGTAGAAAACGCTACGAACTAGACCTTTTTTATCTTGACTCAATTCCAAATGCTGAGGATGTGTTCGCAGCAGCTCTCTCTCACCTCAAGGCCCTGGGCCGAGAGTTTGAGGTGACAAGTGCGGCCAATCAAAAAGATCACTCAGCGCTAAAGCTGATTGAGTCATTTGGCTTTGCGTTCTACCGCAACTACTGGAAGCTGATTCGAAAGATAAACCAAGACCAATATCCCAAGCTCGCACCCGGGACTGAGATTCGCCAGCTCCCATTCAATGACAACGCAAATCTTTATTGGCGATTGGAAATGGACAGCTTCTCGGAGCACTTCGGTTTCAAGTTCGTTGAGTTCGAGCCCTGGTTCAAGATGCGCAAAGAAGACTCACTGATTGACCAGCAGGGGTCATTCGTTATCTACCAAGACGGAGTGGCTGCGGGGTATCTTGTCAGCTCCAATGGCCGTGAGGAGTTGCAGGGCGGATTCATTGACAAGCTCGGTGTCATCAAGTCGATGCAGGGCAAGGGCCTTGGGCGAAAGCTATTGATGCAAGGCATTGCCCACAGCGCCCAAAAGGGCCACACCTCGATAGCGCTCGGGGTGGATTCGGGCAATGAGTCAGGTGCGATAGCGCTCTACGAGTCCGTTGGCTTTATACCAGAAGTGGTTTGGAGTGCCTACCGGCTCCGAGATCTTCTTTGAGCAAACCAAACCCCAAACAGCACAATCGCTGCCCCCACCGGTTCATACCAGTTCAGCTCTTCTGATAGCAGCAGCACTCCCCAGATCGAAGCGATGACGGGGTTGGTATAGGTGACAAGGGCGGCAGTTGCACTGCCGGCCTTGGCAATCACACCGTGAAAGAGTCGATAGGCAAAACCACTACCCAAAACACCCAGGGCTATAAGAGCACCAACAGTTTCGAGCCTGGGCTCGGCAACAAAGAGTGGACCTGTCAATACGTAGAGCGGCAACAGCGTGAGCGCACTGGTTGAAACCTGCACCGCAGCGGTTGTCACACCCGGTAACTGCATCGGAGTGACGTGCTTGCGGATGTAAGGAGTGCCGATGCCATAGGAGAGCGCTGCAAAGATCAGCGCCAAAATCGCAAACGGGTCATTATCCCCAAAGCCCTGCCAGGCTCCCAGTGTGATGGCAACCCCAACAAAACCGATACTTAGGCCAATGAGAATATTCGCGGTTATCTTCTCGGTTTTGTAAATAACCAGAATCGATAACAGCGTGAACATCGGAGTCGCTGCTCCGATGATTGCGGCCAGGATACTGGTGGTGGACTGCTGGGCAAAGGAGAACAGCGAAAACGGGATGGCAGACATGAATAGCCCTGCGATCCAAAGGTGATAGATCTGACGAGCGGTCTTTGGAAATGCCTGCTTGAGGGCAAGGCCCAGCAAGATCATTGCCGTTCCACCCAAAAAGGTTCTCCAGAAGGCAACGCCAAAAAAGGTCGTTAGCTGCAAAGAGAGCTCAGTGAATAAAAAGCTCGAGCCCCAAATCAGGGCCATGGGTATAAACAGCCAAATCCAATGCGTTCGCACCAGAAAAGGCTAGTGGTTAGCTGGTCTGGATTTCGCTTCTATCCCCAGACCACAGGGTGTGGAAGGAGCCTTCGGCATCCACTCTCTTGTAGGTGTGGGCACCAAAGAAATCACGCTGACCCTGCACCAGTGCCGCTGGCAGTCGCTCTGCACGAAGACCGTCGTAGTAGCTCAAGCTCGAGGCAAAGGCCGGGGTTGGGGTTCCAGTTAGTGCACCCATCGCGACGATTTCGCGCCAGGAGGCCAAGGTGGAATCAATTGCACTCACGAAGTACTCCGCAAACAAAAGGCTTAGTAGGTTCTCGTTCTTTTGGTAGGCCTCGGTGATGCGGTTTAGAAACTGAGCGCGGATGATGCAGCCGCCGCGCCAGATTCTTGCAACCTCACCAAGGTTGATCTCCCAGTTGTGTTCCTTAGCGCCGGCTCTGATGGCATCAAAGCCTTGTGCGTAGGCAACGATCTTGGAGGCGTAGAGCGCTCTGCGCACGGCCTCGATAAAGGCGGGCTTGTCCTCGACGCTCCAGGTCTGAGCCTGTGAGGGGAGCTCCGGCTTGCCAGCGCGCTGCGCAGCCTGAGCCGAAAGGCTTCTTGCAAATACCGCCTCGGCGATGCCGGAAACAGGGGTCCCAAGATCGAGAGCACTCTGCACGGTCCAGACTCCGGTGCCCTTGGATCCTGCCTGGTCCAAGATGACGTCAACCAAAGGCTTACCGGTCTTTTGATCTGTTTGCTTGAGGACCTCTGCGGTGATCTCGATTAGGTAGCTCTCGAGCTCACCCTTGTTCCACTCTTCAAAGATGTCCGCAATCTCAGCTGGTGAAAAGCCACCGGCTTTGCGCAGTAGGTCATAGGCCTCGGCGATTAGCTGCATGTCGGCATATTCGATGCCGTTGTGAATCATCTTCACAAAGTGGCCGGCGCCATCGGCGCCGATGTGGGTAACGCATGGTTCGCCATCTACGTTGGCCGCGATGCTCTCCAGAATTGGACCCAAGGTCTTGTAGGCCTCTTTGGTGCCGCCCGGCATGATCGAGGGTCCCAATAGAGCACCTTCTTCACCACCAGAGATGCCGGCACCAACGAAGTTGATGCCCAGGGCACTAACTTCCTTTTCACGCCTGATGGTGTCGGTGAAGAGCGCGTTACCGCCATCAACAATGATGTCGCCCTTGGAAAAGCGCTCCTTGAGAAGCTCAATTACGGCATCTGTCCCGGCCCCTGCCTGAACCATGATGATTGCGGTCTTGGGGCTCTTGAGGGAATCCACGAACTCATCGATGGTCTCTGCGGCGATGAAGTTTGCCTCTGGGTGAGAATCAACTAGGGCAGTGGTCTTGTCATAGGAGCGGTTAAAGATTGCGACCGAGTTGCCTTCACGTGAGGCGAGGTTTCTGGCGAGGTTTGAACCCATCACGGCCAAACCAATAACTCCAATATTTGCTGTTGCGGACATTTAGATTCCTAAAGGTGAGATGAAAAAGAAAAGATCTCGCTCGTCTTTGGGCGCGCAGTTGTGTCAAGAGTAGCGCATAGCATCCAAGCGGGCTGGAGTAACCTTGATGCATGGCCCAGAGCATCTTTGTTGCATCAGTAGAGGGCCACACCATCAAAAGCGCTATCGCTTTAGGTCTTGTGGATTCCTTGAAGCTAACCCACCAAAAAATCGGTGTCTTTAGGCCCGTCACCGCATCCTGGGAGAGACCCGACTGGGTGCTCGAGCTGTTGCTGGATCACGTTGGAAACACTGCCAACTACGAAGAGTGCATTGGCGTGAGCTACCAGGACCTGCACGAGGATGCGGTTGGATCGCTTGCCAAAATCGTCGATAAGTTCATGGCCTTTGAGCGTCGGTTCGATGTCGTGGTGGTGCTGGGTTCGGATTTCACCGATGTCGTAACCCCAACAGAGCTCGCCTTCAATGCCAGGGTCGCGGCCAATATATCAAGCCCTATTTTGCTGGTGCTCAATGGCCGCGAGGGGCTATTGGGTGGCGAGCACATGGGGCAGTCGCGCTCTAGGTCAGCGAAAGAAATCGCCCAGGTTTATGAGACCGCTTGGGAAGAGATCATTCAGGAGCACGCCACATTGTTGGGCACGATTGTCAATCGTGCCGACCCCGATGGCAGGACGAAGATCCTTGAGAGTCTGCAGAAGCGATCAAAGAGCTCGGTCTGGGTGATTCCCGAGGAGCCAGGCCTTGTCGCACCACGAATGCAGCAGATCTTGGAGGCGGTCGACGGCGAGCTGATCTACGGTGATCGCTCTCGCTTGCAAGACGAGGCGGTCGATGTTGTCGTGGCGGCCATGAACGAGGAACACGTTCTCGAGCGGCTCAAGCAAAACGCGGTTGTGGTGGTGCCATCAGATCGCACCGAGGTGATCTTGCCGCTATTAATGGCAGACAGTGCAGAGACCTTCCCCAAACTTGCCGGGCTTGTTCTCAATGGCGGCTTTGCACTCCCAAGTGAAATTAAGAAGTTGATTGAGGGCCTAAGACCCAGGGTTCCCGTGATTGTCTCGCAGGGGGGATCCTTTGACACCACGATGCAGATTGTTAAGACTCGCGGGCGGCTGACCAAAGCTGATCCCGACAAGGTCGAAAGAGCAAGAGCGCTGTTCCAAAACTACGTGCCAGCCACGCAGTTGTTGGATGCGATATCGCAGGTCAGCGTCACGGCCATTACACCGCTGCTATTTCAATATCGTCTTTTTGAAAGAGCCAGGCAAGAGCAAAAGCGAATCGTTTTACCAGAGGGTGATGACGACCGGGTTTTGCTTGCCGCCAGTGAGGTGCTGGCAGCTGGGATTGCAAACATCACAATCCTTGGAAACATCGAGACCATGAAGGCTCAGGCTGCGGCAATTGGTGCGGACATCTCCAAGGCGGAGCTTATTGACATCGCATCCTCAGAGCACTACCCGGTTTTTGTTGCTGAGTATCTAAAGCTTCGCTCCCACAAGGGCGTGACAAACGAGATTGCCAAGGAGCGCATGTTAGATGTCTCCTACTTCGGAACGATGCTGGTGCACCTAGGACTTGCCGATGGCATGGTCTCTGGTGCTGCTCACACCACCGCCCACACCATCAAGCCCTCCTTTGAGATCATCAAGACCGCACCCGGAGTCAAGGCGGTATCAAGTGTTTTCCTAATGGCGCTAAGTGACCGCGTCTTGGTCTATGGCGACTGCGCCGTGATCCCCGAGCCAACCACAGAGGAGCTAGCTGATATCGCCATCTCTTCGGCGAAGACGGCCCGGGCATTCGATATCGAACCCCAGGTTGCAATGCTCTCCTACTCCACCGGAACCTCCGGTTCCGGGGTGGAGGTGGAGAAGGTTAGAAACGCAACCAAGCTCGCAAGAGAACTTGCGCCAGAACTCTCTATTGAGGGACCGATTCAATATGACGCTGCGGTTGATGCTGCGGTTGGAGAGGCCAAGCTGCCGGGCTCCAAGGTTGCAGGTAGAGCAACAGTCTTTGTTTTTCCAGATTTGAACACCGGCAATAACACCTATAAGGCAGTTCAGAGAACTGCCGGCGCTTTGGCCATTGGGCCAATCCTGCAAGGGTTGAACAAACCGGTGAACGATCTGTCTCGAGGGGCTCTGGTCAAGGACATCGTGAACACCATTGCAATAACCGCTATTCAGGCAGGCTCCAAGTGAAGCCGGTATTGGTTGTCAACTCCGGCTCTAGCTCATTGAAGTATCAGGTCATTGATGTTGAGACAGAAGCTTCTCTGATTGCAGGTTTGATTGAGCGAGTTCAAGACCACGGTGCTGCATTTGATCAAATGGTTAGTGAACTAGCTCAATCTGGAATTGCCCCTCAAGCCATCGGCCACAGAGTGGTGCATGGTGGTGCAAAGTTCTCCGAGCCAGCACTCATCACCCCGCAGGTGATTCAAGCCATCGAGGAGCTTGTGCCACTGGCTCCACTTCACAACCCGGGCAATCTGGCCGGAATTAGAGGTGCCATCAAGGCCTTTCCAGAGCTGCCGCAGGTTGCGGTCTTTGACACCGCGTTCCACCAAACCATGCCAAAGAGTAGCTACACCTATGCAATCGATGCAGCGCTCAGTCAGAAGCATGGCATCAGACGCTATGGCTTTCACGGCTCCAGCCACGCTTTTGTCTCAAAAGCGGCAGCCAGGTTCTTACGCCAAGAAAGTTTCACCGGCATCGTGCTTCACCTCGGTAATGGCGGGTCTGCTTGCGCAATCAAGGATGGCAAGTCAGTCAACACCTCAATGGGCATGACCCCACTACAAGGCCTGGTGATGGGAACCAGAGCGGGAGATATCGACCCCGCCATCATCTTGCACCTCTCCCAGGTTGCCGGCATGAGCATCGAGGAGATCGACCAGAGCCTTAATAAAGACTCAGGCCTAAAGGGCCTGACTGGCGATTCAGACCTACGCGATGTTGAGAAGCGAGCGCAGGATCACGATGACGTCGCTCAAACGGCGCTCGCGATTTACGCGCTTCGAATCAAGCACTACATCGGGGCCTATTTGGCTCAACTTGGTGAGATCGACGCCATTGTCTTCACGGCAGGTGTTGGCGAGAACTCGGTTCCGATGCGAGAGCAAGTTTGTGCAGGTCTTGAGCACCTGGGCGTTGAGCTTGACTATGAAAAGAACTCGGTGCGATCTGGGGAACCAAGAGACATAGCCACTAGAGATTCCAAGGTTCGAATTCTGGTGATTCCAACCAACGAGGAGCTCGAGATAGCGCAGCAAGCTGAGGCTGTGGTTGCGCAAATTGCATCCTAGAAATTGTGCAACGGTATGGTTCGGCCGTTGAGGTCAGTAATCGCAAGGGGTCTGACATAATCAACTTCTATGAGCAAAGACGCCTACCCAGCCTGGAATTTAGACCTTGATGTAGCGGCCTTTATGTGGCCGGCAGAAAAACCGAAGGCCAACATCCTGTTGCAGCACGGCCTTGGTGAATACACCACCAGATATGTGCATCAGTACTCAGAGCTCATTCCAAAGCTCAACGAGCTTGGGTTCAATGTTTACGGCTTTGATCTACCCGGCCACGGTTACACCAAAGGTGTTCGCGGGCTTGTGAACATGCACGAAGCACTCGACCTTCACCTCAAAGCCCGAGCCGCAATCCCCAAGGATTTGCCACTGTTTCTCTTCGGTCACTCGCTCGGAGGGCTAGTGACTATCGGTTCGATCATGAAACAGCAGGATGGCATAGCCGGAGCTGTTGTCTCATCGAGCGCCATGCAAAAGCCATCGTCAATCTTTGAGCGCACGCTCGGTGGCGTGATGGCAAAGCTAAAGCCCGAGGGGCCAATGCCGCTGCCACGTCCCGGAACCGAAGCCCTAACTCGTGACCTTGAACTGGTCAAGCTGATCGATGCCGATCCACTGATGGACACCGGCAAGGCCAAGAACTTGGTTGCCAACACCATCTTGGAGGTCTCCGACCAGGTTTGGGATTGGGCCCAAAACTGGAAGTTGCCGGTGCTATTTATCCATGGCGACAAGGACACCTCCACCGATCACCGCAACTCGCAGAAGCTCTTCAAGGAAATCTCCGCGAGTGATAAAAACCTACTTATCTACCCAGGCGGCTACCACGAGCTGCTAAACGACACCATCAAAGACGAGGTGTTGCCCGCGGTTTTGGGTTGGCTAAGAACCAGGCTCTAGTTGGGCTTTCAGGTCGGTCAAGTTGTTGACCGGCAGCAAGCAGCTGAAAGCTTTGCAAACATAGACGGTTGGCTTTCCAGCCAGTTGTTCTCTATCTGACAACAGGGGAGTGTCATTAGCCTCTCCAGCACTTATCACGCTGCCATCATCTGGCAGCGAGAGGACGCGATTGTGAAGCTCACTGCGAGCGCCGACAATTGCAAACTCTCTCACCTGAGCATAAAGCGCAGTTTGAACATAGAGGGCTGAGGAAGTTGCTCTTGGAGCCCTGGACATCAAACCCGCAAGCTCTTTCGTGATGGCGTTTGTTTGATCTAGATATTTGGTTTCGCCAGTCAATAGGTGCAGCTCACGAAAGAGCTCTGCGGCGATGCCATGTGATGAGGGGTAACCGGAGTCGGTGAGAGTTCTTGGTCGGACCGGGGTCTGGGTGTGAATCTGCTCAGTGTCAAAAAGAACATCGTCATTGAAGCGGTTATGAATCTCTTCGGCAACGAAGACCGCTTTATCGAAATAGGACTTTTGTCCAAAGTGGGCATGGGCTTTTAGAAGCGCAACACCAAGCCCGGCCCAGTCTTCTAGTTGCCCAGGGATAGCGGAGAGCTCTCCATCTAGTGAGCTGCGATAGAGGTTGCCGTCGATGAGATGAGAGCTCAAGAGATAGTCGAGAGCCTCCTTGGCGGAGTTTGCCACGGAGTCATCTCTCAGCGCAGTCGCTGCGCGCAACAGCCCCGAGATCATCCAGGTGTTCCAGCCGGTTAGCACCTTGTCGTCGCGATCCGGTCTTACTCGGCGCTCGCGATAGGCAAGGAGTCTCTGTTGCAACTCAAAGTATTCAGATTCTTCAAGTTCAAAGGCCGGGTCATATTGCAAGACGGACTTGCCCTCTTCAAAGCTGGGCTTATCACCGATCTTGAAAAGGCTAGCCGCCTTGGCCGCATCGTTACCAAGTGCCTCATTCAGGTCTTCAAGATCAAATGCGTAGTACTTGCCTTCGACTCCTTCGGAGTCGGCATCCAGGCTGGCGGCAAAGCCGCCCTCTTTGGTCTTTAGCTCCCTCAGCACAAAATCGACACTGTCTCGCAAGATCTTCCGATATCTTGGGTTTTGTGTTCTGAGGACTAGTTCGGCATAGACCCCAATCAACATTGCATTGTCATAGAGCATCTTTTCAAAATGAGGAACCAGCCAGCGGTTATCGACGCTGTAGCGAGCAAAGCCACCACCGATCTGGTCATACATCCCTCCCGATGCCATGGCGATTGCAGTTCTTTCAACCCAGCCCATGACCTCAGGGTTTGAGTTATGAGAGAGATATCTGAGTAGGAACTTGAGGGTGGTGTGGGGAGGGAACTTTGGAGCGCCCCCAAACCCGGCGTGATCCAGGTCAAATTCCAACCTCAGGTTCTCGATGGCGGTTTCTAAGACGGCGGCTTTGTCGGTTTGGTGTCGCAGCTTTGAATTCTGAGCCTGGATCTGCTCAACTATTTCGTCACCTGATTTGTTGATCAACTCCTGCTGGTTCAGCCAGGCATCTGCCATTGCCTCGAGGACCTCCCTGAACGATGGGAGTCCATGCCTTGGGGTTGGAGGGTAATAGGTGCCGGCGTAAAAGGGCTTTAGTTCGTGATCCAAAAACACGGTCATGGGCCAACCACCATGGCCGGAAATGGCTTGGGTTGCGGCCATATAGATACTGTCAATATCGGGCCGCTCTTCTCGGTCCACCTTGATATTCACAAACTCCTGGTTCATGAACTTTGCAATTTCAGGGTCTTCGAACGACTCATGGGCCATCACGTGACACCAATGGCAGGCGGCATAGCCAATCGAGAGCAGAATCGGAACGTTGCGAGATCTAGCTTCTTGAAAAGCCTCTTCGCCCCATTCGAACCAGTCAACCGGGTTGTCCTTGTGTTGGCGAAGGTAAGGAGAAGATGCACTGGCCAGCCTGTTTGCCATCTCTAACCCCTAACTATTGCCCTCTAGTCAATCAGGGAAACTAGCTGAGCGAAATCAGCTCGGCGTAGCCCTCGTTCCAGTGGTCCTCAACACCATCAGGCAGAATCAACACTCGCTCAGGGTTTAGTGCCTCAACCGCTCCAACATCGTGACTCACGAGCACCACTGCTCCGGTGAAGGTGGAGAGTGCTCGCAGGATCTCTTCTCTTGAAGCCGGATCCAAGTTGTTGGTTGGTTCATCCAGTAGCAAGACGTTTGCACTCGAAACAACCAGGGCGGCCAATGCCAGTCTGGTCTTCTCTCCTCCGGAGAGAACCCCCGCTGGCTTATTGACATCGTCACCGGTAAATAGGAATGAACCAAGCACCTTTCTGGCATCGGTGTCGCCCAATTGCGGAGCTGCGTACTGCATGTTTTGCAGCACGGTCTTGTTCACATCCAGAGTCTCGTGCTCCTGGGCAAAGTAGCCAATCTTTAGACCGTGACCGGGCTCAAGTTGCCCGGTGTCGGGCTTATCTACCCCGGCAAGGATTCTCAGCAGGGTTGTCTTGCCGGCACCGTTTAGCCCAATCACGACGACCTTGCTGCCCTTATCAATTGCCAGGTCCACGGCAGTAAAGATCTCCAAAGAGCCATAGCTCTTGGAGAGATTCCCTGCCATAAGGGGTGTCTTGCCGCAGGGAGCTGGGTCTGGGAACTTTATCTTCGCCACGCGATCTTTCTCGCGGACATCATCAAGACCCTCCAAGAGCTTTTCTGCTCGCTTGAGCATTTGTTGAGCAGCCACGGCCTTGGTGGCCTTGGCGCCAAACTTGGCGGCTTGCAGCTGCAGGGTGCTGGCCTTTTTCTCGGCTCCGGCGCGCTCGCGCTTGCGGCGCTCCTCGTCAGCTTCGCGCTGACGCAGGTATTGCTTCCAGCCCATGTTGTAGACATCTATTACCTGGCGGTTGGCATCTAGGTAGAAGACCTTGTTCACAGTCTCTTGAACCAGGTCAACATCGTGGCTGATGACAATCAGCCCACCCTGGTAGTTCTTTAGGTAGCTTCTGAGCCAAACCACTCTGTCAGCATCTAAGTGGTTGGTCGGCTCATCGAGCAGCATGGTCTCGGCGTTGGAAAAAAGAATCCTTGCTAGTTCGACCCTTCTTCTTTGACCGCCCGAGAGGGTCTTGAGTTCTTGTTGCAAAATTCGCTCTTCGATTCCAAGGTTTGAGGCAATAGCCGCGGCCTCGGCCTCGGCGGCGTAGCCGCCGGCTAGGTCGAACTCTTCTTGGGCTCTCGAGTACTTCTTCATTGCAGCGTCATGGATCTTGGGATCATCCGATGCCATGTCCATGCCGGCTTTATTGAGCCTCACCACAATGTCGCCCAGACCTCTAGCGTTCAGGATTCTGGTCATTGCGAGCTCTTCTGGGTTTCCAGATCTGGGGTCTTGAGGCAGATAGCCGATCTCACCACTTGAGGTGACCTTGCCTGCGGTTGGCTGGCCTTCACCAGCAAGAATTTTGGTCATCGTGGTTTTGCCGGCACCATTGCGGCCAACTAGGCCAATCTTGTCGCCCTTTTGGACTCGGAAGTTCACCCCTGACATCAGGGTCCTTGCGCCGATGCGTATTTCTAGGTCTTGCACCGAAATCAAGGTTTTACTCCGAAAGGGGGATTGGGGATCTCTAGTAAGCCTAGGTCATCGACCAACCGCTTAGGATTTTTCTTATGACCAAGACCCCTTCGAAAACTTTGGCCCCCAAGACCCTGTTCCGCATCGTTGCAGCAGCGGAGGCGGTGACCTGGGCGGGCTTGATATCGGGTTTGATTATCAGGGCCACCGGCAATGCTCCGGAGTGGCTAATTCCCCTGGTTGGCGGGGCACACGGCTTCACGTTTTTGAGCTATGGAGTATTGGCGGCACTGGTTGGGGTGAATCAGCGCTGGCCCATCTTGAGAATAGTTTTTGGTGTTGCGCTTGCGATTGTTCCTTTTGCAACCGTGCCCTTTGAGCGCACGGTTGCAAAGCGCGGTTACCTGGTTGGCGATTGGCGAACCACTAAGTCCGATGACCCCCGTGATGAGGGTTGGTTTGACTCGCTGTTCCGCTGGTTTATTGCGCGGCCCAGTGTCTTGGTTGCGGTTTTGGCAACCGGAGTAATAGTGGTTTACAACGTGCTTCTGGTGCTTGGTCCGCCAACCAGTTGGTTCAACTGATACTTGAGTGTTTATTGCGAAACTCATTGCCAAAAAGGGCTTTGACCTCCGAAAAGTTCTGTGAATTGGCTGAATTGGTTTTGAAATCGCCATAGTTGGGTTGGCATTTATTTAGTTTGTGGGTAACAATGGGGGGACACGAAGGAGTGATAACCGTGTCTAAAGTTCTAGACCTAAAGCACGATCCAGCCGGGTGGCGCAATGTCCCCAGCTCTCACAAACCAATTGATCCAAAACGAGTCCAAGACCTGCTAGTTCAGGAGTGGGAAAAGTTTGAAAAGACTTACCCCGAATCCGGTCGGCACAACAAGCAAGCATCCAAGGTGTTGCCGCTAGGTGTCACCTCAAGCTTCCAGCACTGGGATCCCTACCCAATCACGATTGTTTCGGGTAAGGGCGCGTATCTAACCGACATCGATGGCCGCAAGCTGTTGGATCTATCCATGGGCTTCGGAGCGATGCTCGTAGGTCACCTAAACCCCAAGGTCGTCAAGGCAGTGCGCAAGGCGCTTCGCAAGACCGGAACGCTATTTGTGACCCCGTCGACAATTTCGACCGAGGCTGCCGAGAGATTCAAAAAGCGCTTCGGTGTTGACATGCTGCGCTTCACCAACTCCGGCACCGAGTCAACGATGTATGCGATCAGGACCGCTCGCGCGGTGACCGGCCGCAAGGCAGTTGTCAAGATTGAGGGTGGCTACCACGGTGGCTATGACCCACTGCAGGTTTCTGTCAAGCCAGCCCTTGAAGACATCGGTCCGGCAGATAACCCGGTTGGCTGGGCACCTTTTGATGCCGAGCCTGGCACCGTTCACGTCGTTCCCTATAACGATCTCGATGCCCTGGAGCGAGTGTTCAAGGAACACAGCAAAGACATCGCCTGCTTCATGATCGAGCCAATCATTGAAAACCTCTCGATCATCCTGCCCGATGCCGGTTACCTCAAGGCAGTGCGTGAGCTCTGCGATCAGTACGACATTGCGCTGATCTTTGACGAGGTCAAGACCGGTCTCACCGCCGGCGTTGCCGGCGCTGCCAAGCGCGTCGGGGTTGAACCCGATCTGATCACCCTGGCCAAGAGCATCGGTGGCGGCATGCCGGTGGCTGCTTTTGGTGGCAAGACCAAGTACATGAACGCAGTGGTTGATGGCCGCATGGCTCACTTCGGCACCTACAACGGCAACCCAATCTCGGTTGCCGCTGCCATTGCAGTGGATGAGCTTGCGACCAAGGAAGCCCTGGACAAGGCAGAGGCGATCAACCTGGCAACCCTTGCCAAGCTCGATGAGATCATCAACGAGTACGAGCTTCCTGCCCACACCATCGGTTTTGGTGTGAAGGGTGCCATGATTTGGTCCCCAACTCCAGTTCGCAACTACCGCGATTTCAAGGCAACTGACTTTGAAGTTGCCGAGCTGAGCTGGTTGTGGGGGGTGAACCGCGGCGTGCTAACCCCTCCGGGATTAGATGAGCAGTGGCTGGTGTCCCTCGCCACCACTCAAAAGGACATGGACAAATTGGTTGAATCTAACCGAGAGTTGGCGAAGGCTCTAAGGAGCTAACCTGATTTGAATGAACCTCCAGGCAAGTTTGCCTGGAGGTTTCTTCTTGCTTGGGTTAGAATTTTGCTAAGTTTATTGAGCAAAATAGGAGCAAAATGGACACCCCATCTGGCAACAGTATTCGGGAGATTAGGCGTTCACTCGGGTTGAACTCGGAGCAGCTTGGGTCTCGGGTGGGCAAAGCTGGCGTGACGGTTCGCTATCTAGAAAAGGCGGAGTCAACGAGGGCTGCAACTCTAGCGAGCCTTGGTGAATTGGCTAACGCCATGGATCACGAGTTGGTGATTCTCTATCGTTCGAGAACGCCTGTTTCCACGCAAATCAAGAACGCTGCGGAGATTAGAGCTAAAACGATTGTCGATCGAGTCGCGACTTCTATGGCCATGGAGAACCAACACCTAGCCGGCGAAGACAGATCTTCACTCTTAGAAAGTCTTACAAACGAACTCATCGCTAATCCGAAGTTGCTTCATAGGTGAAGTGGATTGTCACGCAGGGCGAGACGCCAATTGACCCTCAAGAGGTTTTTGGTCTAAGAAAGCGCGCCATTAAAACCCAAGCCGAATTGAACCGCGCCGAAGCTGTGAACATGGCTAAGGCGGAGTTGGCGCTGTCTATTCATGATTCCTCGAGGACCCTGGAACTTGAGTGGCTGATGCATTTGCACCACAAGATGTTCGGAGATGTTTGGAACTGGGCGGGCACCTTTCGGAGAACAGAGCGGAACATCGGTGTTCCATTCACCCAGGTGAGGCTTGAACTCATTCAGCTAATCGAGAATGCCAAATACCGTCTCAAGCTCAGTGAAAGCCGAGAGGAGATAGCGACCTATTTCCATCATGGGCTTTTGTTCATCCACCCTTTTCCAAACGGCAACGGAAGGTGGGCGAGGCGAGTTACTGAGGCTCAATGTGATTACTTATCAATTCGACCCCCGAAGTGGATATCCCTTGCCCCCAACGAGGTCGCCAATTACAGAGACAAGTACCTGCATTCCTTGCGGGTTGCGGACAGGGGGGAGTTGGCTCCTTTGCAACGTTTACTCTTCGACTAGTGGCCTTTCGGGCAGGTTTTCCCCTCTATCTGAGTTGTAACTCTTATGACCCAATTCCAAACCTTGCTGATGCGCTTCGACGCTCTGATTATTGACTTCATGGATCGCATTGGACTGACGTTCTTGCGCTTTGCCATTGGAGTTGTGTTTATTTGGTTTGGGGCGCTCAAGACCATCGGTGAACTGTCACCGGCCTATGATCTCGTCGCTGCAACTGTCTACTGGCTCACCCCGGAGATCATCGTGCCGCTTCTGGGTTTGTGGGAGGTGGCAATTGGTCTTGCTTTTTTGTTTACCCCACTGACCAGAATTGCAATCTTCCTGTTGTTCTTGCAGCTGCCGGGAACCTTCTTGCCATTGGTATTGCTCCCCGAGGTCTGCTTCACAATTTTCCCGTTTGGGTTGACCTTGGAGGGTCAATACATAGTGAAGAACCTGGTGATTATTGGTTCGGCTCTGGTGATTGGTTCGCGCGTGCAGTCGGCGGCGAGTAAGAATCAGCTAGTGGCAAGTAATCAGCTGGCCTAGCTCCAAGCTGCCGGTTCGAACTCATGAAGCCCGAGCGGAGATCTGAACTCAATCCGTGAGCGGGTCAGGGTTAGTAACCATGGCTCTGGAGGATTACCCTTCGCAGTAAGAGCCGATGAATCAAAAACCGCAAAAGAGCTCGAGGGCTCTTTGGCTCTGACGCTGTGGAAGTGGATTCCGGCTATTCCTTGCTCTCTTGCCTCAAGAGCCAACTGCTGAGAGGCCCGATAACTGGTCCTTGAATAAATCTCTGAATTGCCTGGCAGCAGTTCAACGTCAAGCAACATCGCTTTCAGGTGAGCCGAAAAACTAACCAGGCTGCGAGTAACAATCTCGAGAGACTCATTGGATTTGAGCAGCCTGTGTTGGTGGTAGGCAATCTCCACCATTGCTGTCTCAAGTCGCTGTGCTCCATAAAAAACACCTGGGGAGTGGCGGGCCCGGAAGCGTGATTCTCGGGCCGGCTTTCTTCTAAACGGAATGAGTAATAAATCTTCTCGCTTTAGGATCTGCAAGAGAGTCGAAAATTCATGCTCAGTTTCAACGAATTGCCTGAGTTTTCCTGGGATTGTGAATGACTGGAGTCTATAAATCTCGAGATCAAACTCACGTGTGGCACTAGCGATCGATGATGGATTCAAGATAACCAACCACGGTGAGTAGCCCTTCGGTTGACACAAGCATGTCAACCGGCTTCGCACTCAACTCAGAGTTCTCCCCGTTGAGCCAGAGCTGGATGTTTTCCTTACTGCCCAAGAGATCTGCAAGTCCTGCATAGAGGCGCAAAACCAAAACCGCGCTCTCATACTCCTTAGATCGCTCGTTGAGTTCAAAACTGCCCTGGAACATCCTGGTAACTGTTGCTGGACTGAGGCCCAGGATCTGACCTAGAAAGCTCTTGGAAAACTGAAGTTCTTCGGATGCTCCCAGCACTGCCTTTTGAACGACTCTTGCCTCATCTGTCTGCATCTCAAGCATTACGGCAGTTGACATCCGCATCCTTTCAATTGAAATTCTAAGTCGCTTTCTTTCAAAACAGAAGAAAGCAGCTTCTTGGAATCTCGAGCCTAAACAGAATGCTAGAAAGCTGCAGGGAGTTTTCCACAGCCCCTCCCATAGCATTGATGGGCCATGGAACCCATCAAGATCTCCTATCCGACCGACCTGCCAGTGGCAGGTCGTCGTGAGGAGATTCTTGAAGCGATAAAGAGCAATCAGGTGGTGGTGATTGCAGGTGCTACCGGTTCTGGAAAGACCACCCAGATTCCAAAGATGTGTTTGGAGCTTGGAAGAAAGTCCATTGCTCACACTCAACCCCGCAGAATTGCAGCCCGCTCGGTCGCCGAGCGCATCGCGGAAGAGCTGCAGGTTGAACTCGGTGGCCTGGTTGGCTATCAGGTTCGCTTCACTGACAAGGTCTCAAAGAACACCAAGATCAAGGTGATGACCGATGGCATACTGCTAGCAGGTTTGCAAAACGACAGAGACCTCAAGCGCTACGACACCGTGATCATTGATGAGGCTCACGAGAGAAGCCTCAACATTGACTTTCTCCTTGGCTATCTCAAAAAGCTCACGCAACAAAGGCCTGAGCTCAAGGTCATCATCACCTCGGCGACCATTGACCCGGAGTCCTTCTCTAAGCACTTTGGCGGAGCGCCAATCATTGAGGTGTCTGGTAGGACCTATCCGATTGAGGTTCGTTATCGCCCGGTTCAAAAAGACGCAACGGCCGAGGACGATGTCGATGATTCCGACACCGCCGATGACTACATCGACGGCATCGCCAAGGCGCTCAGAGAACTCGAGCGAGAACCAGATGGCGACACCCTTGTCTTTCTCTCTGGAGAATCCGAGATTAGAGACGCTCAGGATCTCCTCGAGGGGCAGATCACCTCAGGCATCCTGGCCAGAAGCACAGAGGTGCTGCCGCTATATGGTCGACTCTCTGCAAGTGAGCAGCACCGCATATTTGAGCAAAAGCCCAAGAATGTTGGCAGGCGAGTGATTCTTGCCACCAACGTTGCCGAGACCTCGCTGACTATCCCCGGCATCAAATACGTGATCGACACCGGGACCGCAAGAATTTCTAGGTATAGCCCAAGAGCAAAGGTGCAGCGGTTGCCGATTGAGGCAATCTCTCAAGCCAGTGCCAATCAGCGCGCAGGGCGAGCTGGAAGAACCAGCGATGGCATAGTCATCCGGCTCTACTCCGAAGAGGACTACATATCTCGATCCGAATACACCGACCCCGAGATCCTGCGCACCAATCTCGCCGCGGTAATCCTGCAGGCAGCAACCATAGGCATCGATAACCTCAGCGAGTTTCCCTTCATCCAGGCCCCTGATTCCAGAGGCATCAAGGATGGCCTGGGGCTTCTATCTGAACTTGGGGCACTAGAGGTATCTGAGGGCAATTCGGTTTCACTCACATCCTTGGGCAAACAGCTTGCAAAACTCCCGATTGAACCACGCTTTGGTCGCATGCTCCTAGAGGCAAAGAAGCACGACGTTGTTCGTGAGGTTTTGGTCATCGTCTCTGGCCTAACCATTCAAGACCCAAGAGAAAGACCACTTGAAAAACGTGAGCAGGCAAACGCCCTGCACGCAAGGTTTGTGGATCCCACTAGCGACTTTCTGTCACTGGTGAATCTTTGGAACCACATCGAATCTGAGCAGCGTAAACTCTCCTCCTCTCAGTTTCGAAAGCTTTGCAAAAAGGAGTTCCTCAACTACTTGCGAATTCGCGAGTGGCAGGATTTGATGCGCCAGCTCACGCAGATCATCAAGCCGCTGGGCCTAAACCTAAAAGGTGCGAAGGTGAATCCGGATGGGATTCACAAATCACTTTTGGCAGGACTGTTATCCCAGCTTGGATTGAGGCAGGAGCCAAAGAAGATTCCAGGCAAAAAACCAAAACCGTCCAGAGAATACTTAGGTTCTGGCGGTCGGAAGTTCTTGGTTTTCCCAGGGTCTAATTTGGCTAAAAAGCCTCCCGAAGTAATCATGAGTGCGGAGCTGGTTGAAACCAGTGCGCTCTATGCGCGCATGAATGCCGAGATAGACACCTCCTGGGCGGAAGAGATTGCAGGCGATCTTTGTAAGCGGAGTTATTCAGATCCGCACTGGGAGAAAAAACTCGGAGCCGTCATTGGCTTAGAGAAGGTCGTGCTGTTTGGTTTGCCGATCGTGGTCTCCAGAAAGATGCAGTATTCGAGGGTGGATGCGGGTTTCTCACGAGAACTGTTTATTCGCCATGCACTGGTGCAAGGCGAGTGGCACTCGGTCCAGCAGTTTGAAAAGCGCAATAAAGAGGTAATCGCGGAGTTAGCGCAGCTGGCCGAGCGCACCAGAAACCCAGGATTAGTGCCAGACGAGGAAGACCTATTTCGGTTTTTCAATAACCGCATTCCGCTAGATGTCTTTTCAACAAGATCGTTTGAGGGTTGGTGGAAGACGGTCAGGGTTGAGCAGCCTGAGCTACTAACCATTAGTCAAGAAAAGCTCTTTGGTGAAAGGGTTGAGGAACCTGCCGAGCACGACAATCCAACTTTGTGGCTGCAGGATGGCCAACAGCTCAAGCTCAGCTATCGATTTGACCCAGGGGCAATCGATGACGGTGTGACAGTGGAGGTTCCGCTCGAGCTGTTGTCCTCGGTGCAACCAGAGAGCTTTGACTGGCTAGTACCCGGCATGAGATTAGAGCTAGTCACTGAACTAATCAGAACCTTGCCAAAGGCCATTAGGCGCAATGTGGTTCCCGCGGCGGACTGGGCCAAAAAGACTCTGGATCTGCTCCCCGATCAACCAAGCGGGAGACTCACCGAGGTGTTGGCATCTAACCTGCAAAGACTCAGTGGCGTGAAGATTGAGGCCGGCGACTTTGATGTCGACAAGCTCCCCACCTCCCTTCGCATGTCATACAAGATCGTCGATGACAAAGGTCAAGAGATTGGTCTAGAAAACGATGTTGAAAAACTTCGCACAAAGCTCAAAGACCAATCTCGCGGAGCAGTTGCCAGCATTGCCAGCAAGATCAACTCCGACCTAGAGCGTGAGATTAGCTCTTGGGATTTTGATCAACTGCCAAAAGAGATCAGCTTGGATGTTGGGGCCAACAAGGTGAGTGCATTCCCGGCGGTTGTGAAAATAAAAAAGGGCCAGGTCGCAATCAAAGTCTTTGCTCAAAAGACCGATCAGCTCACCCAGCACCCTTCAGGAGTTGCGGAACTAATCCGCATGGCAACACCTTCGGTTGCTAAATATGTCGAGGATCACCTCACCGGTGATGAGAAGCTCGCTCTGGCAACCTTGCAATACGGCAATATCGAAAGCTTCGTTCAAGATCTCTATGTGGCTCTTGCAAATCAAGAGCTCAAGGCGCTCGATTCCGGCATGATCTTCACTCGCAAAGAATATGAGGCGGTCCGGGACAAGGTCGGAGCAATTGCGCTGGAGAGATCCTTTGAGGTTGCCAAAGACCTAAACGAAATTGCTCGGGCTCAAAGAGAAGCATTGAAAGCCATCTCTAACGCCAATGCCATGGCTTTTCTCACGGTGTTGTCCTCAGAGAAAGATCACGTTGCCCAGCTGACTCCCAAAAACATTCTCACTGAGACCGGACTTGCAAGACTTCCTCGCATCACCACCTATCTCAAGGCAGTTTCAGAGCGGGTGAGAAAGCTAGCGGAAAACCCGGGTCGAGATCGAGAGTCGGCAAGCGAGCTTAACAAGGCCATCGCAGTCTTTGAAGCTGCCGGGGGCAGCATCCCGTTGACTATCGGCGCAACTAGTGAACTGGTTCAGGCAAGGTGGCTTCTCGAAGAGCTGCGGGTGAGCCTATTCGCGCAGTCGCTCGGCACCGCCGAGAGCGTCTCGGTGCAGAGGATCAAGAAGCTGTTTACCTAGAGTTTGATTTAGAGGACGCTGTCTAGAAATGATTCTTGGTGACCTGTGGGGCAGGTAGGGTGGTTAGGTGGCCCCCGGGGGAATCTGGGGCCTATGGTTCGAACAAACACAGGAGACACCCAAACAAATGGAAACCCAAGGTACCTGCCCGGTTGTGCATGGAGCACAAACCAACCAAGCATCTTCAAAGATGGACTGGTGGCCAAATGCGCTGAACCTAGACATCCTGCACCAGCACGACACCAAGACCAACCCGCTTGGCAAAGACTTTAACTACCGTGAAGAGCTCAAGAAACTCGATGTCGAGGCTCTGAAGAAGGATCTTCACGCGCTGATGACCGACTCCCAGAGCTGGTGGCCAGCCGACTGGGGTCACTACGGCGGACTCATGATTCGCATGGCCTGGCACGCAGCCGGTTCTTACCGCACCGCCGATGGTCGCGGCGGTGGCGGCACCGGAAACCAGCGCTTCGCACCTCTGAACTCTTGGCCAGACAACGTAAACCTTGACAAGGCAAGAAGACTGCTTTGGCCAATCAAGAAAAAGTATGGCAACCAGGTCTCCTGGGCCGATCTTTTTATCCTGGCCGGCAACATTGCCTATGACTCGATGGGTCTAAAGACCTTTGGCTTTGGTTTTGGTCGCGAGGACATCTGGCACCCAGAGACCGACATCTACTGGGGCAGCGAGAAGGAGTGGCTAGCGCCATCCGACGAGCGCTACGGAAACGTAGATGATGCCTCCAGCATGGAAAACCCTTTGGCTGCAGTCCAGATGGGCCTTATCTATGTGAACCCAGAGGGTGTAAACGGAAAGCCAGACCCACTGAAGACCGCGCAGCACGTGCGCGAGACCTTTGCTCGCATGGCCATGAATGATGAAGAGACCGTTGCTCTAACCGCCGGTGGTCACACCGTCGGAAAGATGCACGGTAACGGCCGCGCCGAGAACCTAGAGGCAACTCCAGAGGCCGCCGGCATTCACGAGGCAGGCCTTGGTTGGATGAACCACACCACCCGTGGCATTGGTCGCGACACCGTTTCCTCCGGTATCGAAGGTGCTTGGACCACGAACCCAACCAAGTGGGACAACGGTTACTACTACCTACTATTCACCTATGACTGGGAGCTCAAGAAGAGCCCAGCAGGTGCATGGCAGTGGGAGCCGATCGACATCAAGGAGGAGGACAAGCCGGTAGATGTTGAGGATCCTTCGATTCGCTACAACCCAGCGATGACCGATGCCGACATGGCAATGATCAAGGATCCGATTTACCGCGAGATCTCCAAGAAGTTCTATGAGAACCCTGACTACCTTGCGGAGGTCTTCGCAAGGGCTTGGTTCAAGCTCACCCACCGTGACATGGGTCCAAAGGTTCGCTACTTCGGCCCAGACGTGCCAGCAGAAGACCTGATCTGGCAAGATCCAGTTCCCGAGGGCAAGAAGGACTACAACGTCAACGACGTGAAGGCCAAGATTGCAGCAACTGGTCTGTCGGTTTCCGACATGGTCGCAACCGCATGGGACTCGGCGAGGACCTTCCGCGGCAGTGACAACCGTGGTGGCGCTAACGGCGCTCGCATTCGCCTCGAGCCACAGCGCTCTTGGGAGGGCAACGAGCCAGCACGATTGGATCGAGTGCTTTCTGTTCTTGAGCCAATCGCAAGTGAATTTGGCATCAGCGTTGCTGACGTGATTGTCCTAGCTGGCAATGTCGGCATCGAGAAGGCAGCCAAGGCTGCCGGGCACGATGTTGAGGTTCCATTTGCACCTGGTCGCGGAGATGCGACTCAGGAGTGGACCGATGCAGAGTCATTTGCACCACTTGAGCCAATCCACGATGGATTTCGCAACTGGGTAAAGAAGGACTACACCGTGAGCCCGGAGGAGCTAATGCTCGACCGCGCTCAGCTAATGGGTCTTACCGCTCCGGAGATGACAGTCTTGGTTGGTGGCATGAGGGCACTCGGTGCAAACCATGCTGGCGCAAAGCACGGTGTTCTAACCGAGCGCGAGGGTCAGCTAACCAATGACTTCTTCGTGAACCTAACTGACATGACTTACGTCTGGGAGCCAACCGGTTTCAACCTCTACAACATGCGTGATCGCAACAACGGACAG